>CAJUKF010000003.1 GCA_910587355.1 uncultured Muribaculaceae bacterium
AATACAATTCTTCAAACATTTTTCCTAATTTCGCACTTGCCTGTTTAATCTGCGACTTCGTGCCCCACTTTTCATCGGATTTTGTCATTTGGGCAAAAATGCGTAACTTCGTGGCTTCGGAAAGGAAGACTTCCGAGAACCCGAATATTGAGACTCACTCACGTCAAAGATACACATGTTAGTAATCGGCATAGCCGGCGGCACAGGTTCAGGCAAAACCACCGTCGTAAATAAAATCATCAACAGCTTTCCTGCAGGGGAAGTGGCCGTGATGCCTCAGGATTCCTACTACAAGGATTCGAGTCATGTGCCACCGGAGGAACGCTCCAAAATAAACTTCGACGAGCCGAATGCCATTGAATGGTCGCTTCTGGTCGACCATCTGAAACACCTCAAGAACGGTGACACCATTCAGATGCCAACCTACTCCTACCTCACCTGCACGCGTCAGTCCGAGACTGTAGAGGTAAAACCTGCGGATGTGGTGATTGTCGAGGGAATTCTTGTCCTTACTGACCCAACCCTGCGCAATATGCTTGATATAAAGGTGTTTGTCGACGCAGATGCCGACGACCGCCTTATACGCGTCATCGCCCGCGACTGCATCGAACGCGGCCGGACACCTCAGATTGTAATTGACCGCTATGAAGAGGTGCTCAAGCCCATGCACATGCAATACATCGAGCCGTCGAAGCGTTTCGCCGACCTCATTGTGCCTCAGGGCGGAAGCAACACCGTGGCTATCAATCTCCTTACCGACTACATCGAAAGCCGCCTGCACCGCAACAAGGCACGCGGCATAAACACCGGCTGCTGATGGGACTGCTATCGCGTTTCAAATCACAGGAAGAAACCTCCCGCGACATTCCCTCGCCATTTACCGAAGGAAATACCTCCGGTCAGCTTGACATGCTTACTGACCGCACTGCTGCGGAAAGCATCCCGAAGGAGAATCAGAAAGAGACGATTATCGTCGACGTGGCCGAGGACGTCGCTCCAGCACTGACAGCACCCGAAACAAGCACGCTGCGCACCGACAATCTCGTAAAGAAATACGGCAAACGCACCGTGGCAAACCATGTGTCGATTGAAGTGACGCAGGGCGAAATCGTGGGTCTGCTCGGGCCCAACGGCGCAGGAAAAACCACAACGTTCTACATGACCGTTGGCCTGATTGAGCCTAACGAAGGACGTATTTTCCTCAACGACACCGATATAACTGAGTTCCCGGTATACAAGCGCGCACGCAACGGCATCGGCTATCTCGCGCAGGAAGCGTCTGTTTTCCGCAAGATGAGCGTGGAGGACAATATCCGCTCCGTGCTGCAGATGACGGACATGAGCAAGGAGGAGCAGCGCGACAAGCTCGAAAGCCTCATAGCCGAGTTCCGCCTGCAGAAAGTGCGCAAGAATCTCGGCGACAATCTCTCGGGCGGCGAACGCCGACGCACCGAAATCGCCCGGTGTCTGGCAATTAACCCGAGGTTCATCATGCTCGACGAGCCGTTCGCCGGCGTCGACCCCATTGCCGTGGAAGACATCCAGGCAATAGTTTACAAACTCAAAGACAAAAACATAGGCATCCTTATCACCGACCACAACGCCCAGGAAACACTCCGCATCACCGACCGTGCTTATCTTCTCTTCGAGGGCCGCATACTCTTTCACGGCACATCGGAAGAACTCGCGTCGAATCCTGTCGTACGCGAGAAATATCTCGGACGCGATTTCGTTTTCTACCGCAAGCGTCTGGGCGAAGACGATTTGAAATAAATACAAAAACACGATATAACAATGGCAGAAGTAATTGAAGGCAAAGAAGCCACCGAGCCCCGCGGGCTCAACTTCGTTGAAGAAGAAGTGCTGGCCGACCTCAAGGCCGGCAAAAACGGCGGACGTCTAAGCACCCGTTTTCCGCCCGAGCCCAACGGATACCTCCATATAGGCCATGCAAAAGCCATATGCATGGACTTTGGCATCGCCGAGAAATTCGGCGGCACATGCAATCTGCGTTTCGACGACACCAACCCCGTGAAGGAAGACGTGGAATATGTGGATTCGATTCGCGAAGACATTCACTGGCTCGGTTTCGACTGGGGTGACCGCGAGTACTACGCCAGCGATTATTTCCCCAAGCTCTTCGATTTGGCCGTACGCCTCATCAAGGAGGGCAAAGCTTATGTCGACGACCAGACCAGCGAGGAAATCGCCCGTCAGAAAGGCACTCCTCAGGCTCCCGGCGAGGAAAGCCCTTACCGCAACCGCACGCCCGAAGAAAACCTCGACCTCTTCATGCGCATGAACGCAGGCGAATTCGATGAGGGAGCCCGTGTGCTCCGTGCGAAAATCGACATGGCGTCGCCCAACATGCACTTCCGCGACCCCATAATGTACCGCATCATCAAGACACCCCACCACCGCACCGGCACGACATGGAAAGTATACCCCATGTATGACTTCGCCCACGGCCAGAGCGACTACTTCGAGGGCGTCACCCACTCTATCTGCACACTGGAGTTCGTAGTACACCGTCCGCTATACGAATACTTCGTCAAAGAACTCGCCGACGACAGCTACTGCCCCCGTCAGATTGAGTTCAACCGTCTCAACCTCACCTACACCGTGATGAGCAAGCGCAAACTGCTTCAGCTCGTCAAAGAAGGCCTCGTGGCAGGCTGGGACGACCCCCGTATGCCGACCATTTCGGGTATGCGCCGACGCGGCTACACCCCTGCTTCAATCCGCAACTTCATCGACACTATCGGTTACACCAAATACGAGGCTCTCAACAGCGTAAGCCTCCTCGAACACGCCGTGCGCGACGACCTCAACCGTATCGCCACACGCGTCATGGCCGTAATCAATCCTCTCAAGGTGGTGCTCACCAACTACCCCGAGGATAAAGTCGAGACCGTGACAATGGAGAACAATCCGGAAGACCCCGAAGCCGGCGTACACGAGATGCCGTTCTCGCGCGAAATCTACATCGAGCGCGACGACTTCATGGAAAATCCTCCCAAGAAGTTCTTCCGTCTCGCACCCGGCGCAGAAGTACGTCTCAAAGGCGCATACATCATCAAATGCGACGAGGTAATCAAGGATGCCGAGGGCAACATCACAGAGCTCCGCTGCTCGTACGACCCCGACACGCTCAGCGGCATGCCCGGAGCCAACCGCAAGGTGAAAGGCACCCTCCACTGGGTATCGGCGGCCCATGCAACCGATGCCGAGGTGCGTCTCTATGACCGCCTCTTCGACGTGGAGAACCCCGCAGCCGAGACAGAGCGCGACTTCCGCGAGATGCTCAATCCCGAATCGCTCAAGGTAGTCACCGGCGCCAAGCTCGAGCCATACGTCATGCAGCATGCCGAACGCGGAACCAAATTCCAGTTCCAGCGCATCGGCTACTTCACACCTGACTACGACTCGACACCCGAACATCCCGTATTCAACCGCACTATCGCCCTCAAAGATACCTGGGAGAAAGTACAGAAGAAAGCATGAGCGACGACGAAAATCCCCGGGAAGAGCTATATCAGCGCTTCCGTGAATCGTTGCGCCGCCCTGTAAGTGAAAGATTCTTCGACGAAGATGAACTCGTCGAGGTCTACGACTACGCCGGCGACCTCAACGACGACTACGTACAGATGGAAGTTCTCTTCTGCGGCGCGCGCCTCTACCCCGAGAGCCAGGCGCTGTCGGAGAGGCGCGCCCTGCTCTATCTCGATACTTCGATTGACGACTCCGACACGCCGTCGCCGGCCGCCGGTGAGTATATCAACGACAATATCGACACGTTCAGTCCGATTTTCGACATCGTCCGACTGGAGACAGAGCAGCCCTCCGAGCCCAAGGAAGCTCTGGAATTTCTCCTTACGCAGTACGGCACGTTCAACGACGAGGAAATGATTCGCTTCTGCGACCTCGCCCTCGACCTGGGGCAGTACGACTGGCTCAAGAAGAATCTCGAACGCCTCAAGACAAAGACCGACAACAAAGACATCATCCACTTCGAGATGATGAATGCCGCCGACGAAAACGGTGACAACGATTTCATGGCACGCATGGCCGAGGAACTGATTGAGTCGGAACCTTTCAACGTAGGGTACTGGCACAGACTTTTCCGTGCACAGGCCCGTGCCGGAAAAGAAGAGGAGGCCCGCAACACATTCGACTACGCCGCGGCACTCTCGCAGGACGATGCCGACATGCTGCTCTCCCTCGCCTCCGACGTATACACATTCGCCCCTTTCCTCTACAAGGAGGCCTACGACATGCTCGAAGGCATACGAGAGAAATCACCCGACCTTTTTCCGATTCTCGACTGCCAGTGCGCCATGCTCATCCGCTCGGGCATGGGCGATAAGGCCGTGCACTCGCTCATGGACTATGCCACGGCGCATCCCGAGAATCCCATGGTACTGCGGCAGTTGCTCCTTTGCAACATACGCGAAGCGGGCGAGTTCATCGACCGATACTTCGCCGCTACAGGCAACGACAGTCTCCCTGCAGACATATACTCTGAAGTTGTAAACACTCTTACGCTTCACGGAGGCTCACGCTCGCTGGTAGCGATTCTCGAGCGCAACAATCCTCCGACACTCGACGAGAACGATTTCGCCGCCTATATCGAAGCGCTGTTCTCGCTCCGCATGTATCAGCGCGTAACCAAAGAAATGGAGGAATACCAGTACAAAGCCCTCCTTGAAGCAATGCCCCTCAAAGGCAATGCCGCCGCATACTCCTATATGGTGGCACTGCTGAAAACCGACCGGTATGACGATGCCATGGCGTATTTCCGTAAAATCCGTCCGGGCTGCGAGAGCATGATGGCCGAAGGCCCCATGCCAATACGCCTGAGCGTGCGCACCATTCTCACCCTCGGCGACAAGATGCAGCGTCATCCGGCATCCGAAAAGCTCTACTGGGAGTTTTTCGACATGCTTGACTATTCAAAAAAATGAATATAAAGAAAGATACCCCTATACCCTGAATCATGAACAAACTGCTTGTCCGCTCTATCAGCGGAATTATATATGCCGGGCTGATTATCGGCGCTATATGCGCCGGTAAGATATGGTTTCTCGCCCTGATGATACTCTTCGCCGTGCTCGCGGTGACCGAGTTCGAGAAGATTCTCGACAACGGAGCCCGCGGATGGGCCGAAAAAACATGGCGCGCACTAGACGTGATAACCGCCGCATCAATCATCAGCATCGCAGCTCCGTGGGAACTGCCCTCATGGCTCTTCATAGCCGTGCTCATCATATGCGGATGCTACACCCTGCTGCGCTTCACACTGGCACTATACGACAAATCGGCCGCAGCCTTTCAGAAAACGGCATGGTCTGTGCTCGCACAGCTATATATAGCCCTGCCGCTGGCTCTATGCTTCTCGGTATACTCCGACACGAACTACAACTGGCTTCTGATACTGGCCATGTTCCTGATGATTTGGCTCAATGATACAGGAGCCTTCCTTGTTGGCTCGTCAATCGGCAGACACCGCCTGTTCGAGCGTCTGTCACCCAAGAAATCATGGGAAGGCTTCTTCGGGGGCCTGTTCTTCTGCATCGCCGCAGGCATTGGCTGCTATTTCATTCTTCCCGAAAAAATAGGCTTCGGCCTCTGGGGCTGGACCGGCTACGGAGTAATGGTATGCCTGCTGTCGACATGGGGCGACCTCTTCGAGTCGCTGATGAAACGCAGCAACGGCATCAAGGATTCGGGCAATCTCATTCCTGGCCACGGCGGCATCCTCGACCGCATCGACTCGCTCCTGTTCGTGTCGGTCGGCACATTTATTTTCTACATGGCCTTCAACTAAGCATCTGACACAAAATGGCACTGAAAGTAGGTGATACTGTCCGCTATCTCAACGCCGTAGGAGGCGGACGCGTGATGCGCATATCCGACGGCATAGCGTATGTCGACGACGAAGGATTCGAGACCCCGGTTCCGGTGCGCGAATGCGTGGTAATAGGCAACTCACATGTTTTCGGCAACGGAAACTCTTCAATACCCTCGAAAGAAGCCGACGAGCCCAAGAAAAAAGCCGCTCCGAAGCCGTCGGCCATACTTGATGACGACGAAACCGCGCTTACGCATCTGCCCGTTGTCGAGACAGCCACGGGCAATGTGCTCAACATAGTGCTCGGCTTCGAGCCTGTCGAAATCAAGGCTCTGTCGCAGAGCGACTTCGACGCATACATCGTAAACGATTCAAATTACTATATCTTCGTGTCGGTGATGACACGCGAAAGCGGCACAAAGGAGTGGACACCGCGCTACGACGGTGTGATTGAACCCAATATCCAGGAGTTCACATTCTCCCTTCACCAGAGCGACCTGCCCCACCTCGACCGCATATGCGTGCAGTACGCGGCTTTCAAACGCGACCGGGCTTTCGAGGCAAAGGCACCCGGAAGCGTAGAATTCAAAATCGACGCCACCAAATTCGCACGTCTGCACTGCTTCCGGCCGAACCCGTATTTCGACAGTCCCGTGATTGCTTTTGAAATAAACGTAAACGACCGCGTACAGCACGACATGCCCGAAATCGACCCGGCACAACTGAAACGGGGAATTCAGGAAAAAGCCCGCGAAGAGCGCCGCAACACACCGGTGCAGTCGAAATCGTCGAAACCCTCAGGCGAGATGATTGTTGTCGACCTCCACGCATCCGAACTGCTCGACACCACTGCGGGCCTCTCGCCTGCCGACATACTCAATCTGCAGATTGACCGCTTCACCGAAGTGATGCAGCAGAACATGAAGCATATCGGTCAGAAAATAGTATTCATCCACGGTAAAGGCGAAGGTGTGCTGCGTCAGGCCATCATGAAGGAACTCAACCACCGCTTCAAGGGTCATGACGTGCAGGATGCGTCGTTCCGTGAGTACGGTTTCGGCGCGACCCAAGTGACAATCCGGCCCACTCAGCCTACTCCTGCGCCCACAAAAAAACGCCGATGATTTACTGCTTCTCCGGCACAGGAAACACAAGGGCCGCAGCCTTGCGTCTGGCAGAGCTTCTGGACGAAGAAGTGCGGTGCTTCACACCCGAAGAACTGCGCTCACCGTCCGAAACTCTTATTACGACCGCAGGCAACGACGACCGCCGGATTATATGGGCTTTCCCCACATATTCATGGGGAATTCCGCCCGTAGTGGCCGGTGTCATGAAAAAATGCCGTCTCTCCGACTCGGCAGTCAAGGCAACCCATATAATGCTCACCACCTGCGGTGACGACATGGCATACACCGACCGCCAGTGGCGCCGCATAATGCATAGCCGGAGCCTGACGGCAGCCGGAGCGTATGCAGTCGAAATGCCTAATACATATGTGTGCATGAAGGGCTTCAACGTCGACACTCCCGAAACGGCCCAACGCAAACTGAACGCGATGCCGGGGGGCGTGGAAGCAATCGCCGAATCAATCCGCAACGGTGGCGCCGACATTCTTATCCGTCTCGGCTGGTCGTGGCTTAAATCGCGCATCATCTATCCGTGGTTCTGCAAGTTCGCCATGTCACCCAGACCATTCCACTCCACCGACGGATGCATTGGCTGCGGCATCTGCGCCCGCAGCTGCCCCATGGGAAACATCTCAATGACCTCCGGTAACGAAAGCCGTCCCCTGTGGGGCGATGCATGCGCCATGTGCCTGCGCTGCTACCACATCTGTCCCAGACACGCCGTAGCATACGGCAAAACCACCGCAGGCAAAGGCCAGTGGCAGCAAGAGCTGAAATCTTTCACAAGATGAGATATTGACAAGTTGAGGCTTTTTTACTAACTTTGTCTGATTTTCATCTGATGAACGAGATTTTCTACATCCTGCCCCGCGGCTTAGTGATAGGCTTGCTCATATCGGCCCCCATGGGACCGGTAGGAATGCTTGTAATCCAGCGCACGTTGGGCAAAGGACGTCTGCCGGGTCTATTCACCGGACTGGGAGCCTCGCTCAGCGACCTGATATACTGCCTGCTCACGGGTTTCTGCATGAGTTTCATGACAGACTTCCTTGACCGCAATCAGCTCGCGATTCAGATTGTGGGCAGCGTAGTGATTGCGGCTTTCGGCTATTATCTTCTCCGCAAGAACCCTACCAGGGCGCTAAAGGCTGCCGACGTAAAGACGACGAATTACTGGAGCGACTTCGTGACAGGCTTCCTGCTTACGGTATCCAATCCGCTGATACTCTTCTTTATCATAGGTCTTTACGCACGGTTCAGCTTCTTTCTGCCCGAATTCAGCTATTACCACTATGTTGTAGCCTACCTCACAATTTTAGGCGGTGCGGTGCTGTGGTGGTGGCTTGTGACAATGCTCGTCAACCGTCTGGGCAAACGCATCAATGTGCGTGCCCTGCGTCTGATTAACGCCATAATCGGCCTTCTGCTTATGGCAATGGCCGCTCTGGGCCTCGGCATGGCCCTCTACGACATACTTCTCAACTCCTGACCGATGAAAACAACGCTCTGCGCCATTGCGGCCCTATGCATCGCTTCGGCGCACCTCTCCGCCGGCGAGCCGGTAAAAATCGACTATGAGGCCTCGGTGCTCGCCAACGCCTCCTCGGGCCATTTCGCACCCTATATGATAGGGTCGTGGAACTACGGCCGCATCAATGCCAAAGCCGGCCTGTGGCACGACGGCCTGATAAAAAAAGAAACCGACATGTCGCGCCGCTTCAGCTGGGGCGCAGGGTTCGAGTATCTTCTCGGCTACGGCTCGGCAGCCGACTACAGCCGATACGAGGCTGCCACAGATATGTGGAGCGTCAGTGAGCGGCGACAGTCGCCTGCACGGATACAGCAACTTTACGGCGAAATAAAATACCGCTCTGTGTATCTGCTTGCAGGCATGAAGGAGCGTCACTCGCGCATTGTCGACGACAGCCTTTCGTCAGGCGACCTCACCCGAAGCAACAACGCGCGTCCGATTCCGGGCATTGCCGCAGGCTTCCTCGATTTTGTCGACATTCCGCTCACCAACGGCTGGGTGCAGATTGACGGCGAAATCATGTACGGCAAATTCACCGACTCAAAATACAAGGAGCAGACATTCAACTACTATTCCGGCAATCTCGCCACTGATTTGTGGTACATCTACCGACGCTGTTATTTCCGCACCAAACCCTCGCAGCCGCTGAGCCTCACCATAGGCATGCAGGCCGCCGGCCAGTTTGGCGGACGCACGGTATATTACACCCGCGGCAAGGTGCGCAGGACAGAAGACAGAGGCTTCAAATTCAAGGATATATTCACGATGTTCTTCCCAAGCGAGGGCTTGGGACAGGAATATTACGACGGCAACTCGCTCGGCTCGTGGGACGTGAAACTGCGCTACCGCTTCAACAACGGCTCGTCGCTTTCGGTCTACTTCGAGGGGCCGTGGGAAGACGGCTCGGGCATAGGGCGTCAGAACGGTTTCGACGGCCTGTGGGGTCTGCAGTATAACTTCGCCCAAAGAGGAATAGTAAGCAAGGTGCTCTTCGAATACTTCGACTTCACCAATCAGTCGGGCCCGATACATTACTCGCCAGAAGCCGTCGCCGGCTCGTCAATCACCGACGGTGCAACAGGCGGCGACGACTATTACAACAACGTGTTTTACGGACCATACTCCAACTACGGAATGAGTATCGGTTCGCCCTTCGTAGTCTCACCGCTGTACAATCTCGACGGTTCGCCCAACTACTGCCACAACAAAGCCCGTGGCTTCCACGCCGCGGCAGAGGGCGAGGCCGGCGCATGGAGCTATAAACTCATGATATCCTACCAGCAGGCAGGCGGACAGGGCCGAATCCCCGCCTACAGAAAGCTGCACGACACGTCGGCAATCGCCAAAGTGCAGTGGCTTCCGTCGGCATCTATTCCGGGACTGCGCCTTACAGCCGAGGCGGCCTTCGACAAAGGCAATCTGCGCGGCAACAACTTCGGCGTGCTCGCGGGCATTTCCTATTGTGGTTCTTTTACATTCGGTAAATAATGAAAGTCAAAAGCTTAACAGGCTTAATCGCCGTCATTCTCTGCATAATCACCGCATCGTGCACACAGAACAACGGCCATATCGGCAAATATTTCGGAGCATGGACACTCCGCTCGCTCACAGTGGACGGCACGGAGGAGTCCTTTATGCCCGAAGGGGCGCGCTACGGCACGCTTAGTTTTCAAGGCGCGGTGGTACGCTTTCAGGTGGTCTATACCGCCGATGAAATAAGCGAGACATACGCCACGTGGTCGGACACAGACAATGAGCTGCACTTCGATTTCAACAACTCAAACGACGAAACTCCCCCGGGAACAAGTGTTTACGCGCCTCCGGCATGGCTTGGCTTCAGCGGTATGAACGTCACGGTCAAAGTGACACGGCTCGACAGCTCGCACCTCGATTTCGAGCGAACGGACGCCGAGGGGCATCTATGGCGCTACGCCTTCGAACGCACCTGGTGAAAAGAGATTAGCCGTTGTCAAGCCAGCCTTCGCCCTCGGGGTCGACCGGCACTGCACTCTTTTCTTTCGGCTTCTTAAGCCAACGGCCGGTGCGCATGCGCCATAAGAATATAAGGCCGCGGAACACAAGTTCTATGCACATCGCAATCCATACACCGCGCAGCCCCATATGCGGGGCCATAAGCGCGGCCAACGGTATGCGTACCAGCCAGATACTGCCAAAATTCATCACGGCCGGCAACAGCGTGTCGCCCACGCCCACAAAAGCTCCGTAGGCAACAATCGAGGCGGCATACATAGGCTCGGCCCATGCCTCAATGCGAAGCACCTCGGCGCCGAGGTCGGCAATGGCGTTGACAGGGGTCATTATACGCATCATCTGAGGTGCGGCTATGTACATCACCACAGCCATCACGCTCATTATCAGCATACCAAGGAATGTGGTGAGGTGGCAGAAGCGTTTTACAAGACCATAACGGCCTGCGCCGTAGCTCTGTCCGCAGAGAGTAGTGGCGGCTTCGCCGATGCCGAAACCGGGCATGTAGCAGAGACTTTCGGCCGTGACGGCGAATGCGTTGGCGGCAATGGCGACTACGCCGAGCGGCGCAACAATCACCGTTATGGTAATCTGCGCTCCGCAGAAGATGATATGCTCGGCCGTCATGGGCATACCGATACGGGCTGCGCGTGCGAGAACGGTACGCGTGGGACGGTACGACTTACGGGCCTCTTCGCCGCGGAGCATAAGGTCGGGCTGCCGTCTGACAAGATACCACATCATCACCCCGGCTATCACGCACTCGGCCAGCACAGTGCCTAAGGCAGCGCCTGTTATGCCGAGGCCCGCGCCGGGGACGGTAAAAGTACAGCCGGCGAGGCTTATTTCACGGGTACTGAATATGAGGAAAAAGTTGAAAACGACATCAAGCACGCACATGGCCACATTGAGCAGTCCGGGCACTTTCATATTTCCGGCCGAACGGAGCATGCCGCCGGCAAGATAGTTCATCGTGAGAATCGGGAGCGCCGCGACAAATATGATGAAGTAGCGGGAAGCGCCCCCACATATGGCATCGTCCCCCCCGAGCCAATGCGGAAGCGGGACGGCAATCGCGACACCCAGCAGAGCCATGAAAGCACCGGCGACGGCACATGCCACCAGCCCCTGACGGAGCACACTGCGTGCGCCGGCGAAATCCTTAGCACCGAGACGATGGGCGGCCTGCACGGAGAATCCCATTGTAATCATGGAGCACACGCCCCAGAAGAGCCACAGGCTACTGTTCATAAGCCCCACCGAAGCCGACTCGCCGGCACCGAGCCTGCCCACCATTGAAGCATCGATATACTGCATCAGGATTGTGGACAGCTGTGCCATTATAGCAGGCGCCGACAGCTTGGCTGTCAGCGCTAACTGCTGGCGCAGATTCATGTCGGCGCCGTCCTGTATGAGTTTTATCGATGTCATCTGCGGAAGTAGTCGCAGATACGGTCGAATAACGAGGGCTTTTCCATACGCACATTTACATTAACTTTCGATGACCGCTTGCTCAGAAATATTATTGATGAATGAAGGACAATCGCCACCCACTCTTCGAAAGGCACAATTGCATGCACCCTGTTGAGCGGAATACGATGAAAGAGGGATTCGGGGTCGATACTGCCAATTACAATCGAGTCTACAGGGCCATCCATATCTATGGTTACCTTGTGATATTTGCCGGCGGCGTCGAAAAGCAGCGGTATATCAAGACAGTCGGTGCTTTCGGGGAGCTTGCGGTATTTCTTATAGAGGGCCTGTATGACTTTGCGTGTTATCATCTTATGAGTGAAGTGAAAAGCAGTAAATGTTGTATTCTTAAAAAACCTTTTAATTTATAACCGAGCGATGCTTATATTGTTTAGGCCAAAAAATACAAATTCACAGCTCATAACACATTGTAACTCTATTGTAACTTTCGTGTAACTCTATTGCTTTTTGTAAGCACAAATATCACAATTTCTTTTGTATTACGCAAATCCGGGTAGGGGCAGAGAACGGAATTGCTTGCATAAATAGAAAATTGTCAATAAATTTGTGACATATACTGATACATAGATGTAGCACAGATGACCTGTACAGCCACTGATACTTATTCAGCAGTCATTTCCATACGGCTGTTGACACTGATATGGGATGACTGTGGCTATACGGGACATGAGATGCTGCCGGAGTTCGGCATCATCAACATGAACGGCCGTCTTTACGACCCTGTGCTGGGCCGCTTTTTCAGCCCCGACCCGTATGTGCAGTTCGCGGGCTCGCCGCAGAGCTACAACCGCTACAGCTACTGCCTCAACAATCCGCTAAAGTACACCGACCCGAGCGGCCAGAGTATTGCCGGCTTTGTGGCATTCGGCCTGTTTAACCTGGCTACAAGCATGATGAGAGCAAGCTTCAACCATGAAAATATCTGGAAAGCCGGAGCCATGAGCCTGCTGTCCACGGCAGTTTCTTACGGAATCGGCGCACTCTTCAAGACCACGGGAAGTATCGGCCATGAACTCTTGCGTGCGGGCACCCACGGTGCGGCAAGCGGCGTGCTCAATATGCTTGGGGGCGGAGACTTCGTAAGCGGATTCGTGTCGGGAGCTGTTGCTTCGGGCATCGGTCATATCATGGCGGCGAAATCGTACGATTTGTTTTCACGTATCACGGCCTCGTCGTTTACCGCCGGTATGGCTGCATGGATGGTGGGCGGTGATTTTGTCAAGGGTGCTCTTCAGGGGCTGTCAATTTCGATATTCAATGAAGCACTGCATGACCAGATATATGACGAGATATATGAACAGGAAGGTGAATATCGTTATAACTTTGGGGTAAGTGTAATGTGCAGTAAAATACGGCCCGAACTGGACCCGAGAGTTTTCTATGCAATGTATACGACAAATAGTGTGATAGATGCTGTGGCCGGGGCTGTGAGTACGCATGCCGGGAATTCAACTTTTGGGAGTAATGGGAAATTTTATTTTCATGCTGATGGTACGCGAGGCTTTTACGGCAATAAATATGTGACTACGAGGATGCTTGCACCAATTGGGTCATATTTTCACGGGTATACCAAAGCCGGAGGTTGGGTTGGAGGGATATTGAACGGTGGCAAAATATTGGAAGCTGTAATGAAAGATGTCAATCTATATCAGAAGACCGGAGAAGCAAATTTTGGCAATACAGCTGAAGCAGCTACAGATATTGCATTGTCTTGGGCCGGAGCAAAAGTCGGAGCAAAAGTTGGAGCCGCTTTTGGAGCGTTTATTGGAGCTCATTGCCTATTCATTGGAGTTGTCCCAGCTACTATAATTGGAGGGACAATAGGTGGAATTGCAGGAGGTTTTGGAGGGCCGAAGCTATTCAATTACATTCGTAAAAAGATTGGAACATGAAAAAGAAATTCGCATATGTATTAAATGCCATTTATTATTCTCTTTTCCTAAGTTCTATCAAAGAAAGTACCTTTATAGACAATGCTGTTTATTATTTATTTCACGTTTTTGGACTGATTTGTATTTCCCCCAAAAAAATTCCCCAATATAATGAACGGAATGACAAAACGCGTGAAATGTTAACATCGCTACGGCATAACAAAAGCGCTGGGCCCTGTATATCAGATGCCAAAATCTTTATGGAACTGTTATATTATAATTTCTATATAATTCCGACTGGAATGATAGTCGGAATTATAACAAATCTGTTTGGACCGCCTCATCCTGTTGTTTATATGGGAGTTTTAATAACTCTAACTGTAATTGGAAGTATTCCTTTGCGTAAGTTAGTGTTTAAAGACGACCGTTATCTTAAATACTTCAAGAAGTTTGAGAAAGAGAGCAAGCAATGGCACCGCAAATGGATGTGGAGGACGGTGGCATTTTGCCTCGGCAGCCTCCTGAGTGTCGCATTCGGCATTTATCTATGCTTTGCATGCGCAATTGGCCGCTTCGACTTATGGAATCTTATGGCACGTGGATGAAATTGTGTTATAACCGACTTAACAGCTGTTATTTGTCTGATACTGACTCCGCTGTCTGCCTGGCGACAACCTATACAATACCGTGGCTCCGCCACTCTCTCCACTGGCCCCCCACACATCACAGTCTTTCACGAATTAAAAGTTACATTTCGTCGCGCGGACGCGATTAATCGCGCCCCTACTTACTATAAAACAATAACTTATGCCAAAAAAACTCCGATTTATGCCCTGAATTTCCCGACGTGTTGTGACAAGCATAAAATGCATAAGTAATATCAGCTGTTCATTACTAAAAATATTTAACGTTAAAGCCTAATTGCAAAAAATCACTTACCTTTGCAGATATTCACCTACAAAGGTATAAAATGAAGAAAAAAAGCATTATCGCAGCCGTTGCACTCTCGCTCGGCCTGGCACTCTTCGCCGACAACAAAAACAATGTCATTGAAGAAGTTGCATGGATGATAGGCGACGAGCCCATATACAAATCGGAAATCGAAAAGGCTTATCAGGAGATGCTGAGCGACCGCACCCCCATACAGGGCGACCCTTACTGCATCATACCAGAGCAGATTGCCGTTGAAAGGCTCTTTCTGCATCAGGCCGACATAGATACCGTCGAGGTGCAGGAATCGCTGGTCCAGATGCAGCTTGAGAGCCAGATGAATTATCTCATCAACAATCTCGGCTCGCGAGAGAAGGTGGAGCAGTATTTCGGCAAGCCAATGACTGAAATCCGCGAGTATTACGCCACAAACATGCGCAACCGCTCGCGTGTGCAGCAGGTGCGCAACGACCTGACGAAGAATCTGAAGGTGACTCCCTCGGACGTGCGCCGCTATTTCGACAAGCTGCCGGCCGACAGCGTGCCTTTCGTGCCTCTGCAGGTGGAGGTACAGATTCTCACGCTCAACCCCGTCATTCCGCGTCAGGAAATCGACGACGTGAAAGCCCGTCTGCGCGACTATGCCGACCGCGTGAACCGCGGGGAGAGCGAATTCTCGACCCTTGCAATCCTCTACTCGGAGGACGGTTCGAGCGTGCGCGGCGGCGAGCTGGGCTTCATGGGACGCGGACAGCTCGTACCCGAGTATGCAGCGGTGGCGTTCAACCTCAACGACCCCAAGAAGGTGTCGAAAATAGTAGAGACGGAATACGGCTTCCATATCATACAGCTCATAGAGAAACGCGGCGACCGCATAAACACACGCCACATACTTCTTCGTCCTAAGGTGGCGGACAAGGACCTTACGGACGCCATACACCGCCTCGACAGCCTCCGCACGGACATCGTGGACAACAAAAAGGTATCGTTCGAGGAAGCCGTGCGCTATGTGTCGCAGGACAAGGACACGCGCATGAGCAACGGCGTGATGGTGAACTCCAACACGGGCACCACGCGCTTCCAGATGTCGGAATTACCGCAGGAAGTGGCAAAGGCCGTGGGAACGATGGAGCCGGGAGAAATCTCGCAGCCTTTCATCATGCGCGACCCCAAGCGCGACCGCGAGATTGTGGCTATGGTACGCCTCACCAACCGCATCGACGCGCACTCGGCCAACCTCGCCGAGGACTACCAGACAATCAAGGACATGTATGAGGCAGCCGAAAGTCAGGCAATCATAGACAAATGGCTTGCTGATAAAATAAAAACGACATACGTCAGGATTGAAGACGGATGGCGCGACTGCGACTTCCAGCACAAAGGCTGGATTAAAAGCACCGAAAGCAAGTAAAGCAAGCCCCGGAGACCGGTATCTCCGGGTTTTCCATTTGGCTTATGCGCTCCCGAACAGGTCTTATATTTCTTTTCTTAGTGCTTGCAGCCCTGCCGGCACTGATAGCCCGGACAACGCCCGACGGTCCGGACAAGCCTGTCATCGCTCCGCAGATTCCCACGGCCGACCGCTCGGCCGGCAACCGTGTGTTTCTCGAACACGCCGACAAGCTGTTCAAGCAGACCACCGACTCGTTCATGATTCTCACCGGCGACGTGGTATTCACCAAAGGACCGATGATTATGAAGTGCGACAGCTGTCACTACTTCGCCGACACAGAGTCGATGAATGCCTTCGGCAACGTATCGATGGAGCAGGGCGACACCCTCTTTGTGTATGCCGACGAACTCAACTACGACGGCCCGGCCGAAATAGCCACCCTCTATGCCAATCTCGGCAAGAAAGTGCGCCTCATAAACCGCAACGTGGAGCTGCAGACCGATATTTTCGTCTATGACCTCGGCCTCGATTTGGGCTACTACGAAGTAGGCGGCACTCTCACCGACCCCTCGAACCGGCTCACATCGCAGTACGGCGAATATACACCTTCGACCAAAGAAGCCAACTTCTACACCAACGTACACCTCAACTCGCGCAACGAGACCGACACCCTCGACATTTACTCCGACACGCTGTACTACAACACCATAACCCATATCGCCGAGCTGCACTCGCCGTCGGAGGTAGTCAACGCACGCGGCACCATTTACACACGCCTCGGCATATACGACACCGACAGCAACCGCACAACGCTCTTCGACCGCTCGCTGATTGTCACCAGTCAGGGCCATACCCTCACCGCCGACACCATTTTCTACGACCGCAACGCCGGCTACGGCGAGGCTTTCGGCCACATGGTGCTCACAGATACGGCTCATCAGGCCGAGCTTCATGCCGACTATGGCTATTACGATGAGCTGGCCGACAGTTCGTTCTGCACGGGCAACGCAATAATCAAGGAATACTCCCAGGGCGACACGCTCTACCTTCACGGACGCTATATAAACACTGCCCGGCGGCTCGACACGCTCAAGGTAGCCGCCGACACCCTTACAGGCACGCCGGCCCACATACGCATCGACACCACACACGTGGCGGTACTCTACCCCCGTGTGCGTTTCTTTCGCTCCGACTTGCAGGGCGTGTGCGACTCGATGCGCTTTACTCAGACCGATTCCATGCTGCGCATGTATATCAATCCTGTGGTATGGAATGAAGAGAGACAGATTTTCGGAAACATCATAGAGGTGCATGTCAACGACTCGACCATAGAGCGTGCAATTTTGCCCGACCAGGGATTCACCGCCGAACACATCGAGGGCGACCACTACAACCAGCTCAGCGGCAAAGAGATGGTGGCGCGGTTTGAAAACGGCGAGCTGCGCTACCTCGACATAAGCGGCAACGTGGAAATCATCACCTACCCCGAGGAAAGCGACTCGACAATCAATAAAATCGTGAACGCCGAGAGCAGTTTCCTGTCGGCCACTTTCCGCGGCCGCACGACCGAAAAAATCACCATGTGGCCGCAGACGACCGGTGCGGTCACGCCACTGTTTCTGGCCAAGCGCGGCATATATTTCCTGCCTAAATTCAAATGGTTTGCCGACATGAGGCCCGTGTCGCCGGAGGACATATTCACCGTGCCGCCGTCAATGGAGGAACTTATGACGAGCCTCGGACGAACCATTCCGTACATTCCCGTGATTCCGCGGGCCCGGCTCGACGAACGGCCCGACGGGCTCGTGCCCGAGCCACGGGTGACAGTCACGCAGCCCTCCGAGGAACCGGAAGCCGCATTGCCGGCATCCGGGAGACCGCCGGAGCCGGCAGTTGAGGCAGCCACCGACGCTCTGAAAACCGTGGACGTAAATCAACTGCAAAGAATATCTAATTGACGTGTAAACTTCTCCGTTTACTTTGTTATACATACATGAAAACCACTTTCTGACATGAACACTGACGTCAACAACAATATTGCCCCCGAGAATTTCGATGACATACGGCCCTTCGACGACCACCAGTTCCACGACAAAATCGCTTCGATAGTACGTGAGCCCGGATTCGAGCACGCCGTGCGCTATGTGATGCCCGACGTAGACTATGAGGAGTTTGTAGCCAGGCTGCTCAACGTGAAAACGCAGATGGACTTCCAGACCAGAATAATGGGTCCGTTTCTCGAAATGCTCGTAGCCCGCACCACCCACGGCCTCACCTTCAGCGGCGCCGAGCACATCGACGTGCCGCAGCCCCATACCTTCATCACCAACCACCGCGACATAGTGCTTGACGCATCTTTCCTCAATCTTTGCTTCATCCGCGAGAAAAAGCCCATAACTCAGGTGGCCATAGGCAATAATCTGCTCATTTTCGACTGGATTACCGACCTTGTGAAACTCAACCGCAGCTTCATCGTGAAGCGCGACACAGGCGTGCGCGAGGCTCTGGAGGCCGCAAAACACCTCTCGGCATACATCCACTATGTTATCGGCACGATGAAAGAGCCTGTGTGGATTGCCCAGCGCGAAGGGCGCGCCAAGGACTCGAACGACAAGACCCAGGAGAGCGTAATAAAGATGCTGTCGCTCACCGGGAACGGCGATTCAAAGGCCAACATCATGGAGCTGAACATCACGCCCGTTGCGATTTCATACGAATACGACCCGAATGACTATCTCAAGGTTCGGGAGTTTCTGCTGCGCCGCCGCGACCCCGGCTTCAAGAAAAGCCAGCGCGACGACCTCTTCAGCATGGAGACAGGCATTCTCAAACAAAAAGGACGCGTGCACTTCCATGTGGGCGAATGCATCAATACGAAACTTGCAGAATGCGACTGCGACAAGCGCGCGGAAGTAGTGCGTCTAACATGCGACCTGATTGACCGCTCAATACACTGCGGCTATCGTATTTTCCCCTGCAACTACATAGCTTTCGACGAAATCGAAGAAACCGAGCGCTACAAAGACAATTACAACGCCCAAGACCTCGAAGCGTTCAACAGTTACATCGAGAATCAGCTCGCCAAAGTCGACGTACCCGACATCACACCCGAAGAGCGCTCGTTCATGCGACGCATGATGCTCACCATGTACGCCAACCCGCTCCGCAACCAGCTCGCGGCTACCGAGTGCGCCGACTGAAACTCACTTTAAGCGTCCACTCTCTCTTCTCACCTCCCAGCAATCTCCCATATGCGTCTGCCTCTGATTTTAGCTCTGCCTTTCCTCATAATCAACGCCCTCATCGACTGGTATATATGCCGGGCCGTGAGCCGGCGCTGCCGTCACGGACGCCGGTTCTGGAAGCCTTTTGCGCTGTGGTCGTCGGTGCTGCTGGCCGCAGGATTCATCCTCATCATATGCTGGCCGAAGAAAGGCGCAGGCGATACAGGGCTGGAATGGCTCATGTGGATGCTGTATATATACTCAAGCATCTATCTGTCGAAAATCATTTTCATTATTTTCGACCTCATAGGCAAAATTCCTCAGCTGTGGCACAAAAAACGTATTCCCGGCAGCTCAGCCGCAGCAGGGGTACTGTCGACGGCCACGTTCATAATGATGCTCTGGGGCATATTCAACGCACGGAACATCGACATACGGCAGATTGAATACCGTCATCCCGCACTCCCGGAGGCATTCGACGGAATGACAATAGCACAGATTTCAGACCTACATGTAGGCACCTACGGCAGCGACACCACATTCGTATCGGCACTCGTCGACAGCGTAAACGCCCTGAGGCCCGACGTGATTGTATTCACGGGCGACATCGTCAACCGCCACACCTCCGAAATAGAGCCTTTCACCACGGTGCTCTCGCGTCTGAACGCTCCGCAGGGTGTGTACTCCGTGCTCGGCAACCACGACTACGGCGACTATTACCACTGGGCCTCGCAGGCCGACAAGGATGCCAACCAGCAAATGCTCAACAGCACCGAGCGCGCCATGGGCTGGCAGCTGCTCAACAACGAAAACCGCACCCTCCGCGCCGGCGGCGACTCGATAGTGATTATCGGCGTAGAGAATATAGGCGACTTCCCCTTTCCGCGCTACGGCGACCTCGACAAGGCATATGACGGCGACCTCGAAAATCCGGTATTCAAAATACTGCTGAGCCACAACCCGGCGCACTGGACCGAAGACATAGCCCAGAGCCCCGACAAGAACATAGCGCTCACACTTGCGGGCCACACACACGCCATGCAGTTCGCTCTCGGACGCGTATCGCCGGCTCCGCTGCGCTATAAGACATGGGGCGGCATGTATACCGACCCCGACGGTGCGCACGACCTGTATGTAAACATCGGCGCAGGCGAGGTAGCCATTCCGGCCCGTATCGGAGCGACGCCCGAAGTGACGCTCTTCACCCTCCGCAAAGGCGAGAAAACACCCGGCCACGCACGGGTTTACCAACCAACTGACGAATAAGTGATAGACAGACTCATATCGGCCATTGCATCACAGCTTTCGATTGCACCCGAAAGAGTTGAGGCTGTGGTGAAACTGCTCGGCGACGGTGCCACCGTGCCGTTTATCAGCCGCTACCGCAAGGAAGCCACCGGAGCGCTCGACGAAGTGGCCGTACGAAAAATCGAGACAGAGCTTGCACGGCAGCAGGCCCTCGAAGAGCGCCGTCAGACTATGATTCAGGCCATAGAGACCGCCGGTGCCATGACTGACGCGCTGCGCCGGCAGATTGACGCGGCATCGACATCCACCGAAATAGAAGACATATACGCACCCTTCAAGGTGAAGCGGCGCACACGCGGCGCAGTGGCACGGGAGAAAGGTCTCGAACCGCTCGCAAAACAGATTATGGCCGGACGGCTTGCCGACGTGCAGTCGGCGGCATCGCGCTACGCGGGCAAAAACGGTGTCTCCGACACCGCCGAGGCAATCGCCGGTGCACAGGACATCATAGCCGAATGGGCCGCAGACTCTACGAGACTGCGCAACATGACGCGCAACTCTTACCGCCGCAACGCCTGCATCGTGACTTCGGCGGCAAAGGACGCGGCACTCGCATCGACTCCCTTCGCGCAGTACGGCGACTTCTCGCAGCCGGTGCGCCGCATTTCATCGCACCAGTACCTGGCCCTGCGCCGTGCCGAGCGCGAGGGCCTCATCAAAGTGAAATACGACCTCGGCGACGAAGCCTCACGTCTCTCCGAAGCGCTCGTCAGGGCCTACACTCCCCAGCTTGCCTCGCCCAGCTGTGCCGACGTGATTGCCGGTGCTGTAGAAGACGCAGTCAGGCGACTGCTGCGGCCGTCGGTAGAAAATGAAATATCGGCGGCGCTCAAAGAAGAGGCCGACCGGGTGGCCATTGACATATTCTCGGCGAATCTGCGTCAGCTACTGCTGTCATCGCCTCTCAAAGGACTGCGAATCATCGCCCTCGACCCCGGATTCCGCACGGGCTGCAAGACGGTGGTTCTCGACGCGCAGGGCAATCTGCTCGACGACACAGTGATTTATCCCGTGCCGCCGCGCAACGACTTCGCCGGAGCGTCGCGCACACTCAAAAATCTTATCGAAAAATATAAAATCGACGCAATAGCCATAGGCGACGGCACAGCCTCGCAGGAGACCCGCAGCTTTGTGGCCGGGTCGGGCCTGATTGACCCCAACCGCATATTCATCGTCAGCGAAAGCGGCGCATCGGTTTACTCGGCCTCCGACATCGCCCGTGATGAATTTCCCGACAAGGACGTGACCGTACGCGGTGCCGTATCAATCGGACGGCGCCTGATTGACCCACTTGCCGAACTCGTCAAAGTCGACCCCAAAGCTATCGGCGTAGGCCAGTATCAGCACGACGTGGACCAGAAAAAACTCAAGGACGCGCTCGACTACACCGTGATGAGCTGCGTCAACACCGTCGGTGTAGACATAAACACCGCCTCGGCACGCCTGCTGAGCTATATATCGGGCATCGGGCCGGCGCTGGCATCGAATATCGTGGCTTACCGTGCGGCCAACGGCGACTTCACCGACCGCGCGCATCTGCTGCGCGTGCCGCGCCTCGGCGAGAAAGCATATACCCTCGCCGCAGGGTTCCTCCGTGTGCCCGGGGCCGCAAATCCGCTCGACAACACCGGCATTCATCCCGAGAGCTACCATGTAGTCGAAGCCATGGCACGCAGCATCGGCGCACGTACATCCGACCTCCCGGCAAACACCGCCCTGCTCGACCGCATCAGCCCCGACGCTCTCGCCGCACAGGGCATAGCCGGAAAAGAGACAATTGCCGACATCATTGCCGAGCTCCGCAAGCCCGGCCGCGACCCCAGGCTCGACACGGCACAAGACGATTTCCGCCCCGAAATAGCTTCGTTCGACGATTTGCGGCCCGGCATGATACTCCACGGAAAAGTGAACAACATCACCGCGTTCGGCGCGTTCGTCGACCTCGGAATCCATGAGAGCGGCCTTGTACACATATCGCAGCTCGCCGACCGGCGCGTTGCGGCCGTGAGCGACGTGCTCGCCCTCGGCGATATAGTGAAGGTGAAAGTGCTCGACACCGACCCCGTACGCCGGCGCATATCCCTTTCAATCAAAGAAGCTTTATAACCAGCTCCGCACGGCTATGGAGAGCAAACACACAGCTTTAATCTGTCTGGGAGCCAACACGCCCGACGCCGCTGCCAGAATCAGCGACGCAACAGACATGCTGCGCAGCCTCTGCCACATCGGCAGAATCACCCCGGCCTACCGCACCGCCCCCGAATATGCCGGCGAAACAGTGCCCTACCTCAACTGTCTGCTCGAAGTAACGACCGCGCACACTTTCAACGAACTGTCGGCCGTTACTAAATCTTATCAGACAGCCGTACGCACCGCCGCGGCAGCCGCTCAGCTGATTGCCATAGACATCGACATAGTCGTATGGGACGGTGAGGTGAAGCGTGCCGCCGATTTCAACTCCGCTTATCTGCGCAAAGGTCTGCCGCTGCTGCAAGCCGAGAGCAAAAGACCGTAAATGAACCGGCTTCAGGCAACGAAAAAATCAATAATCAACGCAAAGCGTTGAACCCCATGTACGGACGTGCCTTTGGCACGTATCCACGAAATTACATTAAGTTGCTGATTATAAACTCGTTAGCAGCCCAATTCTTGATATGTGCCAAAGGCACGTCCCTACATATATACTTGTTCATCTCCAAGGATGTGTGCCGGAGGATTTTTCCATCAAAATATAAATATAAATTGAATCCGGGCAGCTGAATCTGCGCACGCGAACGTGAATTTTTCTTCTTTTACATTTTTTTGCAAAAATAATTTGCATTATAAAAACTTTTTGTTAATTTTGTGCAAATCTATTCCTGATAGTAATAGCCAATAAAAATCTAACAACCTGATTATAAACCTTATCAACACAAGCCTTTCAACTTTTCTCACATTAAACACCCTCCAATATCATGAAACAGTTATATTTAATAATAGCAGTAACTTTGGGCATGACCTTTATTACGGCCTGCTCGAGCGATGAGCCCGCGACGGACAACACCGTCGAAGAATTAGGGCTTACGCCTGCCGAGGTCGTTGTCGGCGAGGATATGGGAGAGTTCAACACAGAGCTTTTCAAAGCGTTTGCCGAAATTGAAGACAAGGACGACAATCTTATTGTTTCGCCGTTCAGCGTATCGGCATATCTCTCGATGCAGGCGAATTACTGCTCGGAAACAACCCGGCAGCAGATATTCAAAGCGCTTGGCACATCGGACCTCGATGCCCTGAATTCATTCAACGCCAAAATGATATCGAATCTCGGCAAGCTTGACAAGACTACGACGCTAAATCTTGCGAATTCTGTATGGTACGACCGGCGGTATTCGCTCAAACCGGGTGTGAAAGATAATCTTTCGGAATATTTCAACGCTGATTTCTTTCCTTGTAACCCAAGACAATCTGATATTAAGGATGCCGTCAACAACTGGATAAAACAAAAGACCAATGATAAAATCACGGATTTCTATAACGGAGATTCGTTTATAAGCATGGTTATCAATGCGCTTTATTTCAATGGCACCTGGAAAAAACAATTCGAAAAGGGAAGCACTGAAAAAGAAAAGTTTTATGTAGGAGAGAAAATCTACATGGTCGACATGATGAAACGCACCAATACTTCCGAAGAATTGGCGGAAGGCAATAACTTCACAGCATGCCGCCGTGACTTCGGCAACGGAGCGTATACATGTACGTTTATTCTCCCCGAGGAAGGCTGTGATATCAACAAGTTCATCGCCGGACTTTCTTACGATGACATTGCCTCCCTGAATTTTAAAAATACAAGCTGTGACCTCTATGTTCCCAAATTTGAGCTAAGAGGTAAATTCGATAAATTAATTACGGTCTTCTCCAGTCTTGGTATTGATAACCTCGATACTCCGCTGGTATTAACAGAATCGGAGCGTAAGAATTTTGACATTACTGTTTATCATGAAACATATATAAAACTTGATGAAAAAGGCGCAGAAGTTGCCGCAGTAACTGGAGACTTAGCCTATACTTCGTCAGGAATCATTCTACCTGAATTCAAACTCGACCGCCCCTTTATCTTCATGATAAACGAGACATCGACAAACGCCTGCATACTCGCAGGCCGCATTTCGAAATTCAAGTAATAAAAACACGTATTTCTCCAATCTCCGAAGGCCGTGGTGACACGGCCTTTTTTCTTGTCCTTGCCCAACGCGCAGGCAATGCTCTTATATAACTCTTATATAAGCGGTGCGCGGCACTATGAGAGGGCGAAACAGCCGGACATCAGTGTGAAATCTTCAAAAAAAAGATTTGACAAAAGTTTAAAAATTACAAAAAAAAACGTACCTTTGCAACAGTATTGCAGGGAGATTATGCCCGTTTATGGAGCTGTGCATTTGCATAGTGCTATAAATCAGTGAATTTAATTCGCCGGAGCCCAGGAGGGGCTTCATCGGGCCATTTTTGCACCGCGATACCACAGGATAGCCCTCAAAAGCTATTGACAACCCGAAAATCTTTAACCTCAACCATCTGGTAAGTAATTAAATATGATAGCATCAGCCATCTTCGGAATTGAGAACAACGGCTTGCTCGGCATCACGGCCCTTCTGACAGGCGCCGCGCTGGTATTTCTGGCCCTATGGATTGCCAAGCTGATTTCGCCGCGTTCGTTCAACCCCCAGAAAGGGGAAGCATACGAGTGCGGTATCCCCACACGCGGCGAAAGCATGTCGCAGTTCAAGATAGGTTATTACCTCTTTGCAATTCTCTTCCTCATGTTCGATGTCGAAACAGTTTTCCTCTATCCCTGGGCAGTGCGTATGCGCGAGCTCGGCGTCGACGGTCTGATTAGCATAGCCGTATTCTTCGGCATCTTAGTGCTGGGTCTTGTATATGCCTGGCGGAAAGGAGCTCTCGAATGGAAGTAACTACCAAAAGCATGCCCTACGAGGCATTCAAGGATAACGAATACATCGAATCGCTTGTAAAGCAGCTTCAGGAAAGCGGCACCAACGTGGTTGTGGGCTCGCTCGACAAACTCATCAACTGGGGCCGCTCGAATTCAATCTGGCCTCTCACCTTCGCCACAAGCTGCTGCGGCATAGAATTTGTATGTCTGGGCGCAGCACGCTTCGACATGGCCCGTTTCGGCTGGGAAGTAGCGCGTTCGTCGCCACGTCAGGCCGACTTCATGATGGTTGCCGGCACTATCGTACACCGCATGGTGCCCGTGTTCCGCCGTCTGTACGACCAGCTGGCCGAACCTAAGTACGTGATTGCCTGCGGTTCGTGCGCCATTTCAGGCGGCCCGTTCAAGAACAGTTACCACGTAGCCAAAGGCATCGAGGACATCGTGCCCGTGGACGTATTCGTTCCCGGCTGTCCTCCGCGTCCCGAAGCCATGATTTACGGCATCATGCAGCTCTCCCGTAAAATCAAGGTCGAGCGCTTCTTCGGAGGCGTCAACCGTCAGGAAAAACAGAAAGAATTCCTTGCCGCCCATCCCGTGGAAGGCGTCGAAGACTAAGTTCAACGACTACTCTTACTTATTATGGCTAATATCACCGAAAAGATAAGCAAGCTCTTCCCTCAGGCTGTCATTGAGGGCGACACCACTCCGCAGGTAACAATTCCGGCCGAGCAGTGGCACGACCTTGCGCTCACACTGCGCGACGACCCCGACATGAAGATGGACTATCTCATCACCGTTGTCGGCATGGACTGGAAAGAAGAAGGCCTCGGCGCCATATATTATATGATGTCGACGGAGTACAACAACATACTCGGCGTAAAGATTCTCGCACAGGGCGACCGCTCGATGCCCGTGATTCCCTCGGCCGCCGACGTATGGAAAGTAGCGACGCTCTTCGAGCGCGAAGTATATGACTTCTTCGGAATCATATTCCTCGACAACCCCGACATGCGCCGTCTCTTCCTCAATATCGACTGGGTGGGATATCCCCTGCGCAAAGACTACGATGCCAATCCCGACATCAACCCCGTATCGACCGAAAACGAGCGTCAGACCGACTTCACCCAGGTCTACACCCGCGATGCCGAGGACAAAATCGTTAAGAACGACGTACGCGTCTTCGAGAAAGAAGACTTCGTTGTCAACATAGGCCCGCAGCACCCGGCGACCCACGGCGTGCTCCGTTTCCGCACGGCTGTCGACGGCGAGACAATCAAGAAAATCGACGTTTACTGCGGATACATCCACCGCGGCATCGAAAAGCTCTGCGAGAACCTCACATATCCGCAGACGCTCCACTTCATGGACCGAATGGACTATTTCTCGGCCCACAACTATCACCACGCCCTGTGCATGCTCTATGAGAAAGCGGCCGGCATCGAAATCAGCCGCCGCGCCCAGGTAATCCGCGTGATTATGGACGAGCTCTCGCGTATCGCGTCGCACGCCCTCTTCATCGGCACCTACTGCATGGACCTGGGCGCCACCACCATGCTCTTCTACGCCCTCCGCGTGCGTGAGCAGATTCTCAACATCATGGAGCGCACCTGCGGCGCACGCATGACATTCAACTACGAGTGCATCGGCGGCGTAATGCAGGACCTCGACAAAGACTTCGTAAAGGACGTGAAAGCGCTCCTCGACATAATTCCGGCAAACATCAAGGAATACAACGAGGTATTCACCGGCAATGTCATCGCCCGCAACCGTATGGAGGGTGTAGGCGTCCTGTCGCGTGAAGACGCCATTGCCTATGCAATCACCGGTCCTTCGGGCCGTGCGTCGGGCTGGGCATGCGACATGCGCAAGCTTCACCCCTACAGCATCTACTCCGAGCTCGACTTCGAGGAAGTCACAGCAACGGAGGGCGACTCCATGGCACGCTTCAAATGCCGTCTGCGCGAAATGGAAGAATCGGCAAAAATTATCAGCCAGCTCATCGACAACATTCCCGAAGGCGAATATTGCGTGAAAGTGCCCAAGGTGCTCAAACTCCCCGTGGGTAAATGGTTCCAGATTTCCGAAGGCTGCCGCGGCGCGTTCGCCCTCTATCTCGAGAGCGACGGCTCGACCAAGCCCTACCGTCTGAAACTGAGCACGCCGTGTCTGGCTCAGGCTGCCGTGGTAGACCACATCACCCGCGGTGAGAAAATCGCCGACCTCATCACAATCGGCGGCTCGCTCGACTACATCGTTCCCGACATTGACCGCTAATCTCCTTAGAACCACTGCATTTCAGTAATTTAATAGCACCATGCAAGATTTCTCATTCATCACAACGTGGATTGACAACTCCCTGCGCTCCCTTATGCCGGGCTGGCTATCCGTTACAATCGAATGCCTCCTTATCGGCGTAGGCCTGCTGCTGGTATATTCGTTGCTGGCACTCTTCTACATATACTATGAGCGCAAGGTCTGCGCCGCATTCCAGTGCCGTCTCGGCCCGAACCGCGTCGGTCCCTGGGGCCTGCTCCAGAGCTTCGCGGATATGTTCAAGATGCTCATCAAGGAGATTATTCACCTGAACCATGTGGACCAGTTCCTCTTCGCGCTCGCGCCTTACCTGGTGGTGATAGCGTCGATGCTGGCATTCGCCGTTCTGCCCTGGGGCAACGGCCTGCAGGTGATTGACTTCAACATAGGCATATTCTTCCTGCTTGCCGTATCGTCAATCGGCGTGCTGGGAATTCTGCTCGCAGGCTGGTCGTCGAACAACAAGTTCACCCTCATCGGCTCGCTCCGTTCGGGCGCTCAGATGGTGAGCTACGAGCTCTCCGTAGGCCTGTCGATTCTCACGATGATATGCCTCGCAGGCACAATGTCGGTGGGCGGCATCGTAGCCGAACAGGCCGATTTGTGGTTCATCTTCAAAGGACATGTTCCGGCGGTCATCGCGTTCGTAATCTATATGATAGCAGGCACCGCCGAGACCAACCGCGGCCCGTTCGACCTTCCTGAAGCCGAAAGTGAGCTTACCGCAGGCTATCACACCGAGTACTCGGGCATCCACTTCGGTTTCTTCTATCTTGCCGAATACCTCAACCTCTTCATCGTATCGGGTGTCGCCGCACTGATGTTCTTCGGCGGCTGGATGCCTCTGCATATCCCGGGCTGGGATGCCTTCAACCACATCATGGACTATATTCCCTCGGTAGTATGGTTCCTCGGAAAGGCATTCGCACTCTCGTTCGTCATCATCTGGTTCAAGTGGACATTCCCGCGTCTGCGTATCGACCATCTTCTTGCACTTGAGTGGAAATATCTTCTGCCTATCAATCTGTGCAATCTGGTGCTTATGGTGCTCATCATTGTATTCAATCTGCACTTTTAACAAATAAGTAAAAAATACCCTCAATATACCCACCAACAATGAGCGAAATCAAAGGTAAAATCGCGCAGGTTATCGGCCCTGTGGTCGATGTCGCTTTCGACGGCGACAATGTGATACTGCCCCCTATTTACACCGCGCTTAAAATCAACCGCGAAGACGGCTCCGAGCTCATTCTCGAAGTCGAGCAGCACATAGGAGAGGACACAGTGCGCTGTGTGGCCATGGAAAGCACCGACGGTCTTCGCCGCGGCC
Organism: uncultured Muribaculaceae bacterium; assembly: GCA_910587355.1. GTDB lineage: Bacteria > Bacteroidota > Bacteroidia > Bacteroidales > Muribaculaceae > CAG-873. The sequence goes on from CAJUKF010000003.1 coordinate 29,295, forward strand.
TCCCCGTTGTCAATCTCGAGCGACCTATCGCCGTTCCCACCGGCGACCAGGTGAAAGGACGCCTGCTCAACGTTGTGGGTGAGGCTATCGACAAGCTCCCCGAGCTCAAACGCGAGAACCTCCGCTCCATTCACCAGCCCGCACCCGAGTTTGAAGACCTCACTATCGGCACGGAGATTCTTGCTACCGGCATCAAGGTAATCGACCTCCTTGAACCTTACAGTAAAGGCGGTAAAATCGGCCTTTTCGGCGGCGCCGGCGTAGGCAAGACGGTGCTCATCATGGAGCTCATCAACAACATCGCCAAGGGCCACGACGGCTTCTCGGTATTCACCGGTGTCGGAGAGCGTACCCGTGAAGGCAACGACCTCCTGCGCGAGATGATTGAGAGCGGCGTAATGCGCTACGGAGAGAAATTCAAAGAAGGCATGGCCAAGGGCGAATGGAATCTTGACGATGTCGACAAAGAAGAACTCAAGAACTCGCAGGCAACACTCGTGTTCGGCCAGATGAATGAGCCGCCGGGCGCACGTCTGCGTGTGGCTCTGTCGGGTCTTACCGTAGCCGAGCAGTTCCGCGACCAGGGCGCCGGCGGCAAAGACGTGCTGCTGTTCATCGACAACATCTTCCGTTTCACTCAGGCGGGCTCGGAAGTATCGGCTCTTCTCGGCCGTATGCCTTCCGCTGTAGGTTACCAGCCTACCCTTGCCTCCGAAATGGGTGCCCTTCAGGAACGAATCACATCGACCAAAAACGGCTCCATCACATCCGTGCAGGCTATCTACGTGCCTGCCGATGACCTTACCGACCCCGCTCCGGCCACAACATTCAGCTTCCTCGACGCAACCACCGTGCTCTCGCGTAAAATCACCGAGCTCGGCATATATCCCGCAGTCGACCCCCTCGAATCGACATCACGTATCCTCGACCCAAACATCATCGGTCAGGAGCACTATGAGACAGCACAGGCAGTGAAGCAGCTTCTGCAGAAATACAACGAGCTGCAGGACATCATAGCCATTCTCGGTGTCGACGAGCTCTCGGACGACGACAAACTCGTCGTTGCCCGCGCCCGCCGCGCACAACGTTTCTTCTCGCAACCCTTCCACGTGGCAGAGCAGTTCACCGGCCTTCCCGGCGTAATGGTGCCTCTGAGCGAGACAATCCGCGGCTTCAAGATGATTCTCTCCGGCGAAATGGACGAATACCCCGAACAGGCGTTCATGAACGTCGGCACTATCGACGAAGCCATCGAGAAAGGCAAGAAGCTGCTTGCCGAAGTAAAATAAAGCCAATCCGACAAATCCCTCGCAATGAAACTCGAAATAATATCCGCACAGGAAGTGCTCTTCACCGGCGAGGTGGCATCGGCCACCCTTCCGGGCGCAATGGGCGAGTTCACAGTGCTCCGCAACCACGCCTCTCTGCTGGCTGTGCTCACGGCAGGCACCGTGCGGTACACAGATGCGGCGGGAGCTGACGGCTCGGCCGAAATAACAGGCGGCATCGCCGATGTCGACAACAACGTGATATCGGTTTGTGTATATTGAACGTATTTTGCGCCATGACCCGAATTAAATTAATCATAATAACCCTGCTGCTCGCAATCGCCTCACCTCTGACTCGAGCCGGCGAAGGCACGGACTCAGCCTCAAAGAAAATCGACCCCAAGGAGATTATCTTCGAGCACCTCGGCGACCGCTACGGCTGGGAAGTGCCTTTCGACCACCATCACAGCATTCCACTGCCGATAATTGTCATTGGCACCGACGGGCTGCACTGTTTCTCGTCGGCCCGTGTGGAACACGGACAGGCATACAAGGATGGCAACGTGACATTCCGCATCGCCGGCGAAGACAGCGAATATGCCGGAAAAGTCGTGGAGATAGCCGCGGACGGCAAGGAAATCAAGCCGCTCGACTTCTCCATAACCAAAAACGTATGTGCCCTCTTCATCTGTGTATTCATTGTAGCGGGCATCATGCTGTGGCTCGCGACATTCCTGCGCAAGCACCCCTACAAGGCTCCGCGCAAAGGTCTGGGCGGTGTCGAGGCATGTGTGACGTTCATCTACAACGGCGCTGTCAAATCGACCCTCGGCCCGAACGCGCGGCGTTTCGCCCCGTATCTGCTCACGGTGTTCTTCTTCATCCTTGTGATGAACCTCACCGGTCTCGTGGTGATTTTCCCCGGCGGCGCTAACCTCACGGGCAATATCGCCGTGACGCTCGTACTTGCCGTGTGCACGTTCTTTGTGACCAATGTATTCGCCAACAAGCACTACTGGAAAGAAATCCTCTGGCCTGACGTGCCCCTGTGGCTCAAGTGTCCCCTGCCGATTATGCCCGTCATCGAGATTTTCGGCATGTTCACCAAGCCGGCGGCACTCACAGTCCGTCTGTTCGCCAACATGATGGGCGGCCACATGATAGTAATAACACTCACACTCCTCATCTTCATCTTCTCGGCCATCAATCCCGTGGCCGGAGGCGCATCGACAGTCGTATCGCTGATTTTCTCCATTTTCATGCTCCTGATAGACGTGCTTGTAAGCTTCATCCAGGCTTACGTGTTCACGCTGCTGTCGGCCATTTTCATCGGTCTTGCCAATGAAGAAGGACATGAGAAAGAAAAAGAAGCCCGCACGGCCAAGGAAATCGGCGAAAAGATAGTCGACGCCCTCGTATGACAAGTAATCAATAAACAAATCAAAATACTAAAAACTTCAAAATTATGTTTGGTCTTTTAGCAGAAATCGCTCCTCTCGTAGGTCTCGGCGCATCATTCGGCGCAGGTATTGCAGCAATCGGTGCCGGTCTCGGCATTGGTAAAATCGGTTCCGCCGCTATGGAAGCCATAGCCCGTCAGCCCGAAGCCGCCGGTGATATCCGAAGCAACATGATTGTAATCGCAGCCCTCGTCGAAGGTGTGGCACTTTTCGCTGTTATCGTCTGCGCACTCGCACTCTTCCTCTAATTTACCCCTCCCACTCCGATAAATGGAACTCTTCACTCCCGATTACGGCCTGATATTCTGGATGTTCATCGCCTTTGGCGTGCTTTTCCTCGTACTGTGGAAATTCGCGTGGCCGATGATACTCAAGAGTGTCGACGAACGCGCCGACCTTATCGACAAGGGTGTGGAATATGCTCAGGAGGCTAAAATTCAACTTGACAACGCCCGCTCCGAGGCTGAGGAGTACCTCAACACCGCCCGAAAGGAACAGGCCCAGATTCTTCGCGACGCCGACAAGATGAAGACCCAAATCATCGAACAGGCCCGCGTGGCAGCCCAGGCCGAAGCCCAGAAGGTGATGGACAATGCCAAGCTGCAGATTCAGCAACAGCAGAAAGAGGCCCAGCAACAATTCCGCAACCAGGTCAGCGAGTTTGCAATTCAGATTGCAGGCAAAATCGTCAAAAACCAGATGAAAGAAGACGAAGCCCAGAACAAGCTCGTCAACTCAATGCTCGACCAAATCGAACAGAACAAGAACTAACCCATGGACAAAGGACTTATCCCGCGCCGATACGCAAAGGCTCTGTATGAAGTAGGCGCCGAACGCCAGGACAACGACCGTCTGTATGCCCTCATGCAGACCCTCGCAAGCGTCTTCGCCTCGCAGCCGCTTCTGGCCAAAACACTGGCAAACCCGTTCGTGAGCGACGACGAGAAAATGTCGCTTCTCACCAAGGCTGCCGGCGAAACCGAAGCCACGGCCGACGCTACCTACAGCGACTTTCTCAAACTCCTCAAAGAGAACGGCCGCCTCGACATGGCACGGGAAATAGCACTCGCTTTCATCAGTCTCTACCGCAGCGAGCATGAAATCTACCGCGTGACCGTGCAGAGCGCCGCTCCCATGGCCGCGGCCGAACGCGAGCGTCTTGAGAAAGTGATAGCGGGCCACATCGGTCACGGCACCATGGAATATGACTACTCTGTCGACCCGGCCCTCATCGGCGGTTTCATTGTCACAGTGAACTCCGAGCGTCTCGATGCCTCTGTCCGCCATCAGCTCGAGGAAATGAAACTACATCTTCTCAACTGACACTCAGACGTCGTTTTTTATCACTCTTTATTATCACACTTTATCAACCAGCAAGCTCACAAGCATAAATGATAAATCCCAGCGAGATTTCTGAAGTATTGAAGCAGCAGCTCGAAAACGTCAACTCCAAGGTGACCTTCGAAGAAGTAGGCACCGTACTGGAAGTAGGCGACGGCGTTGCGCACGTCTATGGCCTCGATAATGTCGGCGCCAACGAACTGATTGAGTTCGAAAACGGCGTAAAAGGCGTAGCGATGAACCTCGAGGAAAGCAACGTCGGTGTCGTTCTGCTCAACGACGTCAATAAAGTGACCGAGAACATGACCGTGCGCCGCACCGGCCAAATCGCTTCCATTCCCGTGGGCGAAGGCTTGCTCGGACGTGTGATTAACGTACTCGGCGAACCCATTGACGGCAACGGCCCCATATCGGGCGACCTCATCCGTCTGCCCCTCGAGCGCAAGGCTCCCGGCGTAATTTACCGTCAGCCTGTAAAACAGCCGCTCCAGACCGGTATCAAGGCCATCGACTCCATGGTGCCCATAGGCCGCGGACAGCGCGAGCTTATCATCGGCGACCGCCAGATAGGTAAGACAGCCATTGCAATCGACACAATCATCAATCAGCGCAAGAACTTCGAGGCCGGCAAGCCCGTATACTGCATATATGTGGCAATCGGCCAGAAAGCCTCTTCGGTAGCGGCTCTCGTTCAGACCCTGCGCGAGCACGGCGCGCTCGACTACACAGTGGTCGTTGCCGCGACAGCCTCCGAGTCGGCCGCGATGCGCTACTTCGCTCCCTTTGCGGGCGTAGCTATCGGTGAATACTTCCGCGACACCGGCCGCGACGCGCTCATCATCTACGATGACCTCTCGAAGCAGGCCGTGGCATACCGCGAGGTATCGCTGATTCTCAAGCGTCCTTCAGGCCGCGAGGCTTATCCCGGCGATATCTTCTATCTCCACTCGCGTCTGCTCGAACGCGCAGCCAAAATCATCGACAACCAGCAGGTGGCCTCTCAGATGAACGACCTCCCCGCGCCCCTGAAGCCCCTCTTCAAGGCCGGCGGCTCGCTCACCGCGCTGCCTATCATCGAGACACAGGCAGGCGACGTGTCGGCCTACATCCCCACCAACGTGATTTCAATCACCGACGGACAGATATTCCTTGAGACCGCACTCTTCAACCGAGGAATCCGTCCGGCAATCAACGTGGGTATCTCGGTGTCGCGTGTCGGCGGTTCGGCACAGGTAAAGGCCATGAAGAAAGTGGCCGGCACACTGAAAATCGACCAGGCCCAGTTCCGCGAGCTCGAGGCATTCACCAAGTTCGGCGGCGATATGGACGCAGTGACAGCACGAGTGATTGACAAGGGCCGCAAGAACGAGCGCCTGCTTATCCAGCCCCAGTATCACCCGATGCCCGTAGAGCAGGAAATCGCCATCATCTACGCCGGTGTAAACGGTCTGCTGGGCAACGTGCCCCTCGACAAGGTGGCAGAGTTCGAGCAGCAGTATCTGCAGCTTCTCCAGGCCAAGCATGCCGACGACGTGCTCGCACCCCTGGCCGCAGGCAGCCAGCTCACCGACGAAATCGCACAGAAACTTACCGCCGCTGCAAACGACGTAGCTGCACGATTCTAATTCTTAATATTTTATACGGAGCGGCCCGAAAGGGTCGCCCCGATATTCAATAAACAACGCAAATGGCAACATTACGCGAACTCAAAAGCCGAATAGGCACCGTAGCCTCCTCCGAAAAAATCACCGGAGCGATGAAGATGATTTCCTCAGCTAAAATGCATAAAGCCGAGGGAATCCTCCGCCGTTTGCAGCCATTCAGGCACTGTGTGGAGACAATCATCGGCAATCTGCTGTCGTCCGACGCGGCCGTGAGCTCGCCGCTTACCGCCGTCCGCCCGACAGTGAACCGTGCAGCAATCGTAGTACTCGGCAGTGACGACGGCCTCTGCGGCGCCTACAACGTAAATATCTTCAAATCTCTTCTCCAGACCATAGCCGACCTGCGCTCGCAGGCCGGAAACAACGTACGAATCGATATCATACCCGTCGGCAAGAAAATGGCCGCCGCAGTCTCTAAAATCTGCGCGTCCGACCCCAACCTCACGTTCGCGCCTGCCGAAGGCATCGATTCGAAAAGCGACGGCGACGCTGTAAAAGGCCTCGCCATGACACTTGAGCAACGCTTCCTCGACGGCGACCTCGACAAAGTGCTCCTGCAGTATGTGCACTACATATCGGCAGGCAAGCAGCGTCAGACATGCGACGCATATCTGCCACTGTCGCAGGACACCCTGGCCGCAACCGGCGAGAAGAAAGCCACCGGGCGCCCTTACCTCTTCGAGCCCGACGCCCACACCATATTCGGCACCGTACTCCCCATGTATCTCCTTTCGGTAATGCAGGAAGCATTTGCCGAAAACCGTGCCAGCGAACAGGCTGCGCGCGTAATGGCCATGCAGAGTGCCAACGACAACGCTCAGAAACTTCTTGAGCAACTGCAACTCGAATACAACAAACTGCGCCAGCAGAGCATCACCACCGAACTGCTCGACATCGTCGGCGGCCAGGCACGCGACTGACGCACGACAGCATATTAAGAAAACCATAATCACTCAACCGATAATATCACATTCATGGGTAGTGTAAAAGAATATTTCTCATCACTGGGCACCGGCATCGCAAGCCTTGTCAAAGGCATGAAAGTAACCGGCAAAGAATTCGTCACACCTAAAATCACGGAGTGCTATCCCGAGAACCGTCTCACTCACCATCCTGCCGAGCGGTTCCGCGCAGAGCTGCACTTCATCTACGATGCCGAAGGCAACCACAAATGCATCGCCTGCGGCTCTTGTGAACGCGCATGCCCCAACGGCACAATCACCGTGCAGTCGAAAATGGTCGACACACCTCAGGGCACAAAGAAAAAGAAGCTCGAAAAGTATCTCTACGACCTTGGCTCCTGCACTTTCTGCCAGCTCTGCGTCACAAGCTGTCCGACCAACGCCATTGCTTTCGACAACGACTTCGAACAGGCCGTGTTCACCCGCGGCAAACTCGTAAAGCAGCTCAACTATCTCCCCGAGAAACCAGAGCCCGAGCTCACCGAGGAGCAGAAAGCCAAGCTCGCCGCCGAGCGTGAGGCCAAAATAGCCGAAGCAAAGGCCAAGGCCGCCGCCCTCAAGGCCGCCAAAGAAGCCGCAGCTGCAAAAGCAGCTCCCGCAGCCGACAAAGCCCCCGAGGCCGACAACAACGAAAATAAATAAACCAATATATGGAATCAGTAGGAAGTATAATCTTGTATTTTATCGTCGCACTGTCGATGATAGTCTTCTCAGTGATGGCCGTAACGACACGCAAGATACTGCGTGCAGCCACCTACCTGCTGTTCACCCTCTTCGCCGGCGCCGTAGTCTACTTCATGCTCGACTACGAATTTCTCGGAGCCGTGCAGATAGCGGTGTACGCCGGCGGTATAGTGGTGCTCTTCGTGTTCGCCATCCTTCTTACGAGCCGTCCGGGCGACAACAGCGAGCGTCTGACATCCAAATCACGCGTACTTGGCGCAGTAGCGGCCATAGCGACGCTCGTGATTACCGGCTATGCCCTCATCAGCCGTGTGTCTGTGGCACTCGCACCCAAGCCCGAAATGCAGGCCCCCGACATGCAGCAGCTGGGCTCTACCCTCATGGGTACGGGCGACGGCCAGTATCTGCTGCCCTTCGAGGCCGTATCGGTTCTGTTGCTCGCATGTATAATCGGTGGCGTCGTTGTAGCCCGTAAACGTTGATTGCTATGGAAATTACAGCTATATACTATCTTCTGCCCGCACTGATTATGTTCTGCTGCGGCGTCTACGGCTTCATCACACGCAAAAACATGATTGCGATGCTTGTGTCGCTTGAGCTCATGCTCAATGCCGTCGACATCAACTTTGTGGTATTCAACCGCTATCTCTATCCCGAGCAGACCGAGGGTATGTTCTTCACCCTCTTTGCCATAGCCATTGCCGCTGCCGAGACAGCGCTGGCAATCGCTATCATCATCAATATTTTCCGAGCCGTCCGCAACATCGACGTACGCTCACTTAACGAAATGAAATTCTAAGGGCCATGGATATCACATTACCTTTACTGATACTTGCCATTCCCCTGTTTATGTTCCTTCTCCTGGGTTTGCTGGGAATGAAGATGTCGCATAAACTTGCCGGAACGCTCGGATGCCTTGGCATGGGCACCGTACTGGTGCTCTCCTACTACACGGCATTCGTCTATTATTTCAGCGGCGCGCCCGAATTCATCAACGCCGCCGGCGAGCGCCTCCAGTATATAGTCTTCGACCAAAGCTGGCTCACGCTCTACAAACCTCTCGAAATCCGTCTGGGCTTCCTGCTCGACCCGATTTCGGCGATGATGCTCATTGTCATTCCCACGATTTCCTTCATGGTGCATCTCTACTCCATGGGATATATGCGCGACCACCACGGTGTGTATGAGCACGGCTTCCAGCGCTTCTATGCCTTCCTGTCGCTGTTCAGCTTCTCGATGCTCGGTCTGGTAGTGGCCACAAACATTTTCCAGATGTATATCTTCTGGGAACTTGTGGGTGCTTCGTCGTATCTGCTCATCGGTTTCTACTACACCCGCCCCTCGGCAGTGTCGGCTTCAAAGAAAGCATTCATCGTTACACGATTCGCCGACCTCGGCTTCCTTATCGGCATCCTCATCCTGTCGTTCTACACCAAGACCTTCAACTTCATTGAATTCACTTCAGTGCCCGTCGAAGGCCTTGCAAACGTAAGTCAGGTCGACCTCGGCACAGCCGAAGGCATCCGCAACATCTTCAACACAAGCGCGGCTCCCCTCTTCATGGGCGGCTCGGTGCTCACATGGGCCCTTGTGCTGATTTTCATGGGCGGCATGGGTAAATCGGCAATGCTTCCCCTCCACATCTGGCTCCCCGACGCCATGGAAGGTCCTACTCCCGTATCGGCACTCATTCACGCCGCAACCATGGTTGTGGCCGGCGTATATCTGGTAGCACGTCTCTTCCCGCTCTACCTCATGGAGACCACCTCGCTCGAAATCATCACTGTCGTAGGCGCCATCACGGCCCTCTACGCAGCCATGGTGGCCTGCACACAGATTGACATCAAACGCGTTCTCGCCTTCTCGACCATATCGCAGATTGCGTTCATGATGGTATCGCTCGGCGTAGCGCGTCCCGAATTCCACGAGGGTCTGGGCTACATGGCCTCGATGTTCCACCTCTTCACACACGCCATGTTCAAGGCCCTGCTCTTCCTCGGTGCCGGCGCACTCATCCATGCAATCGGCTCGAACGACTACACCGCCATGCACGGCCTGCGCAAGCACATGCCTATCACCCACTGGACATTCCTCATCGGCTGTCTCGCGATTGCCGGCATCATACCTTTCTCGGGCTTCTTCTCCAAAGACGAAATCCTGAGCTCGTGCCTCGGCTACAACTGGGTGGCTTATGTGTGGATGTCGTTCGTGGCATTCCTCACCGCCTTCTACATGTTCCGCCTCTACTATCTCATCTTCTGGTGGAAAGAGCACAAGACTCCCGAAGGCCACCATGCGCCCCACGACCAGCCCTGGACCATGAGCTTCCCGCTCGTATTCCTGGCCGCTGTATCGTGTGTCGCCGGTTTCATTCCCTTCGGCAACTTCGTGAGCTGGAACGGACACCCCTACGATTTCATGGCTCATTTCGACTGGAATGTGGCTACCGTCAGCCTGATTGTTGCCGTGCTCGGCATCGGTCTCGCCACAGCGATGTACCGCAAGGAGAACAGCCTCCCCGAGAAATTCCGTCAGGCCGTGCCTGCCCTGTGGACATGGTGCTACCACCGCTTCTACTGGGATGAACTCTACCAGTTCATCACCCACAAAATCATCTTCGGCAGCATCTGCCGCCCGCTGGCATGGTTCGACCGCCATATCATCGACGGCACCATGGATTCGTTCGCCACAGTCACCAACAAGGCATCCGAAGCTATCAAGCCTCTGCAGTCCGGCCAGATTCAGATGTACGTATGGTACTATCTTATCGGCGCTCTCGCCCTCGGTACAATCACAGTAATCTGCCTTATCTGAAGTAACGGTGCTAACACATAAAATCAGTATTAAAAGATGTTTTCGAATATATTAATATACTTTGTCGTGATTCCGCTGCTTATGCTTGCGGGAACCGGCTTGTGCCGCAACATACGCCAGATACGCGCCGTTGCCGTCACGGGCTCGCTGGCCCTGATTGCACTGTCAGTCTACACACTGGTCGAGTATCTCGGTCTCCGTCAGGCAGGCGCAACAGAGCCCATGCTCTTCACCGATTCATGGACATGGTTCGCACCGCTCAACATCAACCTCGCTGTGGGTGTCGACGGCATCTCGATTGCCATGCTCATTCTTTCGTCGTTCATTCTTCTCACCGGCTCGCTCGCGTCGTGGATGATACCCCAGCCCAAGGAATTCTTCCTCTGGCTCATTCTGCTCTCGACCGGTGTGTTCGGCTTCTTCATCTCGATTGACCTCTTCACCATGTTCATGTTCTATGAGGTCGCCCTCATTCCGATGTACCTTCTCATCGGCGTATGGGGCTCGGGACGCAAGAACTACTCCGCAATGAAGCTCACCCTCATGCTCATGGGCGGCTCGGCATTCCTCATGCTCGGCCTCATCGGCATCTACTACCACTCGGCACCCGAAGGCGAACCCCTCACATGGAATCTCCTCGCGATTGCCGCCAACGATGCCATTCCCCACGGCTGGCAGAGCTTCCTCTTCCCCATGACATTCGTAGGCTTCGGCGTTCTCGGCGCCATGTTCCCCTTCCACACATGGAGCCCCGACGGTCACGCATCGGCCCCCACGGCTGTGTCGATGCTCCACGCCGGCGTGCTTATGAAACTCGGTGGCTACGGCTGCTTCCGCGTTGCCATATACCTCATGCCCTGGGCCGCAACCGAACTCGCCTGGATTTTCCTCATTCTCACCGGCACATCGGTTGTTTACGGTGCTTTCTGCGCATGCGTGAAGACCGACCTCAAGTATATCAACGCTTACTCGTCGGTTTCGCACTGCGGTCTGGTGCTCTTCGCCATTCTCATGCTCAACACCACCGCGATGACCGGCGCCATCATGCAGATGCTCTCGCACGGTCTGATGACAGCCCTCTTCTTCGCACTCATCGGTATGATTTACGGTCGTACACACACCCGCGAAATCACCAAGATGGGCGGCCTGATGCAGATTATGCCTTACCTCTCGGTAGGCTACGTAATCGCCGGTTTTGCCTCTCTCGGTCTCCCGGGTCTCTCGGGCTTCGTGGCTGAGATGACAATCTTCATCGGTTCATTCCAGGCCGGTATGGCCGACTACCTCGCCGGCGCAGGTTCGCTCCGCCTGGTATTCACACTCATCGCCTGCTGTTCGATTGTAATCACGGCAGTCTACATTCTCCGCGTCGTGGGCAAGCTCCTCTTCGGCCCGGTTCAGGACGAACACCACCGCACCCTCACCGACGCGACATGGTGGGAACGCCTCTCGACAGCCACACTGATTGTGTGCGTCGCCGCTATCGGCTGCTTCCCCAACTTCTTTGAAAGCCTCATCAAAACAACCTTCACTCCCGAGATTTTCGCCGTACTCGGCATGTAAACCAATAAGGAATAAAACGCAATGGATTACTCACAATTTTTAGCTATGAAGCAGGAAATCGCCCTTCTGGTGGTGTTCTTGCTGGTATTCCTCTATGATACCTTCATGCCTAAGTCGACGCAGAAAGCCCTTCCGGGCGTAGCCACCGTGCTCATGCTCGTTGCCACGGCCGCAGGATTCTGCTGCCAGTGCTTCGGCAGCAGCTGCGCCACCACGGCATTCGCCGGCATGTACGAGACCTCGGCAGTCATCGCAGCAATCAAAGGAATTCTCAATGTAGGTGTGGTCATCGTACTGCTCCAGTCAATATCGTGGGCCAACGGCGAGCAGATGCTCATGCGCCGCGGCGAGTTCTACGAGCTCCTGCTCGTCACCCTCTTCGGCATGTACCTCATGATATCGGCACGTCATTTCCTGCTCTTCATCATCGGTCTCGAAAGCGCCTCGCTGCCCCTCGCAGCCATGGTTGCACTTGACAAAAACCGCTATGAGAGCCACGAAGCAGCCGTGAAATACATGCTCACCGCCGTATTCTCATCGGCAATCTTCATGATGGGTCTGTCGTTTGTCTACGGCCTCACCGGTTCGCTCTACTTCGAGAAAATCTACTTCGCACTCACCGGTCAGATGAGCATAATGCTCGTCATGGCACTGGCCTTCGTCATCGCAGGTGTCGGCTTCAAGCTTTCGCTCGTGCCCTTCCACCTCTGGACAGCCGACGTATACCAGGGTGCTCCCACATCGGTCACCTCCTACCTCTCTGTAATTTCAAAAGGCGCAGCCGCATTCGCATTCCTGGTGATTCTCTGCCAGGTATTCGGCTCGCTCTACAGCCAGGTATGGGAGTGGATGCTCTACGCTCTGATTATCCTCACAATCACTGTCGGCAACCTCTTCGCTATCCGTCAGCGCAACATGAAGCGCTTCCTTGCCTTCTCGTCAATCTCTCAGGCCGGCTATATCATGCTCGGCGTGATTGCCTTCAACGCAATGGGCATGGCAGCGATGATGTACTACATCCTCGTGTACATCTTCTCCAACCTCGCTGCTTTCGGCGTGATTGGCGCTATCGAGCACGCAACCGGGAAAGTGTCCATGGACGACTACAACGGACTTTACCGCACCAATCCCCGCCTCTCGGTGGCCATGATGCTGGCAATGTTCTCTCTCGCAGGTATCCCGCCTTTCGCAGGATTCTTCTCCAAGTTCTTCATCTTCACCGGCGCCATCAACCAGGGCAGCGTGGCAATCTACGTTCTTGTGCTGATTGCCTTGATTAACACCATCGTATCGCTCTACTACTATCTCCTTGTAGTGAAAGCGATGTTCATCAGCGACGAAGAATGTCAGATACCCAGCTTCCGCAGTACTTGCAGCGAACGTCTCGGCCTCTGGATTACAGTTGCCGGAATCCTCGCACTCGGTATCGTAAGCTTCTTCTACAGCAGCCTCCTCGAACTCAGCGAAGTTTCCTCAATGAACATGTATTTCATCGGTTAAACAAAGCCCTCCCCAATATAACGGCCGCTACCGCAGGGTGGCGGTCGTTTTTTATTCCGATATATCAGAAATAATTCATAACAGAATAGCTGCCATTATTTTCAACACCCCCATTCACATGCGACGTTGACTCCAATTACGTTGCATAATTGACCAATTTCAATAAAATTATTGAAATAAAATGACGAATTGAAAAAAATTGCGTATCTTCGCACAAATTTTATATAAACTTTTCTCATTACAAGTAGTTACACAATGAAGCATTTCTTGCTCCTAAGTGCCGGTGTAATAGCCGCGTCGGCACTCACAGGGTGTGTTGACGACAAATACGATTTATCGGATATCGACACAACTGTGAAAGTCGAGGTCAATGACCTTACCGTCCCGGTCAATATCGACCCCATTACAATGAAAACCATCTTCGACATCAATGAAGATGACCCCGATGCAACAGTCAAAGAACTCGACGGTGTCTATGCCATTGTCCGTTCAGGCTCTTTTTCTTCAAATGAGATTAAATTCCAGCCAATCCACCTCAGTTCCTCAGTATCGGCATCCTCTACCACACAAATCAGCACAGGATATTCGGGCGAGGTCCCCGGCGGGATTGACATCGCTCTTCCTTTCACTACAGAGGATGTATCCGTTTCATATTCCTCATCGGACATTCCTTACGAGGTGGCCGACATTACACGTCTCGGTGCAAATTTCAGCATCAACTATACCCTTTCATTCAACGAACTCATCGGGCATCTGACCCGTCTGTCAGTTCAGAACGTTGAAGTAGACTTTCCCAAAGGTCTTACCGGCACTATGAACATCGGCACATATGATGCCGAAGCAGGCAAGGTGCGCATTCCGCACGCCGACCTGACATCGCCTGTGCTCAGGCTCAGCCTCACATGTACAGCTCTTGATTTCGATAAAATCGGAGGTACATTCAACGCCGCAACACACACCGCCGACATACAGGCCAACATACAGATTGTATCAGGCGAGCTCTGCTTCAACTCTTCGGATTTCGACGGACATATGCCTTCTACAATTAATCTTCACGCTGAAGGCGGCCTCACAGATATTGATGTAACAACATTCTCAGGCAGAGTAAACTACAACATCGACGGAGTAAATATCAATCCGGTAAACCTCGACGACCTCCCCGACGTTCTGCGCCAGAAAGATACACGCATCACCCTGACAAATCCGCAGATATATCTGCACATCGAAAATCCCCTCTCTCCTTACAAACTGACGGCTCAGACAGGCATCACAATCAACTCGGTATTTACAGACGACAACGGCAACGTGACGAGTACCACCACACATGCCCTCGACGCCCCGGGATATTTTGAGATAAACGACGCTGCACAGAGCAACTACTGCCTATCCCCGCTTGGTGCCACAAACGTGCCCGAAGGCTTCAGTCCGGCCACACCCGTTTCTTTCAAGTCGCTTACCACTGTTCTCGACGGTGCCGGGCTCCCCGCAAGCCTCGACATCACACTTGACGACCCCAAAGTCGACAACAAACCCGTAGAAAATCTTCCCATAGGCAGCAATCTCGGCATCGTCGACGGAAAATATGAATTCATTGCCCCCCTGTCGTTCGGCGAAGGCTCACAGATAGTCTATACAGATACCGAAACCGGCTGGGGAAGCGATGACCTGGATGCAATTACAATTGAAACCCTTGCCGTTACGACAAAAATATCTTCGCAATTGCCTTTCAGTGTCAACTTTACAGGCTATCCCATCGATGCCGATGGCAACCGCATAAACAATGTATCGATTGAAGGCGCCGAAGTTCCGGCCAACTGCAGCGACCACGAAATCACTATCCGCATTACCGGTGAAATCCGCCGTCTTGACGGTATCGAATTCACTGCCAAAGGATTTGTTCCCGGAACGATGAACTCGCCGGTGACACCCGATATGTCAATTACCTGTAAGGATATCCACGCAACAGTATCGGGCTATTACGAAAAAGAACTCTAACGCATAAGTGCTAAAAAAATGAATTTCAATATAAAGAAATGCGCCGCCGCAATGCTCGCAACGGCCGCCGCACTGTGCGCTACGGCACAGAATACACAGTCGGGCTACTTCATCGATGACTATGCCTACAGATTCCTGTCGAACCCGGCTCTGGCACCCTCACACGGCAAGTTCCTTGCAGGTATTCCGGGCATCAGCAATCTCAATGTGAATATGCGCGGCAATCTTGCCCTGACCGATGTGATTTACAACGTCAACGGCAAAACGACCACCTTTATGAATCCCGGTGTTTCGGCTGCCGAAGCGATGAGCAACCTCTCTGACATGAACCGCCTCGGATTTGACATCCGCGAGAACATACTCAGTTTCGGCTTCGGCATGCTCGGCGGATACTCAACAATCAATATCTCGGCCCGCGCAAATGTGAACACGCGTCTGCCGAAATCGATTTTTTCCTTTCTCAAAGAAGGTGTGACAAACGACACATATGAAATCGACGGCCTTAAGGCACGCGCCATTGGCTACGGCGAGATTTCACTCGGCCACAGCCGCAATATAACCGGTGAAATCCGCGTAGGCGCCAATGTGAAAGTGCTCCTCGGTGTCGGCTCGGTAAAAGCCGACCTCGACCGCGCCACCCTCGCGCTCAACCGTGATTCATGGGATATAACCACCAACGCCAGCATACATACTTCGCTTAAAGGCTACACCTACGAGACCAAATACAGTGAAGACACTCACCGTGAGTACGTAAGCGGCCTTGACGGCAGTTTCAAGCCTGTCAACGGATTCGGCATGGCATTCGACCTTGGCGCCACTTATGCACCCAAAGCTCTCAAAGACTGGGAATTCTCCGCCGCCCTCCTCGACCTCGGCTTCATCAAGTGGGGCAACGACCTCTATGCCACCACAAACGGCGACCGCAGTTTCCAGAGCAGCATCTACAATTTCTCGGCCGACGACAACGCTCCTAACTCTTTCTCCAACGAATGGGACCGCGTGCGCAACTCTCTCGAAGAGCTTTACCAGCTCGATGACGCAGGCGACACCGGCGGTTACACGCAGGCTCTAAATGCCACCGTCAACCTCGGTGCAAGCTATACGCTGCCTGTCTACCGCCGTCTCAAATTCGGCTTGTTAAACACAACACGCATAGCCGGCAGCTTCTCATGGACCGACTTCCGCCTCTCGGCCAATGTCAACCCCGTCAGGAACATATCGGTCGGCATCAACGGCAATGCAGGCACTTTGGGCTGTGGTTTCGGCTGGATTGCAAATCTCCGCATACCATACGCCGGCATCCAGCTCTATATCGCACAGGACAATTTCTTTGCCAAAATAGCAAAACAGGGTGTGCCCCTATCCTCAAACGCATCGGTTTCGCTTGGTCTGAACGTAATACTCTGAAAATATAAAGACACCTTTTCAAAAGCATCACGGACACTGCGCGCCGTGATGCTTTTTTGTATTTTTTAAGCGTGAATCCGGCTGAAACAGCTTCCCCTTTCTTTGCCGGACCGAAAAAAAATCGTACCTTTGTATGCTTAAAAAGAACAAAAAGAATTCAGAACAGAATAACCCACATGGCAGAACAACAAGAGGAATACAGCGCCAGTA
Organism: uncultured Muribaculaceae bacterium; assembly: GCA_910587355.1. Classification (GTDB taxonomy): domain Bacteria; phylum Bacteroidota; class Bacteroidia; order Bacteroidales; family Muribaculaceae; genus CAG-873. The sequence goes on from CAJUKF010000003.1 coordinate 46,163, forward strand.
ATATTCAGGTCCTCGAAGGCCTGGAAGCCGTACGCAAGCGTCCGGCAATGTATATCGGCGATATTTCCGAAAAAGGTTTGCACCACCTTGTCTATGAGGTGGTTGACAACTCAATCGACGAAGCTCTGGCCGGATTCGCCAAAGACATAAAAGTCACCATAAACAGCGACAACAGCATCACGGTCGTAGACGACGGCCGCGGCATTCCCGTGGACATGCACGAGAAAGAGCATAAAAGCGCCCTCGAAGTGGTGCTCACCGTGCTTCATGCAGGCGGTAAATTCGATAAAGGCACTTACAAAGTGTCAGGCGGCCTCCACGGCGTAGGCGTATCGTGTGTAAACGCACTTTCATCGTATCTCCGCGCAGAGGTGCACCGCAACGGCAAAGCATACTGCCAGGAGTACGCTTACGGCAAGCCCACCACTGAGCTCACAGTCATCGGCGAAAGCAACCACACAGGTACTTCAATCACTTTCCGTCCCGACGCAGGCATATTCACCGTCACCGAGTACAACTACTCTACCCTTGCCAACCGCCTGCGCGATTTGGCTTACCTCAACTCCGGCATAACACTGCATCTCACCGACATGCGTCAGCTTGATGCCGAAGGCAAGCCGCGCACAGAGACATTCTACTCAAGCAAAGGGCTCCGCGAGTTCGTTGAGTACATCGATGCCAACAAGGAGTCGCTAATCAACGATGTAATCGACCTCAACACCGAGAGCCAGGGCATTCCCGTGGAAGTGGCCTTCACATATAACACTACTTCCAACGAGAATATCTACTCTTTCGTCAACAACATCAACACTATCGAAGGCGGCACTCACCTTGCCGGCTTCCGCCGTGCGCTCACTACCACCCTCAAGAAATACGCCGACGACAACAATCTGCTCAAAAACGCCAAGGTTGAAATCGCAGGCGATGACTTCCGCGACGGTCTCACAGCCGTGATTTCCGTGAAAGTAATGGAGCCGCAGTTCGAAGGCCAGACAAAAACGAAGCTCGGCAACAGCGAAGTGGCCGGTGCCGTTTCATCGGCTGTTAGCGAAGCTCTCGGCTACTATCTCGAAGAGCATCCGGCCCAGGCTAAAATCATTGTAGAGAAAGTGATACTTGCCGCCCGCGCCCGCCACGCCGCTCTGGCAGCACGTCAGCAGGTGCTCCGCAAGACTCCTCTCGTAGGCGGAGGGCTCCCCGGCAAGCTTACCGACTGCTCGAGCCGTACGGCCGAAGACTGCGAACTTTTCCTCGTCGAGGGTGATTCAGCAGGCGGTACCGCAAAGCAGGCACGCGACCGTCGTTTTCAGGCCGTGCTTCCCCTTCGCGGTAAGATTCTGAACGTAGAGAAGGCCCTCGAGCACAAAGTGTTCGACAATCAGGAAATCGCAAGTCTCTTCCGTGCGCTCCGCGTTACTATCGGCACCGAAGAAGACCCCAAGGCACCCAATCTGAGCAAACTCGCGTACCATAAAGTAATCATCATGACCGATGCCGATGTCGACGGTGCCCACATCGCCACCCTTCTGATGACATTCTTCTTCCGCCGCATGCGTCCGCTCATCGAGCAAGGCTTCCTCTACCTCGCATCCCCGCCCCTTTACAAATGTAAAATGGGCAAAAACGAAGAATACTGCTGGAACGACATGCAGGTGCAGCAGTTCATCAGCAAATATGGCGAGCGCACCACCGTACAGCGCTACAAAGGTCTTGGTGAGATGAGCGACGACGAACTCCGTGCCACCACCATGTCGCCCGAAGGCCGTATTCTCAAGCAGGTGAAAATCAGCGACGCAGCAGAAGCCGACCGCATATTCTCCATGCTCATGGGCGAAGACGTGGCTCCGCGCCGCGACTTCATCGAGTCAAACGCCACCTACGCAAACATAGACGCGTAAGCCGACACAACCATAAGCCGTTCCGGAGCGTTATATACACAAAAAAGTATAGCTCCCGGAGCGGTTTTTTCAAACTCCCCGACACACGTTCTCAACGACTTCTCTCTTATGCCAAAGAATACACGCAACAAAAAGCCTTCGACAGGCCGCATACGAGCCGACGTAGATTCGTTCATCGCCGCAAAAAGCAAAAGCACATTCAACTACCGCCAGGTAGCACAGGCTATCGGGCAGGAATCAAACGCCGCGATGCGTATCATCGCCCTATATCTCGCCGAGCTCGCTTTCGACGGACACATCATAGAGACCGCGCCCGGACTTTACCGCACCTCTCCGGGGCGTACGGTGACAGCCGAAGGCGTATTCGTACGACGCAGCAACGGCAACAACAGCATTATCATAGATACTGACGGCGAGGAAATACGTGTTGCCGAGCGCAACTCGATGCACGCGCTCAACGGCGACCGCGTCGAAGTATCGATAGCCGCACGTATTAAAGGTCACGAGCCCGAAGCCGAAGTAACGCGAATCATTGAGAAAAAAGACCAGACTTTCATCGGCACTATCAAGGTAGACAAGCATATAGCTTATCTTCTTACCGATTCAAAATTTCTGGCCAATGACATATACATTCCCAAAGGCCGTCTGAAAGGCGCCAACAACGGCGATAAAGTGATTGTACGCATTACAGACTGGCCCGACGATGCCAAGAATCCACAGGGAGAAGTTGTTGATGTGCTCGGCAAAACAGGCCAGAACACCACCGAGATGCATGCCATATTGGCCGAATTCGGTCTGCCTTACCGCTATCCAGAAGCCGTTGAGAAAGCCGCCGATAAAATCGACGCGGGCATCACCGACGAAGAAGTCGCACGGCGCGAGGATATGCGCGGAGTCACAACATTCACCATCGACCCGCGTGATGCCAAGGACTTCGACGACGCACTGTCGTTCCGCCGTCTCAAAAACGGCCACTACGAAGTAGGTGTCCATATTGCCGACGTAACCCATTACGTAAAGCCAGGTTCTATCATCGAGCGTGAGGCCGAAGACCGTGCCACGAGCGTTTACCTTGTCGACCGCACCATACCCATGCTGCCCGAGCATCTGTCAAACGGCATCTGCTCGCTGCGGCCCGAGGAGGATAAACTGACATTCTCGGTAATTTTCGAGATGGACAACAATGCCCATGTGCTCGGCTCGCGCATAGTACGCACTGTAATCCGGAGCAACCGCCGCTTTACATACGAAGAGGCTCAGGAAGTTATCGAAACCGGTAAAGGCGACTTCGCCGACGAGATTCTCACACTCGACAAACTTGCGAAACAGCTGCGCAAGTCCCGCTATGACAACGGTTCAGTCGACTTCGACCGTGTCGAGGTACGCTTTGACATCGATGAAAACGGACACCCCACATCTGTATTCTTCAAAGAATCGAAAGATGCAAATAAGCTCATCGAAGAGTTCATGTTGCTTGCCAACCGCACGGTAGCATCGGCCATTGGCATAGTCCCTAAGAAAAAGAAAGCAAAGGCATTCGTTTACCGAGTACACGACAAACCCGACGAACAGCGACTCAGCGATTTAGCGAATCTCGCCCGTACCTTTGGATACAAACTACGCACCAAAGGCACACCTCTCGAAATCAACCGTTCGCTCAATAAGATGCTCGTTGACCTCAAAGGCAAAGGCGAAGAGAATTTCCTTTCGACTCTCGCAATCCGCTCAATGGCAAAAGCCATATATACCACGGCAAACATCGGTCACTATGGCCTCGGGTTTGAATATTACACCCACTTCACTTCACCTATCCGCCGTTATCCCGACATGATGGTCCATCGTCTGCTCGAACGTTACCTCAAAGGCGCCCGGTCGGTAAACATTGACAAACTCGAGGAAGAATGCAAGCACTCATCCGACATGGAACAGCTTGCCGCCGGTGCCGAACGCGCCTCAATCAAATACAAGCAGGTGGAGTACATGGCCGACCATATCGGCGAAGTCTTCGAAGGCGTAATATCCGGTGTCACCGAATGGGGACTCTACATCGAACTTGAAGAAAACAAATGCGAAGGCCTTGTTCCCGTACGCGACCTTGCAGACGACTACTACGACTTCGACGAGCGCAACTACTGCCTTGTAGGACGTAAAAACAATACGCGCTATCGCCTCGGCGATAAAATAACCGTTCAGGTGGCCCGAGCCGACATTCAGAAGCGTCAGCTCGACTTTGTCGTAGTTGATGAAAAGAATCCGCCACGTTCATTCGAGACTCTTGTGACACGTCAGACACCCAAAACACCCCGGAGAGAAGAGAAACCCGGCAAGAAAAAACGCAAAGCACGCCGCAGATGACAGCTTCTGTCCATATCGACGGCCTGCGCGTTTTCGCCCGGCATGGAGTATTGCCGCAGGAACGCACTGTAGGCAATACTTTTGAAGTGTTGGTGAGAATCGACTTCGATGCCCGCGATGCAATGGTTGCCGACTCGCTCGCCGATACGGTGAATTATGCCGAGGCCGTCGAAATTATCAGACAGGAAATGTCGCGGCCTTCGCGACTGCTCGAAAACGCGGTATACCGCATACACCAGGCTCTTATCGAACATTTTCCTACAATAACAGGCGGTCACATATCGCTGTATAAACTCCAGCCGCCCATTCCGGCCGAAATGCGACGGGTCGGTTTCTCGCTTGACTGGTAAACGGCAGCCTGCAGTTTCAGTTCAAACTTACAATAATGCGGACAATATGCCGTTAAAGAAATAGTAAACCAAACATAAGTCACAATATGAAATTCAAGTCGCTCGTACTGTCGGCCGCCATAGCCCTTGCGTTGGCCTCGTGCAGTTCATCCAAAACGACCCTGCCATATTTCACCGACCTCTCGGAAACCTCTGCCGGCCAGCTGCCTCCCATGGACTACCTCGTACGTCTTCAGCCAGAAGATGAATTGCAAATCACCGTCAACTCAGAGGTACCGGGTGCCACGGAAATATATAACCTGCCACTGTTCAATCCGGTTGACCGTGCAAATCTTCTGGTGTCAAAACAGCCCACCAGCCAGACATATGTTGTCAACTCCAAAGGCGACATCGACTTTCCTGTGCTCGGAACAATCCATGTACAGGGCCTGACAATAGAGCAGCTGAAAGAATATCTCACCAAAGAAATATCCAAAGAGGTAAAAGACCCTATAGTCACGGTCAACCTCATAAACTTTAAAATAGCCGTTGGCGGAGAGGTAAAGACTCCCGACACATACCCCGTGAGCGGAAACCGTATCACTATTCTCGATGCCCTTGCCAAAGCCGGCGACCTCACCGAATACGGCGAACGCTCGAATGTGCTCATCATCCGCGAAGAAAACGGACAGCGCACCTACGCGCATGTCGACCTCAACAGCAGCGATTTGCTAACATCGCCCTACTACTATCTGCAGCAGAACGACTACATATACGTCTCCCCCAATAAAATCAAGCAGGCCAACTCCAAATACAACACCAACAACAGCTACAAGTTATCGGTGACCTCTACCATTGTAAGCGCATGCTCGGTTATCGCATCACTAATCATCGCTCTCGCAGTCAAATAACACAGCCATGGCAAAAAAGAACAATTCTGATTTCATCGACATCTCAGGTCTGCTCAAACTATACCTGAAGAATTGGTACATGTTTGCCATCTCGGTGACAGTATTCCTCGGCATAGGCCTCGCCTATGCTTTCATGTATCTGCCGAAATATTCCGTAAACGCCAATCTGCTCATCAATCCCGAAGAAGACGCGATGCCCGGCATGGCCTCAGGTCTGTCGTCGCTCTTTGGCTCGGAGGGATATGTAGAAGACGAGATATTCATCGTTTCGTCGCACACGGTCTACCGCGAGGTTGCACGCGACCTTAAACTGAATATCAGCTATCTGACAGACAAGAATATCTTCGCCAAACAGATAGACTATCCCAAACATCCGGTCGAACTGACCCCGCAGGGAGGAATCATGGACACGCTCAGGAGCGGCATCACATTCAAACTGTCAATAGACAAGAACGGCAAAGCCAGCATCAGCGGCAAGATGAAGCGCTCGACAGTGGTAAAAGTCAAGGACGTCACACTGCCTTACGTCGTGACTACTCCACTCGGTAAGTTCGCCTTCTCGAAAACAGCCGACTACCCTGCAGGCAAGAAACTCAACCTCATAATCGGCGTACAAAGCTACGACTCCGCCGCAGAAGACATGGCTGAGAATATCTCTGCTGAAATCGCATCGAAACGAAGCAATGTAATCACACTCAATACCGTCACCACAAATCCCGATTACGGCATGGCAATCCTCAACGCCGTCATGGAGAAATATAACGAAAAAGGTATCGAGCAGAAAAACGACCAGAACCGCCTGACCGCAAAGTTCCTGAGCGAACGCATCGATATTCTTTCCGACGAGCTGAGCTCTTCGGAGGGCGACCTCGAATCTTTCAAACAACGCAACGAACTCTACGATATAGCCCAGAACACCGGCTATACTTTCAGCAAAAAAGCAACCTACGAAGGGCAACTTGTGAGGGCACGGACCGAAGCCGAAATCATAAAGATGACCCAGGACTTCCTTAATGCGCCCGAAAATGCCTACAGTCTGGTGCCGGTGATGACCGACAACGAAGCTCTCAGCCTCGCTATCCAGAACTATAACGACAACGTGCTTCAGCTCATGGACCTTATGCAGAGCGCACATCCCGACAACTCAATGGTGAAGCGTCTCCGCGAACAAATCGACACCATGCGTGCCAATATTCTCACCTCCATAGGCCGTACTTATGCAACGACCGCCGTACGCATCAACGACCTTGAGAGGGAAATGAACTCGGCTGACTCGAAACTGTCGCATCTTCCGGCCCAAGAACGGGAACTCCGCAAACTCAACCGCGACCTCACAGTGAAGCAGCAGCTCTTCATATTCCTCCTCCAGCAACGTGAACAGACTGCCCTTCAGCTTGCCACCGCCTTCCCGAAAGGAACGACCGTAGACAAGGCCTTCACTCTCAGCAAACCTGTCGGAATGGGCAAAAAGGCGATTGCACTCTTCGCTCTTTTCCTCGGTCTGCTCATCCCGCCAATCATACTTTTCATCCGTCAGCTGCTTAACGACCGCTTTGAAACCCGTCAGGACGTGGAAAACATCACCGATGTGCCTATCCTCGGCGAAATGTGCACCGACCGCAGCGGCAACCGAATGGTAGTCTCTGCCGAAAGCACCAGTTCGACGGCCGAACTCTTCAGGCTCATGCGAAGCAACCTGCTCTTCGTGCTCAACGACCCCAACGACCGTGTGGTGCTCATCACATCGTCGACCTCGGGCGAAGGCAAGTCTTTCATCTCAATCAATCTGGCAGCATCCCTGTCGCTTCTCAACAAGCGCGTGGTGCTCGTGGGCATGGATATACGCAAGCCTCAGCTTGCCAATTATCTGAACATCTCGCCGAAGTTCGGTCTCACCCAGTATCTCTCATCCTCTGCCGTAACACTCGACCAGATTATAACACCTCTGGAGGGCACGCCGGGACTCGACGTTATAGTAGCCGGCCCCATCCCCCCAAACCCTGCGGAATTGCTCATATCGCAGAAAATCGACGACCTTGTCAGCGAGCTGCGCAGGCGCTACGATTATGTCATACTCGACACCGCGCCTATCGGTCTCGTAAGCGATACCTTCACGCTCAACCGAGTGACAGACGCATCAATCTACGTATGCCGCGCCAACTATACTTCCGTCAAAGACCTTGAGGAAGTAAACCGCATCTACGACAACAACCGTCTGAAGAAGCTGTCAATCGTTGTCAACGGCACCGCGTCAAAGAAATCGTACGGTTATTCCAAAGACAAAGACCGCGTCAAAGCCTGACATATGACTGCGGCTACAGCCATAGAACAATCCACGACCTCTCACGCTCCCGCCTCAGGACAGGAACGTGAGAAGCCGTATTTCGATTTGCCCCTGCGCGTATGGTTATTTCCGCTGTTTTATCTGCTGGGAATGGCCCTCACGGGCCTGCGGTTCTATCCGGCATTGCTGCTTCTGATTCTAAGCTGGATATGGTCACTGAAAAATGACCGTTATCATCTGATAATACAGCTCACCCTGTTTTTCGGCGGATACGCTTTCTTCCATACAGAACGTCTCCTGCCGGTATGGACAACCGACATGGCCATGGGCCTGTCGCTGGTTTTATGGCTCATATACCGCAAGCCTCCTGTTTTGTGGAAAGTCCTGATTGCCATTGCCTGCTATGTGCTCGCGCTGGTGATACTGTCGATGTTCTCGCTTGAGAAATTCTCGATACAGATACTCATGATGCGCAGATATCTGGCCATTGTATATATCATTGTGCCGATAGCGCTTTTCTCCGGCAAAGAATTCCGCATGGATGTGTTTTTTACCAAACTCATGCCGTATGCGCTGCTCATCTGCCTGTTTTATATCATCGACGCGGTTGTAATAGCCGGTGATATCTTCGTGCCGGAAACCACCGTATACCATCAGTCCACATTCTACGACCCCTACATCGTTGGCCCGGGACATATCCTCCGCAAGTATCCTTCAGGATTCTTCTTCGTGGCGCTGATACTTTTCCCTGTAACGCGGTACTACAAACTCCGCTTATGGCAACTCCTGCTGTTTATATTTGGCTTGGCCGTCACCCAGACGTTTACCGTAATAATGGGTTATCTTGCCGGATTTATACTTTTTCAGAACTCACGCAAACGTATTTTCGGCTATTGCATAGGAGGAATATTCATGCTGGTGGCATTATATGGCCTGGACAGTATCCTGCCCGAAAAGCACAAGGATGAAGGTGTTGTCGAGTCGACTTTGCGAATAAAGTCTTCAATCGACCAGTTTACTATTCTTGCCAATGCTGTCGACGACGAGGATTTGGCAAAATTCGGTTCACAACGCATGGCACAGATTATACCCAAGGTCGAGGTGCTTCTTCACGAGCACCGCGAACTCACCGGTCTGGGCTTCCTTCATCCCGACAAGACCAAAATCACGCGTTATATAATCGAAAACGAACTGTACACCGATATCGCGAATAATATAGAAGTGACGGCATTCGTCGAAGTTTCCGGCGTACAGGTCTTTCTTAACATAGGCATCATAGGTCTTGTCATCCACCTCGCATTCTTCATATGGCTGTATTTCATCATACGCAGGCTTCCCTACAGCGCATATTATCTATGCGTGATGATTATGCTCATATGCTTCGGTTTCGGCGGTTTCGGGGGTCTGATTCAGGAAAAGACACTTTTCATACTCTCTCTGGCTTACGCTACCATAATACTGAACAGCCGCGAGCAACTCGGCTTCAGATGTCCATGGCTCAGGGATTGAACAGGCGGTGAAGTCCGCGGAAACGCACCAACACATCTTCGCCGAACGAAGCCATGGATGCCTCGACACGCTCAAGCGGCTTACGCTGCATGGTGCCGCTTTTGCTGTAGAAGCAGTCGGCGTAGCACACCAGTTTTTCAAGCAGAGTCTCGGGCATATAGCTGCGCCCTGCAGGCAACGGAAGATGCCGTGCATCGATTTCCTTCCGGGTGAGTCCGGCGCCAGTATGGCGTTCTGCAACGCGTGCGTATATCTCGGGGACGCCCGCAGCCCGCAGCATGTCGGCTCCCAAAGGACCGTGACACAGATACGGAGCCGACCCGTAACACCCTATTCCCGGTGCATTCGTACGTATTATCCCAACATCATGAAGCATGGCGGCAGCCTCGATATCCAAATCATCCAGGTCAAGATTCATCCTGTGTGCGATTGCCAGAGCCTCATCAGCCACCGCACGGCTGTGGGCAAGCAAAATCCCGCTGACCTTGCGGCCTGCGGGATATATGCTGTCTATGAATTTACGGTAATCGAACGTATCTAGGCTCATTCTACAATAGTATTCCAGCCATGAACGTCCTCGACCTCGCCGTTACGGATAGCTTCGAGACGCTTCACGAATTCTGTAGTGACAGGACCGGGCTTGCCGTCTTTTGAAATAATGTATTTCTTGCCAGTATCGATATCATCGATTTCACCGATAGGCGATGCTACGGCGGCAGTTCCGCATGCTGCGGCCTCGGATACGCTCTCGAGCTCGTCCACAGTGATATGACGCTCCTCAACCTCGATACCCATGTCGCGGGCGAGCTGCATGAGGCTCATGTTGGTGATTGAGGGAAGTATCGAGTCCGACTTGGGAGTGATGTACTTGCCGTCTTTGATTGCATAGAAGTTGGCCGGCCCGCATTCATCGAGGTATTTCTTCTCCTTGGGGTCAAGGAAAAGCACTGCCGAATAACCCATGTCATGGGCACGCTTTCCTGAGGCAAGCGACGCGGCATAGTTGCCGCCTACTTTCCAGCGTCCGGTGCCGAGGGGTGCCACGCGGTCATACTGACGCATTATGCAGATATTGGTGTTCTTGAAACCGCCCTTGAAGTACGGGCCGACCGGGGTAACCAATACCAGGAACATATATTCGTCGGCTTCTTTCACACCGACACGGGGAGTAAGACCGATTTCGAGGGGACGTATATAAAGCGATGCGCCGCTGCCATAAGGCGGAATGAAGCGTTCGTTAAGCTTGACAGCCTTGATGCACATCTCCTCGAAGAGTTCCACGGGAATAGGCTCCATAAGGAGGCCCTTGGCCGATTCACGGATGCGCTTGGCGTTTTCCTCGATACGGAAGATACGTATTTTGCCGTCTTTGCCGCGGAAAGCCTTGAGGCCTTCAAAGATTTCCTGACCGTAATGAAGACAGGTAGCCGCCATATGAATGTTTATGGTATCGGACTGTGAAACTTCCACAGGTCCCCACTTCCCGTCGCGGAAAGTGCAACGCACGTTATAATCCGTAGGATAGTAGCCAAATGGAAGACTGCTCCAGTCAATTTCTTTATCCATATCTTTCTTTTTAAGTTTATGTGCCGCAAATTTAACCATTTTTTTTCATTATAATCACACTCCCGATATAAAGTTATCTTAAATCGAACATTTTTTACGAGGTTGATGTTAATAAAAACAAAAGCATTTTTACTCTTAACAAAAACCATACTACAAATGAAAAAACTTTTTGCTGCAGCACTTCTTGCTGTCATCACACTGCTTCCCTTGAACGCCAACGCACAGCGTACTGAAATCACCGCCTCATACGGCGCATACACCCAGATGGACGCATCCGACATGAAAGACGGATGGGACCATGTGAACACTGCCTGGGGTGCGCTCAATCTGGGTGTCAACTTCCGCGTAATGCGCAATATATGGATTGGTCCCTCGTATACATTCTCATCCACTACAACAAAAGGCGGCCCGCATCATTCCAACATAGCCTATCACGCCATAATGCTCAACGGACGCTATCATTATTACCATAACAGCATCGTCACACTCTACGGTAAATTTGGCATCGGTGTCGAAATATCACACATGCAGCCCCGAGGTCACGACAGCTACAACAAATCGTACTGCGCATTCCAGATTGTGCCCGTAGGCGCACAGGTCGACCTCAGCCGCCAGTGGGCTATGTTTGCCGAAGCCGGTTACGGCGCACAGGGCATATTCCAGTTCGGTTTCAAACTCCGGTTCTGATTTCTCAGGCCGCCGCTTCTCTCCTCAATAATAAATATAAACAGATAAACAAGGGGCTCCTGGCGCGAATCACTTAACGCCGAGAGCCTCTGTTATTATTTTCGCTTTGGCAGGGCCGATTACCGCTGCGATTTCAGTCGCGGAAGCCTCCCGTATACGCTTCACGCTCTTGAAGTGCTGGAGCAATGTCTGTGCGGTCACAGGACCGATGCCTCTCACATTATCAAGCTCGCTCACAAGAGCGCTCTTGCTGCGACGGTTGCGGTGATGTGTAATGCCGAAGCGATGTGCCTCGTCGCGCAGATGCTGCACCACTCTCAGCGTCTCGGAATTCTTATCGATATAAAGAGGCACGCTGTCGCCGGGGAAGTATATCTCTTCCAGACGCTTCGCTATGCCGACTACGGCTATTGTGCCTCTCAGCCCCATATCTTCAAGAGCCTCGACAGCCGAACTAAGCTGTCCTTTGCCGCCATCGACCACAATTAACTGCGGCAGACACTGACCTTCCTCCATCAGACGCGAATAACGCCGGGTGAGAACTTCTTTCATCGAAGCGAAATCGTCGGGTCCCTCCACCGTCTTTATATTGAAATGACGGTAATCTTTCTTCGATGGCTTACCGTCGCGGAACACCACGCACGAAGCAACGGGATTGGTGCCCTGTATGTTTGAATTATCGAAGCATTCTATATGTCTCGGCAGTTCCGTGAGATGAAAATCGCTCTGGATGCGTTCAAGAAGACGGTTCGTGCGCTCTTCCGGATTATGGCGTTCGAGATGTTTGAGGTCATCGATGCGATACTGCCGCGCGTTCTTCTCTGATACCTCAAGCAGTTTGGCCTTGTCGCCGCGACGCGGAATGGTGAATGTGATATCACTCATCTCCATATCCGGGGCCTCGGAAACGATGATTTCATCATATGCCACATCAAGACTCTGGCGTATTTCTTCCATGGCATAGCCCAGAATCTGCGCGCGGCTCTCTTCGAGACTTCGCTTGTAACGAAGGGTGACACTACGGACAACGGCACCGTGGCGCACATGCATATAGTTGACATACACATCGTTGCCACCGTCATCATCGAAACCGAATACGTCGACATCACCGATTGTCTGACTCACAATCACACTGTGCGACTGATAATTATCAATGAGCCTGTAGGAATTCTTGAGTTCCTGAGCCTCCTCGAAACGGAGTTCGGCCGCAAGGCGCTGCATCTCTTCGCGGAGATAAGCGAGCAGTTCCTGCGTTTCACCACGCAGAATCTGACGGATACGCGTAATATATCCGTTATATGTCTTTTCATCAATAGCTCCGGTACAGCAACCCTTGCATTTTTTGATATGGTACTGCAGACAGAGCCGTCCCTTGCCTTTGGCTATATATTCGGGAGTTAGCGGCAGACGGCATGTACGCACCGGATACAGCTCACCGATAAGGTCGAGCACCGTCTTTGCCACGCCTGCATTTGTATAAGGCCCGTAGTATTTTGACCCGTCTTTTATATGCTGGCGTGTGATGAACACCCTCGGATACATCTCGTTTGTGACTACAATCCACGGATAGGACTTATCGTCTTTCAGAAGCACATTGTACCGGGGCTTGTACTCCTTTATCATCGAGTTCTCGAGATTGAGTGCATCCTGCTCCGTCGGCACGACGATATATTTCATATCTGCGATATTGCTCACCAGCAGATTGGTACGCAGCACATCGTGGGTGCGGTTGAAGTACGACGACACGCGCCGCTTAAGGTTTTTGGCTTTGCCGACGTATATGACGTTTCCCTCGGCGTCGAAATACATGTAAACGCCGGGAGTATCGGGGAGAATGGCTATTTTCTCTTTAAGTTCGGGAGATTTCTCGTGTCTGCTCATAAACTAAGTCTCCTGACAGCGTTAACCGGAAATATGCTCCGATTGTTCACGGAACAGCCTCAGCCGAAGAGACCGCAGCTGTCGATGCGGCTTTCACCGAGATGCTCGTATGCGAGCGTCGTCACTTCGCGGCCCCGCGGTGTGCGCTTGATAAAGCCTTCCTTGATAAGATAGGGCTCATAGACTTCCTCTATGGTACCGGGGTCCTCGCCCAGAGCTGTTGCAATAGTCGTCAGGCCGACAGGACCGCCACGGAACTTGCGTATGATAGTTCCGAGTATCTTGTTATCGATTTCATCGAGACCGTAACGGTCGATATTGAGCGCTTCAAGTGCAAAGCGCGCTATGCCGAGGTCTATGGAGCCATTGCCCTTCACTTGTGCGAAATCACGCACGCGGCGAAGGAGCGAATTTGCGATACGGGGCGTACCTCGGCTCCGCAGGGCTATTTCAAGTGCGGCTTCCGTAGTACATGGTACACGAAGAAGCGCCGCCGAACGCAGCACAATGCGCCGGAGCACCTCGTGGTCATAATACTCCAGATGACATTTTATACCGAAACGTGCCCGCAGCGGAGATGTAAGCAGACCGCTGCGTGTGGTGGCGCCAACAAGGGTAAACGGATTGAGCGAAAGCTGCACGCTGCGCGCACCAGGACCCTTGTCAATCATTATATCGATGCGGTAGTCCTCCATTGCCGAGTACAGATACTCTTCAACTACAGGACTGAGACGGTGGATTTCGTCAATGAAGAGCACATCGTTTGTATCAAGCGACGTAAGTATGCCTGCAAGGTCGCCCGGCTTGTCGAGAACGGGACCCGAGGTGATTTTTATACCCACCCCGAGCTCATTGGCCACAATGCCGGCCAATGTGGTTTTGCCAAGTCCGGGAGGACCGAATAGCAATATATGGTCGAGAGCCTCAGAACGCATTTTGGCGGCCGCCGTAAATACCTTCAGGTTCTCCACAATCTTTTCCTGGCCGCTGAAAGCCTCAAAACGCCCCGGTCGGAGCGCTTTTTCAAATTCAGACTCAGAGCCCGCGGCCTGCTGACGTATGTCGAATTTTTCTTCTTCCATTTATCTATAAATAACGGAGCGGGGGAAGATTTATTTTAACTTCTCCCTCATCCGTGCGTACACCACCTCGGGCTTTATAGCCGTAAGACAGATGTAATCGCCTCTGAAGCATGGTTTGTCGCCGAAAACAGAGCAGGGACGGCACGGTACCGGCACCTGGATAGTGTCATCGTCACGCTGTCGCCAACCCTTAAAGCCACAGTAGGGATGCGTGGCACCCCATATGCTCAGGGTGGGCGCACCGGCAATAGCAGCAAGATGCATATTCGCAGAATCCATGGCAAGCATCACATCAAGGTGATTGAGAAGAGCAAGTTCGGCCGGAAACCCATATCGTTTTCCAGCAAGCGATTGCACACACGAATATTTTGCCGCCCACCTTTCGAGAACAGCCTGCTCATTTCCGCCTCCGCCGAAAAGGAATATGCGCAGACGCTCGCCCCGGTCGGCATCGCGCTGAAATATCTCCACAATACGCTCCATTTTATCAGGAGGATATATTTTCCCCGCATGCGCCGCAAAAGGCGCAATGCCTATCCACTTTTCGCCGTCGGGTTTCGAAGCGGTGATTGCGGCAAAATCGGCTGCAGAAGCAGAATTGCGCGCATGATAAAGGCCGTCGAAAATTTCGTTGCAAGGCAGACCGGCCTTAAAGAATACTTCGCGATACCGGGCACGCTGCGATGTCAGAGGCAGCATCACCTTATTCACTCGTCTCGTTAAGGCACGCCGTTTTGCACGCGGCTTGAAAATATGAACCGACGGCACTCCTTTGAGCCGGAGGAAAACCGAGAGAATACGCGTACGCAGCACATTATGCAAATCGACAAATACGTCGGGGCGATATTGTGAGTGCAGTTCCGCTGCTAAAGTCCGGAGACCCTTTATACCGTCGTATTTGCCGCTAACATCGGCTCCGACAACGGTAAGATTAGACGGCGCGCCAACAAACAGCGATGTCATCGACGGCCGCGTGAGCATCACAAACCGTATATCAGGATAATTGCGGCATGCGCTGTAAACCACCGGCACAGTCATGGCAACGTCGCCCAAAGCCGAGAATCGGCCCATAAGCACCGTACGTATTCCCGGCACGGCTGTCGCATCATTTTGCGCCATAAAGCACGGGATTCGTATCCGCATCGTTGTACATCTTCATCTGTCTGTAGACTTTCATGTACTTGCGTCCGGCCGCTATATCATCCAGAAGAGCATCAATGGCCGAAATCAGGTCAGCACGCTGCTCCTCGAGCACTGTAAGCTTGGCGCTGCAACGGGCCCGATGCTCCCGAGTGGCATCCGCGCGGTTGACCTCTGCAGCCATATGATATATTTTCAGAGCAAGAATCGACAGACGGTCGAGCGCCCATGCAGGACTCTCGGTATTTATAGTAGCGTCGTCGAGAGGCTTTACGTGTGCATAGACATTGCGGAAATAGCTGTCAAGCTCCTCCACCATATCCGTGCGTTCCTGATTGGAGCGGTCGATGCGACGCTTGAGTGCCAACGCAGCAACAGGGTCGATTTCCGGGTCACGGATTATATCTTCAAGATGCCACTGCACGGCATCAATCCTGTTCTTTGCATAAAGCACATCCTCTACTGTTCCCTTTTCATAAGGATTGCGTGTAGCGGCATCCACATCATCATCTTTATGGTAGTCGAGAACCGACTCCTCGAATATCCGGTAACTCTTCTCTGCGAATTTCATAGCGTAGTTATATGGTTTGATTCACAAAGTTAAAACTAAAATCGGAAGCTGCAAAACGCGATGCATATTTTTCCAAAAATTTCAATACTTCAGGAGCAATCTTCCGGTGCGGTTCAAATCTTTTTATTAATTTCGCAACAACAAGTCCGGCAGCCAGTATGAATTACCACGACCAATTCGGAATCGTACACCTTAACATAGAAAATATAAAGCATTAGGCATATGTCAT
The DNA here is from genome assembly GCA_910587355.1 of uncultured Muribaculaceae bacterium. GTDB lineage: Bacteria > Bacteroidota > Bacteroidia > Bacteroidales > Muribaculaceae > CAG-873. The sequence continues at coordinate 62,605 of CAJUKF010000003.1, forward strand.
TTTGGAAATTCGTCCGCAGAATGATTATTCTGAATTTCTTTTTCGACTTGTTTTCCGGCAAGTCTGATAATCACAATGGCTGTTCGCATCATTGCGATGATTACGACGACAAACCGCATAATCATTTTACAGGATTTCTCAACAACAGCCGCCAAAACAATTTTGATGATTACGGTATTTTCGGCCGCAATAGCAACCATTTCGATGAAGACATGGACAATTTCGACCGTTTCTGCCACGGCGATGACTGATAAGCCAAATCATAACACCTCCGTTTTGTAAGAGCAACCGCTTCTTTAAGTGCTTTAAGTATCTGATAAATAAGTGCTATAAAGAGTTTTATCGCTTTTTATTCGGCAATTCGCGAGATTTTGTGTAATTTTGCGCACTCTCTCACGTTTTTTATATTATATGGCAAAATCTGAAAATAACAGCAAGACGGTGAAGAGTCCGGCACGCCGGGCCCGCAACCGTCGTATAATCAAAATATTGTGGATAGCTTTCGTGGCATTCATCCTCTTCTGCGCCGGATTTTTCTTTTTGATTTACAACGGCGTAATCGGCTATATGCCCCCTGTCGAAGAGCTGAAAAATCCACAGGATAAGTTCGCGTCGGTCATTTATACTGCCGACGGCAAGGAAATGGGCCGCTATTTCCGCAACACCGGCAACCGCGTATATGCCGACTTCGACGAGATTTCGCCTGCCGTGGTCGACGCTCTAATAGCCACCGAAGACGCGCGTTTCAATGACCACTCGGGCATTGACGTAAAGGCGGTAATGCGAGCCATGGTGAAGACCATAGCGCTCGGCCAGAAAAATGCCGGCGGCGGCTCGACAATCACTCAGCAGCTTGCCAAGCAGCTCTACACTCCGCCGTCAAGCGGCCTGCTGTCGCGTGCCGTGCAGAAGCCCATTGAATGGATGATTGCTATCAAGCTCGAACGTTTCTACTCCAAGGAAGAAATACTGAAGATGTATCTCAATCAGTTCGACTTCCTCTACAACGCAGTCGGCATCAAGAGCGCCGCGAAAGTATATTTCAACAAATCGGCCGCCGACCTCGACGTTCTCGAAGCCGCCACTCTTGTTGGCATGGTGAAGAACCCTTCATATTTCAATCCTGTCCGTCAGCCGGAGCGCACCCGCCAGCGCCGCAATGTGGTGCTTGAGCAAATGTACAAAGCCGATATGCTATCGGAAGAAGAACTCGGACGTCTCAAAGAACAGCCGCTTACGCTCGATTTTCAGCGCGTTGACCACAAAGACGGTCTCGCTCCCTACTTCCGCGAAGAACTTCGCCGGATGCTCTCGGCCAAGAAGCCGGCACGCGGCAATTACCCCTCGTGGGACCAGCAGCGCTATATCGACGATTCTATCGCCTGGGCCACCAATCCGCTCTTCGGTTGGATTGAGAAGACACGCAAACCCGACGGCACAAAATACGACATATACAACGACGGTCTGAAAATATACACCACAATCGACTCGCGTATGCAGCAGTATGCCGAAGAAGCCGTCCACGAGCACATGAAATCGCTGCAGGGCCAGTTCTTCCGCGAGAAACGCGGCCAGTCGTCTGCGCCCTACACCTCGAACCGAGGCGAACTTTCGGACAACATGCGCCAGAAACTCATTCACAACGCCATGAAGCAGAGCGAACGCGGCCGCATTGCACGTCTGCGCGGTCTCAGCGACGAAGAGCTGCAGGAAGAATTCAATCAGCCGTTCGAAATGACCGTCTTCAGCTACGACGGCCCTGTCGACACTGTGATGACTCCCCGCGACTCGCTGCTCTACTCCAAGTCGTTCCTGCGCACGGGCTTCATGTCGATGGACCCCACTACCGGTTTCGTCAAAGCCTATGTAGGCGGCCCAGATTTCCGTTTCTTCCAGTACGACATGGTATCTACGGGACGCCGTCAGGTAGGCTCTACCGTCAAGCCCTTCCTCTACACCTATGCGTTCGAGACCGACGATTTCACCCCATGTACCCAGATGCTCAACGAGCAGCCAACCCTCTACGATGAAAACGGCCGCATATGGCAGCCGCGCAACGCCGGCAGCGCACGTGTCGGCGAAATGGTCGACCTCCGCTGGGCTCTGACAAACTCGAACAACTGGATTTCGGCACGCATCATGGACCGACTCAGTCCGGCCGAACTCGTAAAACGCATGCATTCATACGGCATCACCAATCATCTCCCCGCCGTCAAATCGCTCTGTCTCGGTCCGGCCGAGGTATCCGTCAAGGAGATGGTGACCGCCTACAGCGCCTTCGCCGACAAAGGTATGCGCGCCGACCCCGTGTACGTGACTGCAATCGCCGACGCCAACGGCAACATAATCACCGATTTCCAGCCCAACCTCACAGAGGTAATCACACAGCGCGGCTACTGGCGCATACTCTCGGTGCTGCTCAACGTTGTCGACAGCGGTACGGGCAACCGTCTGCGTCGTCCGCCATTCAACATCACCGCACAGATGGGCGGCAAGACCGGCACGACCAACGACAACGCCGACGGTTGGTTCATGGCGTTCACCCCGGACCTCGTATCGGGCACATGGGTAGGAGGCGAAGACCGCTACATCCATTTCAACAACATGGCACAGGGTCAGGGCGCATCAATGGCGCTCCCCATTTATGGCAAATACATATCGAAAGTATACGCCGACCCCTCGCTCCCCTACTCGCAGCAGACCGTGTTCGACTTCCCCTCCAATCTCAACCTTTGCGAGAATTCCATAGGATATGAAGAGGCCGAGGAAACCGTCGAGGAGGCCATGAGCGGAGCTTTTGACTGATAATTACAAATTTTAAGCTTAAAACCATACACAACGCAAGCCGATGAGAAAATGGCGCATTGAAGACAGCGAAGAGCTGTACAATATTAACGGCTGGGGCCGTAACTATTTCTCTATTAACGAAAAAGGCCACGTAGTGGTGACTCCCCGCAAAAACTGCGCCGCAGTCGACCTCAAGGAGGTGCTCGACGAGCTTCAGGTGCGCGACATCTGTGCTCCGGTGCTTCTGCGCTTCCCCGACATACTCGACAACCGCATCGAGAAAATCTCCAACTGCTTCGCCGAGGCATCGCGCCAATACAATTATTCGGCCAGCAACTTCATGATTTACCCCATAAAGGTCAATCAGATGCGTCAGGTTGTGGAAGAGATAGTATCGTACGGCAAAAAATTCAACATCGGTCTCGAAGCCGGTTCCAAACCCGAACTCCACGCCGTTCTCGCCACAAACATAGCCGAGAACGCCCTCATCATCTGCAACGGCTACAAAGATGAGTCCTACATCGAGCTTGCACTCCTCGCCCAGAAAATGGGACGCCGCATATACCTCGTTGTCGAAAAGCTCAATGAACTGCGCATGATTGCCGATGTTGCGAAGCGCATCAAAGTGCGTCCCAATATCGGCATTCGTATCAAACTCTCGAGCACCGGCTCCGGAAAATGGAGCGAGAGCGGCGGCGACCAGAGCAAATTCGGCCTCAACTCGTCGGAACTTCTCGAGGCTCTCGACATAATGGAGCGCCGCGACCTCAAAGATTGTCTCAAGCTCATCCACTTCCATATCGGCAGCCAGATTAATAAAATACGCGTCATCAAGAATGCCCTGCGCGAAGCCACACAGTTCTATGTGCAGCTGTCGAAACTCGGATATAACATCGAGTTCATCGACATAGGCGGCGGTCTGGGTGTCGACTACGACGGCACTCGCAGTTCGTCGAGCGAAAGCTCCATGAACTACTCCATTCAGGAGTACGCCAACGACGCCGTGTCGGCCATTGTCGACGCATGCGCCAAAAACAATCTGCCGCAGCCCAACATAATCAACGAAAGCGGACGCTCGCTCACTGCCCATCACTCGGTGCTCATATTCGAAGTGCTCGAGACAACGCAACTCCCCTATTGGAAAGACTCGGAAGAAATCAATCCCAACGCCGACGAGCTCGCTCTGGAGCTCTATCAGATATGGGACAAACTCGATAACGCAAACCTCTTCGAGAGCTGGCACGACGCGCAGCAAATCCGTGAAGAAGCTCTTGACCGCTTCAGCCTCGGTATGCTCGACCTGCAGACACGCGCTCAGGTGGAGAAACTCTTCTGGAGCATCACGCGTGAAGTAGGCGAAATCGCCATGAACATGAAGCATGTGCCCGAAGACTTACGCAAAATCGCCAAAATGGTGCCGGACAAGTACTTCTGCAACTTCTCGCTTTTCCAGTCGCTGCCCGACTCATGGGCAATCGACCAGATTTTCCCCATCATCCCTATCACACGACTCGACGAGAAGCCTACCCGTACGTGTACCATCCAGGACATCACATGTGACAGCGACGGCAAAATAGCAAACTTCATCTCCCCTACCGGCACTTCGTCGGCTCTTCCGGTGCACGCTCTCAAGCCCGGAGAGCCATACTATATCGGTGTATTCCTCGTAGGCGCCTATCAGGAAATACTCGGAGACATGCACAATCTCTTCGGTGACACCAACGCAGTCCATATAAGCGTGTACAAAGACCACTACGAAATCGACCAGATTATCGAGGGAGAGACTGTAGACGAGGTTCTTGACTACGTGCAGTACAATCCTAAAAAGCTTGTGCGCAACCTCGAGTCATGGGTCACCGCCTCGATGAAAGAAGGCACCATCACCCCCGAGGAAGGCCGCGACTTCATCAGCACCTACCGTTCGGGGCTCTTCGGCTACACTTATCTCGAGAAATAAGAGATGGAAAGCGCTTCCGTACGCCGGTGGTTCATCGAACTCGCCTACCGCGGCGCACCCTTCCACGGCTGGCAACGTCAGCCGGGCGATGTGAGCGTGCAGAGCGTGCTCGAAGACGCGCTGTCGACCATTCTACGGCAGCCCACGGCTATTACCGGAGCCGGGCGCACCGATGCAGGAGTCAATGCACGACAGATGTATGCGCACGTGGATTTACCCTGGAATACCGACCCGACGGAGCCTCGGTTCATACGCGCACTCAACAGTCTGTGCGGCCGCGACATCGCCATCTACAGATTCCTACCCGTAGCAGCCGACGCACATGCACGCTTCGACGCCACGGAACGCACCTACCGCTATTTCATACATACCCGCAAATCGCCTTTCACAGGCGATTTGTCGTGGTACTGCCCCAATCCTCCCGATTTCAAAAAAATGAACGAGGCAGCCGCCCTGCTCACCGGCAGGCGCGACTTCACCTCGTTCTCAAAACTTCATACCGACGTAAAGACCAACATATGCGACCTCAGGCGTGCCCGGTGGCACTGCGTCGACGAAGCCGAAGGCCGCTGGTACTTCGAGATTGCAGCCGACCGCTTTCTGCGCAATATGGTGCGTGCGGTTGTGGGCACTCTCATCGATGTCGGCAGGGGCAAAATATCACCGGAAGAAGTACTTTCAATACTCGAACGCAAAGACCGCTGTGCCGCCGGCACATCAATGCCGGGCGAAGCACTTTTTCTCTGGTCTGTAAAGTATCCGTATCTGTAACTTTCAGTTCCCTCAAGCCGCCGGCTCAATGCGTCCGGGCAGGCCTTTTGCTCCGGAAAGCATAGCCTTGAGGCCGTCCATGCCATGTGCGGCAATTTCGGCATATACGCCCGGAAGCACTGTATTGCTGCCCGACCAGGCCACATGCATCACTTCCGCGGCAAGCACGGATTCGAGCGCCGGACGCAGATTCGTCCATGTTGTGCCGTTGTTGGGCAAATCAAAATCAACAGTAATAATATCTCCGTCACGGCCGTCGGCAAGCGAACTTCCCACGGCGAGCGGAGACAGTTCGGCAATAAGAGTGGCCATGCAGTTGCCGATAATTTTGCGCAGGAGCTGCGACTGGCCGCGGCCGAGCACTCCGGGTCTTTCTTTTACTGTTATGTAGTCAAGTGCCGCGAATGCATATACGCTCTCAAGAACGCGGCTTACTGATATTGCAAATGTCTGAGTCATTGTTGTCTGTGATGATTTGTGTGTTTAGCCGTGGATTAGCCTCTTAGACGGCAGATACTGTAAGAGAGATAGGGCATTATTATCCGCCGGGCAGTGTCGAGACTCATATAGAAGCGCGACGGACGACAGAAATTCAGCACGAAAGACAGAGCTTCGTCGAAACCGAGCCTGCTGCGGGTACGCATCACATTGGCAACCTGCTCTGAGAGTTCAGTATAGAGCGCACGTGTGTTTTCGCCTGTCACAAGAGCGTCTATGCCATGACGCTCAATAGCATGCAGTTTCCTCGATGCCGTGTCATACGACAGATAATGTGAGTGAGGCTGCATGGCAAGCGCGATTGCAAGCACTTCATCGAGCGGACGCACACAGCCGTTACGGTAATCCTTCTCGAAAATTTCGATGCAACGCCTTGCGAATTCGGCATTGCGGCTTTTTGTTAAATTTTTCATTTAGTAAGAATTTATTGACAATGCAAATTTACAATATAAATTTTGTTTTGTCAATACAAAATGCAATAAAAATTGATGTAAAATCAATTTTTTATAATATTCTCACCGAAACTCCAATGCCGACATATGGTTGAAAGCCCTTTGGAGTCAGGCCATATCCGCCTTGCAATCCTATACTTACGCGCTGTCTTACCGTATGAGTGCGCACAAGTTTGTGACCGGTTGAAAAATTTCAATTGTATCAAGCACAGCCATATGTCCGCTCACAACGGCACGATAGGCATCGCCACTATAGACAGTTTGATGCACGGGAACATGTACGTCGGCACTATCCATGCTATCTGACTTGAGTGCAAGCCGCTCGACAATGCTCTCCCTGGGCCTCACCACTACAATCTCGGGCGCAGTCACCCTGAGCGTATCGACCCGGGTCAGAACTTTCACTTTTGGTGCAAGTGTTTTGGGCGCCGGTGCAATCACATAGCCCACTGCAAGACCAAGTAAAAATATAAGCAGTGCTTTCATGCCGCCATATTGAAATATTTCAACAAAGCCTCCACATGGAAGCCGGCAATCGCATCGAAGCCTGGCTCGGAGAGCAATAATGACAAATCGGCATGATTGTCCATGAAAAGGCACTCAGAGAGTACCGCCGGACAGCATGTATCGCGACAGATAGCAAAATTGCCCCTCCAGAAACCTTCGGAGGGGAGAGCCCGATTTCCGCCGAAGCCGGCACGGATACTTTCAGCATATAACAGCCGCGCAAGCCTCTCTGATGAAACCGACGCATTCGGCGCGACATATGCACTGAATCCGCGTGCATCTTTCCACTTTTCTCCATTTCCGGCAGCATTGACATGCACCGACAGAAGTACGGCCCTACGACTTGTTGCTATGGCATTGGCTCTCCGGCAGCGCTCGCGCAAAGGTATGTCGTAGTCTTCAGGCACAAGTAGAGCACAGGCGACATCCCGAAGCAGGAGCCTCTGCCGTATTTCGCGTGCCATGAGCCGTGTCCACTCCCACTCACGCAGTCTTCCGTCGGGGCTGCGCTTTCCCGCTGTCTCGCGGCCATGACCGTTGTCGACAATCACAAAATTATTTTTCATATTTCCCTATTTGTGGTAAATCCGCCACAAAGTTATCCCGCGCCGGTTTCGGAAGTTGTCATATTTTTTATCTTTACACAAAAAATCAAAAAACGGCTCTTTGTTGTTTTAAGATAAAGTCAACGTTCAACTATCTACAATTCTATAGCATCATGCGCCTGCCTGTAATATATTTCATCATAGCCGTAGCCCTGATGACTGCGGCACCGAGAGGTCAGGCAGAAGAATCAACCGAACCCGAGCCTCTCCGCCTTGTCAGAATCGACAATATATCCACGCCTCCCGACACCATCGACATGACTCCGATTCTGGCCATGCGCCAGCATATATCGAAACCGAAACCCATTTGCATCTACGAGCTTCCTATTTCCGCCTCCGCACAGTCGCACGACTGGCACAGACTCTGGATAAATACGGCAACTCTTACGGGCGCGTTTGTCGGCACTCTTTTTGTTCTCGAACTCCTCCCGGAAGACGCTACCAACTGGAACCGCGCGAGCATACAGCAGCATTCACCCGGCTCGCGCTGGGTACGCAATGTGCTTAAACGCGGCCCGGAATGGGACGGCGACAAATTCATATTCAACTATGTACTGCACCCCTACGCCGGCGCCGCCTATTTCATGGCTGCGCGCTCATGCGGCTTCAATTACTATCAGTCGCTGCTTTACTCGGCACTGATTTCAACAGTAGGCTGGGAATTCGGCATCGAGGGCTGCATGGAGCGGCCTTCCTATCAGGATATCTTCATCACTCCTCTGTGCGGCTCGATCTTAGGCGAATGCTTCTACCAGCTCAAACACCATATAGTCAACAACGGCTACAGGCTCTGGGGCTCGCCTGTCCTCGGCAACATTGTGGCCTTTCTCATCGACCCGGTAAATGAAGTGCTCGGCATATTCGACGGCAACCCGGCCAGAAAATATGCAAAAACACTCAGGCACCCCAAAGTGACCTCCGCACTGATGCCTTACATGGGCAAAGGCGCAGTAGGATTCTCATTCACATGTACGTTCTGAAAGCGCATCAGCCCTCGCGGAGCCCGTATATGGCTCTCGCTATACCAATCAGACCCGGCTCATAAATCTCTTTCAATGTCTCATAAGCGGTGTCGGGGTGGGCCTTGTATTCGGCTATGATTCTCTCATATTCGGCCCGTGATATGAATTTGCCGAAATCTGTGATGAAGCCGGCGGTTATCAGCTGCGCCACATGCGACTGGATTGTGCCGATTTTAACACCCTTGAGACGTGCGATATCCCCGAGGTCCTCTCCGGCATTGAAAAGAATGAGAGTCTCTTTAAGACTTGTGCCCGACGGGAGAGTCGCGGGAAGATTGTCGAACTTTCGCACCGCACTTATGAATTTACGTCCGAAACGCACGGCTTTCTTTTCGCCGACACCGTTCACCTGCATGAATTCGTCGAGATTCGCAGGCCTCCTTACCGCCATATCGAGCAGAGTGGCGTCGCTGAAAACAAGATACGGAGGTATCTGTTCCTTACGGGCTACATCGAGCCGTACAGCTTTCAACTGAGCGAAAAGCTGCTGCACGGGGTCGTGCACAGCAGCTTCCTCAGGCTCAAAAGATTGCTTTTTCCGTTTGGCGGTCTTTGGCGTGGGAGGCACATAGGTACTCAGTTCGAGCGCATCCTGACCGCGGAGAATACGCAGGCCGTATGGTGTCACGCGCAGATGATTGGCATCTTCGTAAGCAATCTCGAAAACGCCGAGCTGTATCATCTGAGATATATAGTCGGTCCACTCCTCTTTGCGCAAATCGGCTCCGGCGCCGAAAGTGCGTATGCGGTCGTAGCCGGCACGGACAATGTCGGATGTACGCATGCCCCTGAGTATATTCACAAGAGTGAATACTCCGATGGCCGTTCCACCTGTGCGCATCACAGCGCTGAGAGCTTTCTGAGCGAGAATAGTACCGTCGAATCTTGACGGCGGATTGAGACATATGTCGCAGTTGCCGCAGTCGCAGCTGCGCTCTTCGCTGAAATAGCTCAGCAATATGCGCCGGCGGCACACGCGGCCCTCGGCGTAGGCCTGCATACGGGCCAGCTTCTCCATGTTCACTGCCGTACGCCCCGATTCGGAGGCAAATTTCTGAAGCGTGATTACATCGGCATATGAGTAGAAAAGCGTAGCCTCGGCATGAAGACCGTCGCGTCCGGCACGGCCTATTTCCTGATAATAGCTCTCTATGTTGCCGGGCATATTGTTGTGCACCACCCAGCGGATATTGCTTTTGTCAATACCCATGCCGAAAGCTACTGTAGCACACACCACCTGAGCAGTACCCTCGAGAAAACGCCGCATAGATTCATTTCGGCTGTCAGCGCTCATGCCGGCATGGTAGCACACCGAACGTATGCCTTGCGCGCAGAGCGCCTTGTTGAGATTTTCGGCACCGTTGCGCGACAGACAATAGGCTATGCCTGAGTCCTGTGGATATTTATGCGCCAGATTGGCGATGTAACGCAGACGCTCTTTCGCCCCGGGATTTGAATAAGCACGCAGGGTGATATTAGGGCGGTCGAACGAACCGAGAAGGCAGTAAGGATTATTAAGTTTCAGCTGGGTTATGATATCGTCGCGGGTCAGTTTGTCGGCAGTGGCAGTCAATGCAATCACCGGCACCGATGGAAACTGTGCCTTGATAGCGGAGAGCTGGGTATAGTCGGGACGGAAATCGTGGCCCCACTGTGAGATACAATGGGCTTCGTCAATAGCGAAGAGGCTGATGTCGAGACGGGTGAACCAGTCAAAACCCTGAAGAAGACGCTCTGGCGAAGTATAGAGCAATTTCAGTTTGCCGTCGACTGCGGCCTGCATCACACTGCGGTTATAGGCTTCGTCCTGATTGGAGTTGAGGGCCGCGGCGGGGATGCCGTTGGCCACAAGAGCCGCCGTCTGGTCCTGCATGAGGGCTATCAGAGGCGATACAACAATCGCCACACCATGCTCGGCAAGCAATGCCGGCATCTGAAAGCACAGCGACTTGCCACCGCCCGTAGGCAGCAGCACTACCGCGTCACGGCGCGTCACCACCGCTTCGATGACCTCGTACTGGCCCGGGCGGAAAGAACGGTAACCGTAGAAACGGCCAAGCAGGCTCAAAGCCCGTTCGTGCAACTGTGCGCTCATTCGATTCCTTTGGGTATAAACCGGGTGCCGTCGAAAATAAAAGTAATCAGCCCGGCCGACGCAAGACGCACAATTATGTCTTCAGCTTCCGAAACGGAGATATGGAGTGCCAGCGCCGCCTGCCGCTCGTTCATAGCCACTCCCCCGCTGTATAGAGCAGCCAGTTCATAATGGCGCTGCGTAAGCGACGGAGCTGTGCTCTCATCGAGTTCCCAGGACCGCACCATAAGCGGATGAGCGGCGATATTCTCGTCTGCAACTCTGAAATATGCCTTTTTCAGCCCACTGTCCTCGGACACGTATACCGGACGCCGGGCCGCAGGAGATATCTCAGCGACAATGACGCGTATGTTGTCCTCAAGACGGTAGGCCCTGAACTCGGGAGTCTGCGGCGGAATACAATATCGTTCCGCGGCCTGTTCGACCACATAGATGTCCTCTTCATTGCGGACTCCGGCAATGACACCGTTGTCTTTCACGCCGATTAGCAGGCGGCCGCCGTCGTTGTTGGCGAAAGCAGACACCGACCGGGCGATTTTGCGGGCATCGGAAATCGTGAATTTGAAATCCTGATGCACATGTTCGCCTTCGGCCACCCACTCGCGCAGCAGCGTAGCACCGCGTATGGCTTTGAGGTCTTTCATCCGTCAGTTTGAATTAATCTTGTGCGTTCCGTTCTGTCGCGGTTACAGGAGTCCGAGCAGTTTCTCCACCTCATCGAAAGTGCGTTCGGGGGCGGCGGTCCAGAAACTTTCGTAAGCAGCGGCATTGCCTCCGTCGCCGGGAGTGTCGCTCACGACGCGTATGCACACAAAAGGAACGTTTTTTATATAACATACCTGTGCAATGGCAGCCGACTCCATATCCACAGCCTTGGCATCGGGGTAAAGAGCGAGAATACGGTGCAAATCGTCGGGATTGTCGACGAAAATATCTCCCGAAGCAAGCAGTCCTTCTTTCACATTGAGCTGCGAGCGTATTTCCGCAGGGAGCGGACATACGAACCGTGCGGGACATCCTGCAGCTTCGCCCGGTACGGTACCGGGGCCGCACCATACGTCATGATAGGCTATTTCAGAAGCCAGTACAACGTCGAGTACACGGGCAGGGTCGGCTGTCGCACCGGTGCCGCCGGCGACACCGGTATTGACTATCATCATCGGATGGAAATTCTCTATGAGCGTAAGGGCTCCTACAGCCGCATTGACCTTGCCTATACCGCATTTGCAGGCCACAATATCATGCCCGGCGAGTGCGCCGGTGTGAAAGGTGAAACCATTCATTGTGATTTCGCTCACATCTGCCATAAGCGGAAGCAGAAGAGACAGCTCTTTGTCCATGGCCACTATTATACCTATTTTCATATGTATGTCGCGCTATTGGATTTGTAGAAAAAAGGTGCGCCCAGTCTGTAATGAAACGGGCACACCCTTCTGTATGGTGACGGATATTTTTTATTTCTCGAATTTCTTCACAATCAGGGTGGCGTTGTGACCGCCGAAGCCGAAGGAATTCGACAGAGCGGCACGTACTTCGCGTTTCTGAGCCTTGTTGAATGTGAAATTGAGCGAATAATCGATTTCTTCGTCTTCGTCGCCCTCTTCATGGTTGATTGTGGGAGGAATAATGCCGTCGGTCACAGCCTTGATTGAGAACACTGCCTCAACCGCACCCGTAGCTCCAAGAAGGTGGCCGGTCATCGATTTGGTAGAAGAAATATTGAGCTTGTGGGCGTGTTCACCGAAAAGTTGTTCGATAGCCTTTACCTCCGAGCGGTCGCCGACAGGGGTCGATGTGCCGTGAACATTGATATAGTCGATGTCTTCGGGCTTCATGCCGGCGTCTTCAAGGGCATTCTGCATGGCGAGAATAGCGCCAAGACCTTCGGGATGCGTGGCTGTGATATGGTGGGCATCGGCAGAGAGACCGCCGCCGGCTACCTCGCAATAGATTTTGGCACCACGGGCAAGAGCGTGCTCAAGTTCTTCGAGAACGAGCACTGCCGAACCTTCGCCCATTACAAAGCCGTCACGGCTTTTGCTGAACGGACGCGATGCTGTCTCCGGGCTGTCGTTACGGGTCGATATGGCGTGCATGGCGTTAAAACCGCCTACACCTGCGGGGAAAATTGCAGCTTCCGCACCACCGGTGAGAATTGCATCGGCTTTGCCGAGGCGTATGAGGTTGAATGCGTCGATGATTGCATTGTTCGACGATGCACAGGCTGATACCACACCATAGTTGGGGCCGTGGTAGCCGTACTCCATTGAAATATGGCCTGATGCAATGTCTGCAATCATCTTGGGGATGAAGAAGGGATTGTATTTTGGGCCTTTGTCGGCATTGAGGGCATAGTATCCTGCTTCTTCCTCAAATGTATGAAGACCGCCGATGCCGGCTGCAACAATAACACCCACGCGGTTTTTGTCAACCTTGCCTTCTTCGGCAGCTGTTTCAAGACCTGCATCTGCTACAGCCTGACGGGCTGCTACGAGTGCATATTGTGCATAAAGGTCGAGCTGACGGGATTTCTTACGGTCGAAATGGTCCTCTGCGTTGAAACCTTTTACTTCGCATGCAAACTGCGTTTTGAAAAGACTTGCATCAAAGTGTGTGATTGGACCGGCGCCGCTAACGCCTGCTTTGGCATTCTCCCATGTGGTCTCCACGTCGTTGCCAAGCGGTGTGATAGCACCCATGCCGGTGACTACTACTCGTTTAAGTTCCATTGTATTATGGTTGGTTGTTGAGGGCTGCCGCATTGCATGCGCATTTCGGCCCATCAGAGTAAAGAGATGCGTCCTTATTATAAAGGAACTATCAAAATTTAACCGCCGTTTCATTTCGCATCAGCGAAATTTCGCGGCGGTTTATAAGTGGCGTTGAAATATCGCTGCTTATTTCGCGTTAGCTTCTACGAATGCTATTGCGTCGCCGACAGTTTTGATTTTCTCAGCTTCTTCGTCGGGAATGGTTACACCGAATTCTTTCTCAAAGTCCATGATAAGCTCAACGGTATCGAGTGAATCTGCACCGAGGTCGGTGATGAAAGATGCTGTTTCTGTTACCTGTTCGGGCTGCACACCGAGTTTGTCAACTACGATGCTTTTAACGCGATCTGCTACTTCAGACATAATAGTGTGGTTATTTTGTGATTAATAATTTGCGCTTTAGCGATGCAAAGTAAGTAAAAAATATCCAATTACAGAAATTTTTATTTATCCAAACCTTTGCCCGCGTTCCGTTTTTTACCATTAATGCATTGCTCAGCAATAAATTAACCTCAATTAGCATCCTGTGTCAAAAATTGTTAATCAGGTTTGTCCTGCGACAACTTTTCGCTACTTTTGCACAGCTGCGGAAAAGCACCGCAGCTGTGCATTTATTCGACATGGAACAATATATCGTATCGGCCAGAAAATACCGCCCGTCGACCTTCGCATCCGTGGTCGGCCAGCCGGCTCTGACGGCGACGCTCAAAAACGCCATCGTCACCGACCGTCTGGCGCACGCATACCTCTTCTGCGGGTCACGGGGCGTGGGCAAGACATCCTGCGCACGTATTTTCGCCAAGACAATCAACTGCACCTCGCGCACTCCCGACGGCGAGGCCTGCAACCAATGCGATTCATGCCGGCAATTCAATGAAAACCGTTCGCTCAATATTCTCGAGCTCGACGCCGCATCGAACAACGGTGTCGACGACATGCGCCAGCTCATCGACCAGGTGATGATTCCGCCGGCATCCGGAAAATACCGCGTATTCATCATCGACGAGGTGCACATGCTCACCGCTGCTGCATTCAACGCTTTTCTGAAAACTCTTGAGGAACCGCCGTCATACGTCATTTTCATTCTCGCCACCACCGAGAAACACAAAATAATACCCACCATTCTGTCGCGATGCCAGATTTATGATTTCAACCGCATCACAATCGCCGATATGGTGGCACAGATGCAGCGCATTGCTGCAAACGAAGGCATAAGTGCCGAACCGGCAGCCCTCAACCTGATAGCACGCAAGGCCGACGGTGCCATGCGCGACGCTCTGTCAATATTCGACCAGGTGGCTGCAAGTTCACGGGGAAACATCACCTATCAGTCGGCAATCGACAATCTCAACGAACTCGACAACAGCTACTACGAGCGGCTTGTCGATGCTTTCGTAGCTCAGGATGTGGCAACATCGCTGCTCATTTACAAAGAGGTGCGCGAGAAAGGTTTTGACTCACTCTTCTTCATCAATGGTCTCGCACGCTACCTCCGCGACCTCATGGTAGCCATGAACCCCACAACCCTGTGCCTTCTGGAAGCTACCGACGATGTAAGGCAGGCTATGGCAGAGAAAGGCTCGAAACTTCACCCCACATTCCTTTACAGGGCCATGGACCTCTGCAACGAAGCCGATTTCAATTTCCGCACCGCCGGCAACAAACAATTTCTCATAGAGCTGACGCTCATCAAACTGTGCCAATTACTCAGCCCCTCGCCCGATGAAAGCGGAAGCGACGGGGGGCAACTGAGACCGCTGGAGAGTTTCACCACCTCTTCTCCGGCACCGCAATACACCGGCACACCTGCACAACCGCACCTGCCCCCGGCACCGGTAACCATAGCCCGGCCAGAGACAGCGCCTGTTGCCGCCAAGACTGCCCCACTGCCCGAAAAGCATCATAAAACTTATACCTCGGGTACTCTCTCGTTAAAGAGTACGGCTCCTAAGCCAGAAATCCGGCCTGAGCCGGTGCAACAGTCTATAGTGGCTGAACCGGAATTCAGAAGCAAGCCCTACACCGACGCCGACTTTGCATCGGCATGGAGCGCCGTCGCCTCTACCTTAAAAAGCGACCCCATGCTCACGAGCGTGCTTACAGCAAGCGAGCCACAGCGCAAAGCCGACAACAGCTTTGAAATCAAGGTGTGGAACTCCGTTCAGGCCGACATCGTACAGAAATCTCTAAGTCTGATTACCGGGCAACTCCGCGACCGCCTGTCAAACGATGCCATAACAATAGAACCGAGGGTAAGCAAAGGCGACATTCCTCCGGCGTTCTGGACTGAACAACAAGTGCTCGACTATTTGCTCAAATCAAATCCGACACTCTCGGAAATGGTGACAAAATTCAAAATGCACCTCATTTAATCGATTTAAATGAAACACATTTTAAATATCTGCGCATTGTCATTCGCCCTGCTTGGCACAGGCAATGCATCATACGCCGCTGTACCCGCCGGATATTACTCCTCCTGCGAGAACAAAGGCGGCCAGGAACTCCTCGAAGCCCTACATTCCACTATCGGGACCCATACTACAGTAAGCTACAGTGCTCTCTACGACCTATACAAGACATCGGATGTATATCCCGAAGACGGCAAAATCTGGGACATGTACTCAACAAAGCACTGGGACACCGGCAAGGAGGAATGCGGCTCATACAAGAAAATAGGCGACTGCTACAACCGCGAGCACTCGTTTCCCAAAAGCTGGTTCGACAATAAATCCCCGATGTCGAGCGATGCTTTCCATATCTACCCCACAGACGGAAAAGTAAACGGTCAGCGCTCCAACAATCCCTACGGAGAGTGTGCCGGTGGCACTTCGGTGGCATCTTCAGGCGGCGTGAAAGCTTTAGGGAAACTCGGCAAAAGCACTTTCAACGGATACTCGGGTACTGTATTCGAGCCCGATGACGAATACAAGGGCGACTTCGCACGCTCTTATTTCTACATGGCGGCATGCTACAACAACCGCATAGCGTCGTGGCACAGCGACATGCTCGCCGGCAACAGCTATCCGGCTTTCAGAGAGTGGGCTGTCGAACTTCTGCTGAAATGGGACCGTCAGGACCCCGTCAGCCAGAAGGAAATCGACCGCAACGAAGCGGTGTACAGCCGCCAGCACAACCGCAACCCGTTCATCGACCACCCCGAACTCGCCCAGTATATCTGGGGTGACAAGAAAAATCTCGTATGGAGCGGCAGCGAAGAAGCTGTTGTAACCATAAACCGCCCTGCCGACGGCTCGGAATTCTTCGTCGGCACCACAGGCCCCGGTATCGCAGTCACCGCTCCCCTGAGCATAAAGACCACAAACGCCACAGGCACTGTCACAATAAATCTCGCAGGCACCGGCTTCAAAGTTTCGACCGGAACTATCTCTGCAGCTGCGGCTAACAAAGGCACTAATGTAAACATCACATATACACCAGATGCCGTAGGCGGGCACTCGGCCACACTGGCTGTCACTGCCGGCAGCGCCAAAGCGGTTGTTATCCTCAAAGGCTCCGCAATCAGCGGCATACCGGCATCGGCCGCTGCCGATGTCACCGACAACTCATTCACGGCACGCTGGACATATGTCGGCGATGACCGCGACGGAAAATACGCCCTCACTGTTTCTGACGCGGAAGGTGTGCTCGACGGCTATCCTGTCGATGTCGACGCCAAAGCCGGCTCATACACCGTCGAAGGTCTCGCGCCCCTGACCGACTATACTTATTCGCTTGCCGGAGAGTCAATCCAAAGTCAGACTATCAGCGTGAAAACAGGCGAAGCCGTACGCTCCGTCGATTTTCTGTTCGACGGCGACTTGTATTTCGCCACCGCTCCCGGCGTGCCCTCTCCCGCGGCCGAGATTTTCATCGTCACCCAGAATATCGAATCCGACATCACCGTATCGGTCGACACTCCGTTCGAGCTTTCGGTCGACAACACCTCATGGAGCACTTCAATCACTCTCTCGCCCGACGAAGACCGCATGTACATGCGTCTCAACAGTTCCACTGCAGGCTCGTTTGAGACCGCTATCCGGGCCG
The DNA here is from genome assembly GCA_910587355.1 of uncultured Muribaculaceae bacterium. Taxonomy (GTDB): domain Bacteria; phylum Bacteroidota; class Bacteroidia; order Bacteroidales; family Muribaculaceae; genus CAG-873. The sequence goes on from CAJUKF010000003.1 coordinate 80,114, forward strand.
AGAGCAGCGATTTTGTCACCGACGATGCTTTCGCACAGGGTGTCGCAACAGCATCGCCCGGTCTGTTCGAAGACTTCGAGACCGTTGCCGAGAAAGCCGATAATTATGAGAACAAGACTTACACAGGCACGGCCTGCAAATGGAACATCACCGATGCCGGCATATGGAAAGCCGACGGAGGCCACGACAGCATATACAGCCTCCGCATGGGCAAGACAAGCAAATCGGCTCTCGAAATGGCAGAGGACTGTCTCACGGGCATCGGCGACATATCGTTCTACGCACAGCGCTGGACAGCCAAAGAAGGCGATGTCACCGTTGCTGTCGAATACTCTACAGACGGAGGAGCCTCATGGCGGCTTGCCGGTAACGTGACTGTGACAGCCGACAGCTACTCCGAGTATCGCGTTCATGCCGGTGTAGAAGGCAAAGCACGTATGCGCATCCGCCAGACCGATGGCGGACGTTTCAACATCGACGACATAAGTCTCTCGCGCCAGAGCTCGGGCCTCGGCGAGCCCGAAGCCGAGCGTCATCAGTGGAACGCATACAGCCACAGCGGCAGTCTTTATATTGACGTGACTAAGGCTGACGGAATCGAAGCTGCGGTCTATGCCGTCGACGGCACAACTGTTTTCGCAGGCCGGCTTCCCGAAGGCACATCGGCATTCGCACTCACACCCGGCACCATTGTCATCGTAGCGACAGATGACTTCTCTCGTACCGTGCTCATACGCTAATATCACTGAACATCTAAGATGCGCCACATATCACTTACAATAATTGCAGCGACACTGACGCTTCTGGTCGCCTGCAGTCCGCGTCATTCCGGCAACGGCAGCAACGAAAAACTCACTGCCGACATCGACAGTCTGTTCACCCCGATGTTCGATGGTTCGGGACCAGGAGCTATCGTACTTATCGCCAAGGGCGATTCGGTAATCTACGAGCGAGGCTTCGGTAAAGCGCGCCTTGATGACACATATGCCCCGATTGACAGCTCCACGCTGTTCAACATATGCTCAATTTCGAAGCAATTCTCTTCCGCGGCGCTCCTTCTGCTTCAGGAACGCGGCACACTCTCGCTCGACGATACGGTATCGGGCTTTTTTCCAGAATTCCATTCTCCCCTTCTCAGACAAATCACTCTCAGGCAGATGATGTCGCATACCTCAGGTATACCCGACACACGCCCCCGTACTGAAACTCAGTGGAAGCAATACCTTAAAAAACACAAAAGCGTATATGCTAACGTCGACGACTACAAGCATTATGCGCTTTGGGAAGAGTCGACACGCTACCTTGACGACCTCGACTCTCTCGCCTTCACACCAGGCACACGATACGAGTATCAGAACCCCACATTCCAGCTCGTACTGCCTATTGTCGAACGCGTTTCCGGGCGAGAATTCACCGCATGGATGCGAGAGAACATATTCTCTCCCGCCGGTATGTCAAATACCGTATATCTTGAACCTGACGTGCCGATGAACGACTATGCACACGGCTATATCCCCGCTGAGGGCGATGACAGCACCGCTTTCCGCAGCCGCGACGGACGCTGGGAGGAATCGGACTACGGCGAGGCCAGTTTCTTCCCGACCAAAGCCGACGGAGGACTCTATACCACATCGCGAGGCTTCCTGCGCTGGCAACGCGCCCTTTATGCCGACCGAATCATCAGCAAGGAATCACTCGCAGACGCAACCGCACCGATAATACTCACTGACGAAGCCGACACTTATTACGGGCTGGGGCTCTTCTCCTACCGGCACGAAGGTTTTCCGCTGAAAATTTTCCATACAGGCGACAACGGCGGCTTCTACACCTATGCCGCATACTTCCCCGAGAGTGAGGCGTCCGTGATTATATTTGCCAACCGGCCCGACTGGGACCGTCCGGCCACGGTGGCAGCCGTCGACAGCATACTCGTTGCCGACAAAATCATTTAACAAGGTTTTTAACAACTTCATTTACAATCTATCTATTTAAAAATGTTTACAGAAAAACGGAGCAGCATGCTCCATGGTGTTCTCCTTATAGGACTCTTCTCCTGCGCGGCCTTCTATATCGGCTCGGCGCAGATATTCACCGAGCTGTCGTTCAGCCCCATGATTATAGGCATCATTCTCGGTATGCTCTATGCCAACAGCCTCCGCAACCATTTGCCCGAGACATGGGTCCCCGGCATACAGTTCTGCTCAAAAAAACTGCTGCGCCTTGGCATCATCCTCTACGGTTTCCGCCTCACATTCATGGATGTGGTCGCTGTGGGACTTCCGGGCATCATCATCGATGTAGTAGTCGTCACAGTCACTATCATCGGCGGCTACTGGCTCGGCAAAGCCCTTAAAATGGACCGTGACATAGCCCTGCTGACATCAATCGGCAGCGGCATCTGCGGAGCGGCCGCCGTACTCGGCGCCGAATCGACGATTCAGACCAAGCCTTACAAAACAGCTGTCGCGGTGGCTACAGTAGTGATTTTCGGCACCATTTCAATGTTCCTTTACCCCATTGCATACCGTGCCGGCATTCTCAACCTCTCACCTGAAGAAATGGGCATCTATGCCGGTGCGACCCTCCACGAAGTGGCTCACGCCGTAGGCGCAGGCAATGCAATGGGGCCTGAAATCTCAGATGTTGCTGTCATCGTCAAGATGATACGCGTGATGCTGCTTGTGCCCGTACTCCTCGTGCTCGGCTACTGGGTTGCAATTTCAGCCGTCAAGCAAGGAGTTACCGGCACGGCTGCAAAAGGCAAAGTTGCAGTGCCATGGTTCGCCCTCGGCTTCCTCGCAGTCATCGGCTTCAATTCGTTCGGCCTGCTGCCTCAGTCGGCTGTCGATGTAATCAACTACATCGACACATTCCTTCTCACAATGGCCATGGTAGCCCTCGGTGCCGAAACAAGCATTGACAAATTCAAGAAAGCCGGTGCAAAACCATTTATCTTGGCATTCCTTCTTTACATATGGCTAATCGCTGGCGGCTGGGCGCTTGCAAAATACATCACGCCGCTATTCATCTGATTTTTTCCCTCATTCAGCATAAAAGCCGTGCCGCTCCAAGTTGCGACACGGCTTTTTCATATTCTTCGAGACGCGGAACTAAAATGCGTCGGCCGTTTTTGAACGGAGCCGTCTTGTATACGCAGCCCCACTGTTCGACAAAAGCCTGTGTGGCCGGATACTGCCACGGGCCGAAAGGATTGCGCGACATCACATAGTATGTGTCGCCGCCGGTGCTGTAAAGCAGATAGTACCAGTCGTTCCATTTGAAGTAATCAGAGCACTCAGGTGTAGCGACCTGACCGGCAAGTACTGCTTTGGACTCTTTCCAGTTTTTAAGGTCATCGGATACCATATGATACAGATAGCCTCCGAACCCTTCTATCACAGGATTTTTCTTGTAAGCCGAAATGAACAAGTGATATGTGCCGTCTTCGTCCCTGAAGACTTTCGGGTCGCGGAAATCACGGCTCACGCACTCCTCCGGCGGAAAATAGAAAGGATTCGGCTGCTGTTTCACGAATTTCTTGCCGCCATCGTCGCTCACGGCATAGCTGAGCTGCTCGTGTACTCCCTTGTCGTCCTGCACACGTGTCGAGTAGAATGCATAGAATTTGTCTTTGTCGGCAATCACCGAACCGGTGCATATCGACTTCTCCCAGTCCTGCTCGAAGCCTACGGCAACGGGATAATGCGTCCAGTTCACAAGGTCTCCCGATGTGCTCAGCGCCCACTGATGACCGCCGAGACCGCCGAGTCCCGAATGATGACCCTCGTCAAGCAGCCAGTAGACATAGAAAGTGCCGTCGTGATAGTAAAAACAGTCGCCCGTAAAGAGATGTCTTTCGGCAGTCTTGACAAACGACAGCCTCCGGAGCAATGAAGCCGGAGACTGTCGTTCAATGAGTCTAAGCTTTATTATTTCTTATATGAAGCCTTTACGAAAGGTGCGTTGTTGAGATATTCAGAGCTCTGACGGATACCTTCTTCGGGGTCTCCGGTGAACTCTTCGATTTCAACATAATAATTCTCCACACCGGCAGTATCGGCATTGTTGAAAATAGCGTCGAAACCTACCATACCGCTCTGGCCTATCTCACGGAGGTCTTTGATATGGAGAAGTTTGAATCTGCCTGGATATTTCTTGAAATAATCGACGGGAGCTGCATGACCATACATTGTCCAGTACACGTCCATCTCGAAGAGAACGGCTGGGTCGGTGTTCTCAATCATATAGTCAAGCATCTTCTTGCCTTCCACTTCGTTGAATTCGTGCGAATGGTTATGGTATCCGAACTGAAGGCCCTGGGCCTGACAGCGTCGTGCCACTTCGCTGAGAGCCTCGCACTGCTTCTGCAGGTCGGCAATCGAATCGGGAACACCCATCCACGGCATCACGATATATTCCATTCCTGCAGCCTTGTGGTCGGCGATTGTCTTGTCCCACCATTTGTAGAAATCGGCGTAGTCGCCCGATTTCATTTCGTCAGCCGAGAGACTGCGGCCTGTGTGCGACGATGTGGCCTTAAGACCGGCATTCTCGCACGCTTTGGCAAATTCTTCGGGAGTAAGACCATAAAACAGTCCTTTCTCGTTGTCGTAATTGGCAGCTTCCACATGGGTGTAGCCGTTGTCTGCTACTGATTTAAGGAGACCGGGGAGGTTGTCGTGATATTTCTGGCCATCATCAAGCAGATGACGCACCGAATAGAGCTGAATGCCCATTTCTTTCTTCGGAGTCCCGGCCTGTGTGCCGGTGCATGCGACTGTGCCTCCGAGCAGTATTGCCGTCATGGCAAAAAGTATTGTTTTCAGTTTCATAGTATCGGTTTATTTATTTCAAAGGGTGTCACAACCCGTTGTGCGGAATTATGACACCCTTTGTCAGATTTTGGGCTTATTAATCGAGAGGTTTAACTCGGATATTGCGGAACCAAACGTCATCACCGTGGTCCTGGAAGCCGATATAACCTTCGTGATTCTCACCGCCGCAGTTGTTGAGGAGTTCGAATGCGAGAGGCCATTTTTCCTGGCTGAACTTGCTGTTCTGGAGAAGTTCGGTCCACTGGGGAGTCCAAAGGTGATATTCCACTACGTTCTCGCCGTTCTGTGAATGAACTACAGTACCTTTGTAAACAAGGATTTTAGCCTTGTTCCATTCGCCGTAAGGCTTCTGGTTCTGGGGCTTTGCGGGAATCATATCGTAGAGCGAAGCCGACTGACGGTTGCCGTCAACACCGAGTTTTGCATCGGGGTGGTTGGCATTGTCAAGCACCTGATATTCGGGAGCCGAGATATAAATCGGCTCGAGCTGCTTGCTGCCGTCCTCTTTTGTAGTTTCCACTTCCTGAGCCAGATAGAAGATACCGGAGTTGCTGCCTTTGTCAACCTTCCATTCCAGTTCGAGCTCGAAGTTGCCTAGCTGCTTGCCGAAGATGATGTCGCCGCCCTGAAGAGTCTGGCCTTCGCCTGTACCCGAGCCGTTGAACTTGATAGCGCCGTCTTCGATTGTCCAGCGTGAGGGTACGGTGTCCTTGCCGTAGCCGCGCCAGCCGGTGAAGTCCTTGCCGTTGAAGATGGTGTAGTAGCCTTCTTCGTCAACGGGGAAAGCAGAGAGGTCTATCTGCTCGTTCTGAAGAACTGTGTACTGGGGGCCTGCGGGAACTGTGTCGGTGGCTTCGGCCTTCTGGGTTGCATTTTTGCTGCCGCAGGCGGTTGCTGCTACGACAGCGAGTGCTGATGCAAAGAAAAGTATCTTTTTCATTTTTATATTGTGTGAATGTGTTTTATGCGGGCATTTCGGGGAGTTTCCAGCCGTCGCGGTATTTTTTACGGATAAGTGATTCGGCGTACTCGCGTGCGTTGACGGGGTCTGACCATGTCTTGTCGAATGTGGGGTGACCGTTATGGATGTGGAAGCCGTCGGCGATGCAGGTACGGATTGTTGCGTCCTCGGGGATGTTGGTGAAACGCATGTTCTCGCCGTCCCAGTCGAGTACCTGGTTCAGGCCCTGCAGACGTGCTGCGAGAACACCCATAACAACCATTTCGTTGAACGGACCGGCTTCGGAGAAGTCCGATGCCGAGGGAGTGCGGTGTGCGTAGTCTTCCTTGCAGGCGCGTACCCAGTCCTTGCCGTGGCTGAGTTCGACTTTGCGTGCAATCGAGGGAGCGTCGGGAACACGGCCCGAGAGCAGATAGGGATTCACGCCGTAGCAGCCGCAAATAAGTGTATCCTTGGTGCCGTAGAAAATGAGGGCGCCGCCCGAATCATTGAGGTCCTTGCCGGCAGGGAGGCCTGCGGGACGCTCGGGAAGAATGCCGCCGTCGTACCATGTGATTTCCACTTCGGGCATACCTACCTTGGGCAGATTGTCGCGCTGGGGGAATGTGTATTTGATACGCTGTGCGTTAGGAGCCGATTCGGTGAGAAGCAGTGTCGAGCTGCCTTCTACATGGGTCGGATATTTGAGGTTGAGGGCCTTGAATGCCGGATGGAGGATATGGCATGCCATATCGCCGAGTGCGCCGGTACCGAAATCCCACCAGCCGCGGAAGTTCCAGGGGTGGTAGCAGCTGTGATACGGACGCTCGGGGGCCGGACCGAGGAATGCGTCCCAGTTGAGGGTCGAAGGTATCTTCTCTGCCTTGGCAGGACGTGAAAGGCCCTGCGGCCATATAGGACGGTCGGTAAACGCATCTACGCGTGTTACTTCACCGATTTCGCCGTTCCAAATCCAGTCGCATATCTTGCGGACACCGTCGCCCGACGCACCCTGATTACCCATCTGGGTGGCTACTTTATGCTTGTCGGCAAGACGGGTGAGCAGACGCGACTCATACACGGTATGGGTAAGAGGCTTCTCGCAGTACACATGCTTGCCGGCTACAAGAGCATCGGCCGAGATAATGGCATGTGTATGGTCGGCGGTGGCAACTACAACTGCGTCCGCATCTTTGAGCATTGCGTCGTACATGCGGCGGTAGTCGTTGAAACGCTTTGCGTTGGGATATTTGCGGAAGATATGGTCGGCATATTTCCAGTCAACATCGCAGAGGCCGATGATGTTTTCCTGACTTACATCTTCGAGCACGGAGGCGCCGCGGCCGCCGATGCCAACGCCAAGAATATTCAGTTTGTCGCTGGGTGCTGTGACACCGCTGAAACTTTTGCCGAGAACGGAGCTGGGCATCACCGCCATTGCAAGCGAAGCCATTGCGCCGGTTTTGAGGAACTGTCTCCTTGTTAAATCTACTGACATGGTTTTAGGTATTGGTATTGATAAAAGTTGAAGAATAGTCGGTATTGTTTTTTATCGTGTTGTCTGCTTGCGCAGAAGTCCGTAGCCGTCTTTCATGTTGCGGCGGCGTTCGTGGATTTGCTCCAGCTCCTCGCTTGTACCGCACACCGGCAGGTCGTTGTTGCGGGCGTTCTCGATTGCCTTCCAAGCGAAATCAGACGCAATGGCCGCATCACTGAACGTGGGCAGACTCGAATCAGGCTCTCCTTTTTCGATTGAGTCGGCGAAAAGCTCTATGAGCCGGTCGATGTTCTTGCCGCCGTAGGGACGCTCTATGCGCTCTGTGCGTGTCACTCCGTGAACCTCCACCACGGCTGTCTTGAAGTCGTGTGTCATGCGCACTATGCCTTTCGAACCTATGATATCCATATAGGAATTATGGGTCTGCTTGTCGGAGAGCTGTCCGTAATTATGACCTTGTGTTATGTCAAATACCACGCCGTTCTCGAATGTGCCGTGGCACTGCAGCCACCAGGGGGCTTTATAAGCCCACATCCGCACAGCCTGACTGTGAACGGTCTTATATTCGGAGCGTGCCAGCTGACGGGCGATGTCTACGTAATGCATGCCGCAGTCGTGGAACGCCGGGCCCTCGGCTTCATGGCCCTCGCCGGGCGAAAGTCCCGGTGTCATGTGACAGATACGTATAATGCCGAGTTCACCGATTTCGCCCGAACGTATGCAGTCGTCGATTTCCTTGAAATACCATGAATTGCGTATATAAAGATTCACTGTCGAGAGTACAGGAGCGCTCTTCACCAGCTCGCAGGCCGCCTGTTCGTTCTCGGGAGTGTCGGCAATGGGTTTCTCAGATATTATGGATTTGCCTGCTGCGACAGCTTTACGTATCTGACGCAGACGCGAATCGGCAAGGGCTGTAAGGACAACCACGTCGATTTCAGGATTGTTGAAAATCTCATCCTCGTCTGTCACGATTGACGCGCCGGGGACCCGGCTGCGCAACTCGTCGTGGACGGCAGTGTTCATCTCACAGATAGAAGACACTGTCCAACGGGGACTTTTAAGGAATTCATTAAGGAAGAAACCGCCCATGCGGCCAAGCCCTATGATTCCTGCCTTAAGTTTTTTCATTGCAAAATAAGAAGTGTCTGTGTTTTTTATTTGGCTCAAAGTTAATTAAATTTTCCGGTCCTCACAAATATATTTAAACATTTGTTTATCTGTTTTTCACCAATATTTGCTAATAATGTTTTCATTATGCATAATGTGTGAAACAATTACGAAATACTTACATATTTTTTACTTCTGCCACACCGACGGTATGGTAAAGACTTCGAGAGACTTCACGGTCACACGGTTTCCGTCAAGCCTGAACCGTGCGTCGTCTCCAGAGGGAACTGTGCGGCCCATGGAGTACGAATAAAGTCCGCCGTCGACAAATACCTCAGCCGATGTTCTGTCGAGATAGTTGTCGGCCGTGATTTCGGTCGAAGTCGGGTCCTGAGGAGAATAGAATACTCCGTTGACGGTATTGGAGTTCATATTGTAGTCGAACAGACGGTGCTTGCCCAGACGCAGCACGGCATCTGTGGCATGTGAAAGGCTAAATGTGGCCCTGATGCGCACACTGCCCTCTTTAGCGAAAGGAGCGAGCACTTCGGCGGCTTTATCCTGCGACAGATTCGTCCACGAGCCGGCCGGAACACAAAGTTCCTCGATTTCGCGCACGGGCTTCGACACAAGCCGTACGCCGTCTTTGGTAGTCCGCAGGGAGAGTTCGGTCGGTATTAGCATCATGCCGTTGAAATCCATGCCGGGATGCGAGATGCGCCCCCATCATATCTGTATGCGGCGCCCGTCAGATGCCGGCATGTTGTTTATGGTCTGGGCTGCGTATATGCTGCCTGTGGAGTAATAATGCTTGCCCGAAGTCGGGGTGAATTTTTCGCCGTCGAAATCACCGAGCATATATGTGCCCGATGCTCCGTACATCACCCACATGGTATTGTTCTTGTCGCCGTCGACCGGCAGTTCGAAAAGCTCCGGACACTCCCAGAAGCCGGTGATGTGACTTTTGAATGTCCAGTCGCGGAGATTATTGGAATTATAAATCGAGTGACCGTCGCGCTCGTTGAGCACGAGCACCCAGCGGTCGCCGTAGCGGAACATTTTCGGGTCGCGTGTATCGTGACTGTCCCATTTTTCCTTAGTGTCAATCACCGGATTGCCGCTGTATTTGGTAAAAGTGCGTCCGTTGTCAAGACTGTACGCTATGCACTCCATCTGCCTGTCGGGATTGTCAACGGTAAATGCCGCCACCATGGCCGGATTATCTTTCGTGCCGAAACCCGAATCATTATTAGTGTCTACCACAGCCGAACCAGAGAACATCGCGCCCATTGTATCGGGATACAGAGCCGGGGCCAGTTCGGTCCAATGCACAAGGTCACGGCTCACGGCATGGCCCCAGTGCATGTTGCCCCAGTCGCGCTCGTAGGGATTGTGCTGATAAAAAAGATGATACTCGCCGTCATGATAAATCAGGCCGTTCGGGTCGTTTATCCATCCGCGGCGTGTGGTGAAGTGATAATGCGGACGGTTTATCTCCTTGTAAATCGAATCGTTGCCGGGGATTTCAGCCGACTGCCCTATGGCATCAAGCACCTTGAACCCGTCGGGAGCGCTGACAGTGATTTTGCGGACTTTCAGTGCTGACACATCCTTGAATGTCACATAATCGGCCGGTCCGTCGGTAAGGCGGATATCTACCGGAAGCGTCGCCATTCCGTCGCCGCTGATATTTATCCGCACCCTGTCGCATTTGTGCGACACGGGGAAAGTGAGGTAATTATCTGTAATCTTAATCTGCCGCACCTCCGCCGCCGACAGCATGAATACGCCGGCAAATGCAGCGACGGTTGCAAGTCTTATCATGTTTTTCATACAGATTAAAGGCTTAAGTTAATTATTCGTATAGGGATTCAGACAAGCCATTGCAGTGCTTTGGACTTAATCGCTTCATACCAACTTACCTCATTTATATGAACAGAGGCTGTTTCTTTGGCATATTCAAAGAAACTTCTTACCTTTTCGGGTTGCGGCACATAGCCGGCACGATAAGAGTCTTCCACCATTTTTCTGAATATATTCAAAGGCAAAGGTACAATATTTGCGGCTCCGCCGTAAAATGAAATATCAAGTTTGTGCAGGGTAAAGAAGTTAGCAACAGTCGATGGACTGATTTTGGGCGCTATAAACAAGCAATAGCACGGTTTGCCAGAAGCTTTTTTTAATGCTCCAAGATGGCGGCTCACCGGTTCTCCCTCAGTTTCAAATTGTCTTTGACCGGAGGACATTGTCACCTCCACCGATACTAAAAAATCGCCATAGTCACATACAATATCGGACATGTTGCCTTGTGCAGTAGACAAAGGTTTACCAAAATCATCAAATTTTAAGTTTGCCCTTATATCTCCTCCGTCAAGCATTGTCATAGCCCTCCATGTGTTCCATTCAAGCATCAACGGCGTATCGTAGAGACTTTTGTGTATGATTTGCTCAAAGATAAGTTGTATATCATCATACAACTTATAGTTCTTTATTTCATGAATTTGAGCATCTATTGCACTTTGTTTGCGGCTATCAGTCAAGTCTTCCAGTAAATCTTTCAAAACTTCAACGTCAGCATTAGCATCAAATACTTGCTCAGGAAATAGCGTTGAAAGTTTTGAAATCAAATTTTCACGATTATCGGTAAGCAGCTGCGGAAGCCGTCTGTCACCAAGATATGCTATATATGATTTCTCATCGTCCACAAAACATGGGTCGCGGTCAACATTGGCAAGAATATAATCAACATCATCAACTCGTTCAGACACTATGCTAAGCGATTTTCCCACATGAGATACATTTACAAGTCCAGTCGCATGCAGATATCTGAAACAAGCATCTGCATAATCTCGCATATTGGAAGCTTGCGTAGAAAGGAACTTATCAAGAGTCTTAGTCTTACTCTCGCGTGTCTTGATATCGTTTTCCGCAATACGCTGACTATAAACTGTCAAAAGCTCACGATGCAGATATTGCTCTTTAAACACTCGGTAGCTACCTTTGTTTTCGGCAAGAGCCACACGAAAATTATTGATTTTAGCGACTATCTCATCAAATATATGCCAGTCGGTTAGCTGAAGCCCGAAAATCTGCAACTCATCGAACTTAAGAGTTCCGAGCGTACGCACAAGCCTTAAAATCTCAAGATATGGCTTGACATTAAATTTCGCAGCCTTGTCTGAAGGCTGGTGATAGGGAGACGGTACCTGGAACTTCAATAGCTGACGCAGGAAAATTTCATCAGTCCTTTTGGACGTAAGCAATGCTTCGCCTGCATCAGTCAGTTTTATTGTTGGTGACAAAGTGACAAATCCAAGCGACTTAGGCGCTCGGTTGATTCTGTCTCTCGCACTGAATGAAGGGTCCTTTTTGCCCTCTCCGTCAAAAAAATTTTCATTGGAGAGTATCTGCATAAAATCTCGCTGCGTGTAAACATTCCACTTCTTATCCGAAAAAAAACGGACAAGCAACGAAATTTCAGGTATCATCTTAGCCGGTGTACGCGGCGATGTGGTCACGAATACCACTCTGCTATTTATTCGTCCCATAAGGTTCTTCTGCTTCAAATAAACGCAACTGAGCCGTTTCGGCTTGCATTATATTTTCATAAGTTCCGGTACTGGATAAACCCATACCCCAACTTTTCCGGTAATTTGCTACAATCAGATGTCGAGCCTCAGATTTAAATCTGTTGCGGATATTGACTGCATATTTTTTTTCGTAATCATCAATTATATATCCGGAATACAGTTCTTTGGTTAGAGGTGTTCGGCCTATAATCATCAGTGCCTTACATGGAAGATTTGCAAAATCAAGCGCGAGATTTCTGTGGTCTTCTTCCGAAAATCCATCACGATACAGTTCATTGCCATAATCGGAAAAGACACAGTCATAGGGAGGGTCTAGAAAAATAAAATCGTCTGTTTCACACACATCAAAGACAGCACTATAATCTTTATCGTACACCTCAGCACGCTGTAACAGAAGACTATGCGAACGTGAAACACACTCAGTATTCAGGTGTGCATAACGTCCGTATGGCACATTGAATTCACCACGAGAATTATATCTTATCATCCCTGAATAAGCCGTTTTATTGATAAAGAAATATAGCAAAGCATCGGAATACTTTTTTTCAGAAATTCCGTTGAACATATCGCGCATTCGATAATACAATTCCTCATTATTATCTACTACACGACTATCAGGAGATATGGATTTTAGACGTTCGAAATCTTTTCTGTTCTTGACATATATAGCCTCGACCTCGTTTAATTCTTCACGCAATTTATCATAATTATCGCGTACTCCACGATAAAAAGATATAAGTTTTGTATTTATATCATTTATTATAGCCTGACGAGGTTCAAGATAAAAAAACAATGCGCCTCCACCGAAAAATGGTTCGACATATCGGCCCGAAAAACGAGGAATATGCCACATTATATTTGGTATTTCCTTCGACTTTCCTCCACGATATTTTATCATCGGTTTCATGCCGCTGGCTTTATTTTGAGAGTTCGAGCATACGGTTGATTGGAACAAGAGCCTTTTCGGCAAGTGCGGGGTCGACTGAAACCTCCGGAGCCTCGTTGAGCAAACAGTCGCGGAGCTTTCGCAGAGTATTCAGTTTCATATAGGCGCAGTCGTTGCAGCCGCAACTGCTGTCCGACGGCGGCACGGGAATAAAATTCTTGTGAGGCGCGGCCTTGCGCATCTGGTGGAGGATACCGCTCTCGGTGGCGACTATGAACTCTGTGGCATCGCTTTCGAGCGCATATTTGAGCAGCACAGCCGTCGAACCGATTTTGTCTGCCATTAGGGCGACAGGACGCTTGCATTCGGGATGAACGAGTACCGGCGCGCCCGGATGTTCGGCTTTGAGACGTGCTATATTCTCCGTGCTGAAACGCTCGTGAACGTGGCAGGCACCGTCCCACAGCAGCATGTCGCGGCCGGTGACGGAGTTTATGTAACCGCCGAGATTGCGGTCGGGACCGAAAATCAGCTTCGCATCGGCTGGGAAACTGTCAACAACCTTACGGGCATTGCCCGATGTGACGAGCACATCGCTCAGAGCTTTAACCTCCACGGAAGTGTTGACATACGATATGACAGTATAGCCGGGATGTGCGGTCCTGAACGCCGCGAATTCCTCGGGAGGACAGCTGTCGGCAAGGGAACATCCTGCGGTATTGTCAGGCACAAGCACTTTTTTGTCGGGGCACAGCACTTTCACGGTCTCCCCCATGAAGTTGACGCCGCACATCACTATGATGTCGGCATCTGAGCAGTCGGCCGCAGCCTTCTGTGCGAGGGCCAGTGAATCGCCCACATAATCGGCAATATCCTGAATATCTCCCTCGACATAATAGTGAGCGAGTATAACGGCGTTCTTCTCCTTCTTAAGCCGGAGAATATCGTTTTTGAGTTGTTCGTTGTTCTGTTTGCCGGAGCAGCTGGTTATGCAGTTCATAAGAATCTTTTGTCTGTATTTTCAAAGGCAAAGATAAGAATTTTCAGCCATATATTCACACTATAAATACATATTGGAGCAAATGGAGCCAAAGAAGACACACCACGGCTAATATTATGCGGCAGGTCAATATATCAGCGATAAAATCGCACACATCTGACATACGAATCGGTATTCCGGTCATAACTCTCTTTATTCGTAAACCGGACATTGAAGTTGTTCGGCAACAGAATAAGCGAAAATCCCGATGACAGATAATCACTCCGATTCTTTTGTCTGATTATTTATCATTGCAAAGTTAGCCCCTATTAAGGCCTGCATTTACAGAGATAATAAAAATGTAGACGCTTAAAGAAGATAACACTCTGTAAAACAGCAATCAGACTTATTATACCCGTGCCGAAAATGTAGACATTATAAATCGTGTGTCGCCTTTATTTTCATGATATTTTCTTCGAAATGCTCTCTGTCGAGAGCCCGGTTGCGCATACGCGTACGATAATTGTAGACCGTGCTCGTGGAGCAGCGCAGAAAAACTGCTATTTTGCCGCTGTCGGTGATACCAAGACGCATGAGTGCATATATTCGGAGCTCGCGGGTCAGAAGCACACCGGGATGTAATTTAGAGGTTGTTTAAAAATGCTTGTTAACAGAAGTGAGTTTACGGAGCGTTATG
>CAJUKF010000004.1 GCA_910587355.1 uncultured Muribaculaceae bacterium
CTATGCTCCGACATCATCGCTCACCAACCGGAAAAATCCGCTGACCCAAAAGATTAAGGCTTGCACGGTTGCCTGTCTCTGTTTTTCAAGGCATATATAAAAAACAAGCGCCGAAGATTGCTCTTCAGCGCTTACGGCTTTTGTTATTGTCGGGGTGACTAGACTCGAACTAGCGACCTCACGCCCCCCAGACGCGTACTCTAACCAACTGAGCTACACCCCGTCTTTTTCAAAAGCGATGCAAAGTTAAGCACTTTTTCTGCTTTGTGCAAATTTTTTTGCGATTATTTTTAGTTAAAAAATCGGCCGCATGGCTAATGGGCGGTGAATCAGTGCGTAACGAAATTGCGAACGAAATGCGGCCAAACTTTTGCTTTTACCATAAATTCAATGTTCCGTTGATAAATAAGAGAAATGAAAGATAATTCGTAAATTTGCGGATGATATTCCGGTGTTGAATTTAATTATTCCATTACTACTTTTATGATATTTGTCAGTATTCGGCCATTATTGGTCGGTTTACTTTTGGCAGGAACCGCCGATATCAGCGTGTGCAATCCTGAGTCTCTGACCTACACCAACCCTGTAATCAACAGGAGCGCACCCGACCCTACAATCATCCGTGCCTGCGATGGTACTTATTGGCTCTATTCGACAGAGAGCATTCGTAATGTTCCCGTTTATAAGTCGGATAATCTGGTGGAGTGGACCTTCGTCGGTACTGCATTCAACGATATGACGCGTCCGCAAATGGTGCCGGAAGGAAGAATCTGGGCTCCTGACATACAAAAGATAGGGGAAAAGTATGTACTTTATTATTCCAAGTCGGAGTGGGGTAAGGAATGGGAGTGCGGTATCGGTGTTGCTACGGCTGATGCGCCGCAAGGTCCGTTTACAGACAACGGCAAACTCTTTTTGAGTAATGAAATAGGTGTGCAGAACAGTATTGACCCTGTTTATGTGAAAGCTGAAGGTAAACATTGGCTTTTTTGGGGTAGTTTCAGAGGTATATATGCTGTCGAGCTGACCCCTGACGGACTTTCGTTAATGCCCGGGACCTCTCCGGTTAAGGTGGCGGGAACCTTTACCGAGGGTACCAATATATTTCGGCACGGAGATTATTACTATCTGATTGGGTCGGCGGGCTCTTGTTGCGAAGGTGCAAAAAGTACTTATCGTGTAGTAGTGGCAAGAAGCAAAAATGTGCTTGGCCCTTATGTAGACAAGGATGACCGTCGGGCACTTGATAATGGTTTTTCGCTCGTCCTCAAGGGTGATGATTCAGTGCATGGTCCGGGCCATAATGCAAATCTTGTAACTGACGATGCCGGCCAGTATTGGATGGTTTACCATGGCTATGATGCCGCCGCTCCGGAAGAGGGACGAAAGGTATATCTTGACAAGGTGTGCTGGGATGCTGACGGGTGGCCTGTGATTGAAGGCTGTCACCCCTCAAAGAGTGCGGTTCGCCCGATAATCAAGTCTTGCTGCAGAAAATAGTTTTTGTTTCCGTTGCCGCATGTTGTAATCTTCAGGGAGCGCACAAAGAAATGATTCCACTTTTTTTAGTACTTTTGTATCTCGAAACAGCAGGGGGCTCAGAGTCTCTTGCAGCACAATAACGAAAAATGCCAGAAAACCGCATATCAAATACACTCACTGCTCAGGCACAACAGGCCAAGCAGCAATTTGGCATCGTTGGCAACGCTCCGGCGCTTACCGCAGCCATAGAGCGGGCCATACGTGTGGCTCCTATCGATTTGTCGGTGCTTGTCACCGGCGAGAGCGGAACCGGCAAGGAGTTTTTTCCACAGATTATTCATAGGTTCAGCGCACGCCGCCATGCCAAATATATAGCGGTGAACTGCGGTGCCATTCCCGAGGGCACAATCGACTCGGAACTCTTCGGTCATGAAAAAGGAGCGTTCACGGGTGCGGTCGATTCCCGAAAGGGTTATTTCGAGGAAGCCGACGGCGGCACAATTTTTCTGGATGAGGTAGCCGAGCTTCCGCTTACTACGCAGGCGCGACTGCTGCGCGTGCTCGAGAGCGGCGAATATCTTCGGGTCGGCTCTTCGACAGTGCAGAAAACCAATATCCGCGTTGTCGCCGCGACAAATGTCGACCTTCTCGACGCTGTCGCCCACGGTAAGTTTCGCGAGGACCTTTTCTACCGCCTTTCTACCATTCAGATACATATACCCCCGCTGCGCGACCGCGGCAATGACATAAGGCTGCTCGCCCGAAAGTTTGCTTCGGATTTCGCCGAGCGCTACCGTGTGCCCCCCGTTGTCTTCACCGAGGATGCCGAGGATGCCATGCGGCACTACCGTTGGCCCGGCAATGTGCGTCAGCTCAAGAATGTAGTGGAGCAGACGGCTCTATTCGAGGCCGGCACTGACGTAAATGCCGATACATTGCGCCGTTATATACCCGAAATATCAACAAGCTATATCCCGGCCACCACGGCTTCGCTTCACAGCTACGAGAGCGAGCGCGAGATGCTGCTCGGTATGATTTTCAAGCTGCGTGAGCGCATCGACGAACTGCAGATGCGTATTGATGGCGACAGGCCTCCAGTATCACATAAAATCATCGCCGATGAGGACAATGCCTCTATGCCTACCTCACTTGTGGTGAGAAGTCACGGCACACCCGAAACACATGTGCCGCCGTGCAGCGACGTGAATTATTCGGAGGTCGAGCCTGAAACTCCGGCGACCCTCGAAGAAACGGAACGAGAGATGATACGTCGCGCTCTCGAACGCAATCAGGGACGCCGCAAGGCGGCTGCCGCCGAACTGCAGATTTCCGAACGTACTCTTTACCGCAAAATCAAGGATTATGGTCTCGAATAACATACTGCGCGTTGCCGTCGGTTGCGTGATGCTGTTCTGTGCATCGCTCACCGCCTGTATACCGAGTTTCAAGATGAACGGCTCGGCGCTCGACTACAATATCTACAAAACCATTCACGTAGGAGAATTTCCGATTCGTGCCGCACTGGTGTATCCGCCTCTGCAGCAGACTTTCGAGAACGAACTTCGCGACTATATATCGAAGAATACGCGGCTGCAGACCATCGACGGGAACTCGGACCTCGAAATCGAGGGTGAAATCACTGGCTATAATCTCACTCCGCAGGCCGTGACAGAGAATGCCTACGCATCGATGACGCGTCTTACAATCACTGTGCGCCTCAAATATATAAATAATAAGGAGGAGAACAAAGACGTTGACCAGAGTTTCAGTGCATACCGCGACTTCCCCTCTTCGGAGATGCTTACAGACGTACAGGACCAGCTCTGCGAGGAAATATCAAAGGAACTGGTAGAACTAATTTTCAACGCCACTCTCGGCGACTGGTAATGAATACCCCGGATTTTTCAGAACTTATCAACCGCTGTCTGGCGGTTCCGGATGGCGAGCCTCTCACTCCCCCTGATACCGACGCACTGCGCCGGCTGTGCGCGTCGATGCCGTGGATGTGCGTGCCTGCGCTAATGCTCCTGCGCCACGGCGGTGTGCCGTCTGAGGAAGCGGAAGCGCTCCGCAAGCGCCTTGCGGTGATTTGTCCCGACAGCCGTACTCTTGCTTTCGCCGCTCACGGCGACGAGTGGAAGCATTTTTATCCCGAATCAGAAGAGCCTGCGCCTCAGGAGACCAATAATGTGATTGACACATTTCTGCGCACCTATGGTACGTGTACGCCGGAAGAGGAGGCGCTGCTGGAACGTATGATTTTCAATCCTACACCCGACTATGCCGAGATGCTTGCCCGTGAGGAGCAGGACAATCTGCCCGATGCTGAAGATGCCGACCCTCAGCAGCAGCGCATAAACGCATTCATTCTCAGCCAGCATCCGGCAACGCATCGTCCCGACCTCATGTCTGTGCCCGAAGAGGCTCCCGAAGAAGAGCCTAAGAAACCGGTGGCGCCTTCCGAGCCGGCTGATGACAGTCTCCTTAGCGAGAGTCTGGCCAAGATTTTCATAAAACGCGGCAGCTATGAGCGTGCTTATGAAATTATATCGGGCTTAAATTTGAAATTTCCAAAAAAAAGTGCTTACTTTGCAGACCAATTGCGTTTCCTGCAAAAACTGATTATCAACCAGCGTCTGCTTCAGCAAAACGAAGGCCCGCAGATGCCCGAAAATAAATAAAAAGCTATGCACGTTGTCATCATCGTATTGACAGTTATCGTTGCCGTTCTTCTTATCGGCATCGTTCTTATTCAGAAATCCAAAGGCGGCGGCCTTTCGTCGCAGTTCGGCGGTGCCGGCTCTGTGATGGGTGTCCGTCAGACCAACAGCTTCCTTGAGAAAGCCACCTGGACTCTTGTAAGCTGTCTGGCTGTCCTCTCGATTATCTCTGCGTTCACCGCACCCACAACCACCAGCTCGACCCAGCTCCGTACACAGCCGGTTGCCGCTCCTACGGCCCCCGCCGCTCCCGCTGCCGGTCAGTTCGCGACTCCCGCAACAGAGGAGGCAACTCCCGCTGAAGCTCCTGCAGCTCCCGTTCAGCCCGCAGAGCAGGCCGGTGAATAAAAGACGTCTGTTGTCCGAAATAAATTTTTACGGTCATATCCTGCATATATTTTGCGGGATATGATTTGTTGTGTAAATATATCATAATATGAAACGCAGCGACTTTGAAATAATGGCGCCCGTGGGCAGCTTCGAATCGCTCACCGCCGCTCTCGGTGCCGGTGCCGATGCTGTATATTTCGGTGTCGAAGGGCTGAACATGCGTTCGCGCTCAAGTGCCAACTTCACTCTCGATGACCTTCATGAGATAGTGAGACGATGCCGCGAGCAGGGTATCAGGACATATCTCACGGTAAATACGATTGTCTATGATGATGACCTTGCCAAGGTCGACGAAATCGTGAGGGCTGCCGCCCAAGCCGGTATCTCGGCTATTATCGCATCTGATATCGCCGTCATTGCCGCCTGCCGCCGTCATGGTGTCGAGGTACATATATCCACTCAGTGCAATGTGAGCAATATTGAGGCAGTGCGCTTCTATGCGTCTTTTGCCGACGTTATGGTGCTTGCCCGGGAGCTCAATATGGAGCAGGTGCGCCGGATACACGATGCTATCGTGGCAGAAGGTATCAAAGGCCCCTCAGGTGAATTGGTGAGACTCGAGATGTTCTGCCACGGCGCGCTCTGCATGGCTGTGTCGGGCAAGTGCTACCTCAGTCTCCACGAAATGAATTCCTCAGCCAACCGCGGAGGCTGCACGCAAATATGCCGGCGCGGCTATCGTGTCACAGACCTTGAGACCGGCGATGAGCTCAACGTTGAGAACAAGTATATAATGTCGCCCAAAGACCTCAAGACAATACATTTCCTCGACCGTATGATTGACGCAGGCGTGAAAGTGTTCAAAATCGAAGGCCGTGCGCGCGGCCCCGAGTATGTCGACACAGCCGTGCGCTGTTACTCCGAGGCCATTGAGGCAATCTGCGACGGCACATACAGTGCTGAAAAAGTGAAGGCCTGGGACGAACGCCTCGCCATGCCGTTCAACCGCGGTTTCTGGGACGGCTACTATATGGGCCAGCGCCTCGGAGAGTGGTCGGGCAAATACGGTTCGTCGGCCACACGCGTCAAGGAGTATGTGGCAAAGGGCGTTAAGTATTATTCGCGTCTCGGCGTAGGCGAGTTCATTATGGAGGGTGCCGAGCTGTGCGCCGGAGATGAAGTGATTATCACCGGTCCCAACACATATATACAGCTCAAAGCCGACGACATCCGCGTAGACCTCAGGAGCGTCGATAAGGCTGTGAAAGGTGATGCCTTTTCCATTGCTGTTCCATGCAAAATCAGGCCTTCCGACCGCCTGTACCGCTGGCGTCCGACAGTAGAGAAACAACAGTAAACGCATAAATCCACGACGATTATGTTCCAGAGCAAGTATACTCATCACTATACGCTTACCGCAGGGGAGTGTGACCCCGAAGGATGCATGTCGCTCGCTGAGCTCGCCGAACGGCTGATTGAAGTGGCGACCGAACATGCCAACAGCCTCGGCATCGGCTACGATGCTCTGATTACTAAAAATATCGGCTGGGTGCTGAGCCGTCTCGCCATAGAGATGAAGCGCTATCCCGGAATAAATGTGGAGTATACAATCACTTCGTGGATTGAGGGTTACAACCGCTTCTTCAGCGAACGAAATTTTGCTGTCTCCGATGCAGCCGGCAACACGCTCGGCTATGCACGCACAGTGTGGGTGGCTATGGACTACAAGTCGCGTACCATGGCCGACCTCTCGTCGTTCGAGACATCGCGGTTTCCCATTGCGGATTTGCCGTGCCCTATAGCGAAAACGCCGAGGCTTGCTTCTCCCGGCAATGATGCGCAGACCGATGAATATACTTTCCGCTACCGCGACCTCGATGTCAACCGTCATGTGAATACCGTCCGGTATATCGACTTGATTCTCAACCATTGGCCGCTTGAATTCTTCGACCGTATGATGCCTGTGCGCCTCGATGTGCTTTTCCATAACGAATGCCATTTCGGCGAGCGGGTCGCTCTTCGTGTCGCCGAGGGCTCTCCCGGAGAAAATATATGCGAGATTATCCGTCCTGACGGGAAAAAGGCCGTCGCCTGCCGAATCTGTTGGAAAAAGACGCAAAAAAACGTAAATTTGCACTAAACCTGAAACATTTATAAATATAAACTATCTAGTATAATTCACATTTTCTCTATGTTTACGCATCTTAGAAAACGTTGTCTTTCAGCGGCAGCCGTTTCCCGGCTGGGTGTTGTGGCTATGGTGCTGGCAGTCAGCTTTATACCATTATCGGCAGCCTCGAAATCCTATAAAGTGACATCGCCCGACGGACGTGTGTCGGTCAATATCGTTCCTTCCGATTCACTCCGTTTCACTGTCGTGACACCTTCGGGGCAGACTGTCAATGCCGCAGTGGCCATGCGTCTTGAAAACAATGATTTCGGCGTAAACCCGAAAATCAAAAAAATGAAGACTGCATCGGTCGACCGCGTCATCGAGCCGGCAGTCCCCGTGAAGTACTCGTCAATCCGCGACCGCTATACCGATGCTAAACTTAACCTCGGCAAGTATGATGTGGAGTTCCGCGTATATGATAATGCCGTGGCATACCGTTTTGTGACGCATCTCCCCGACTCGGTAAACGTAATGGACGAAGATTTCCGTGTCGCACTGCCCGAGGGCACCGTAGCACATCTTGAACAGCCCCGCGGCTGGAAAACATCACAGGAGGAGCCCTACACCCACAAGGCGCTCAAAGACTGGAACGAAGCCGACCGCATGAGCCTTATGCCGGCGCTTTTCGAGCTTCCCGGCGGCGAGTGGGTGCTTGTGTCGGAGAGCAATCTCCGCGACTACTCTGGCATGTACCTCAAAGGCAACGGCACGGGCTTCAACTCGGTGTTTCCTCGTACGCCTCTCCGCTTCACTGATGCCGGCGACCGCAGTGTGAAAATCGAGGAAGAGGCTCCCTATCTCGCCCGTACAAGCGGTAACCGTGCATTCCCCTGGCGCTATATGGCTTTCGGCAATCCCTCCGATATCGCTGCCCAGACACTTACCGCTCAGCTCAGCGACCCCTGCGAAATCGACGATGTTTCATGGATTAAGCCCGGCAAGGCTGCATGGGAGTGGTGGAACGGCGCATCGGTCTACGGCCCGGATGTAAATTTTGAATCCGGCTTCAATCTCGATACTTATAAATATTTCATTGATTTTGCCGCTAAGCACGGCATCGAATATATCGTGCTCGACGAAGGCTGGGCAAACTCGACTCTCGACCCGTATACTCCCAATCCGCGTGTGGATGTGAAGGAACTTATCCGCTACGGCAAGGAGAAAAACGTGGGCCTTATTCTCTGGCTCACATGGCTTAATGTGGAGAAGCATTTCGACCTTTTCAAAACTCTTTCAGACTGGGGCGTTAAGGGTCTCAAAATCGACTTCATGGACCGTTCGGACCAGTGGATGACCAATTATATTGAGCGTGTGGCCGCAAAGGCCGCCGAAAATCATCTGCTTGTCGATTTCCACGGTGCGCACAAGCCTACCGGCCTCGACGTACGTTATCCCAACGTGATTTCGTATGAAGGTGTCCGCGGCATGGAGCAGATGGGCCATACGAATCCCGACAACTCGCTCTGGCTTCCGTTCATGCGCAATGCCGTAGGTCCGATGGACTATACTCCCGGCGCCATGATAAGTATGCAGCCCGAATCGTACGGCTGCGACCGCCCCAATTCATCGTCAATCGGCACACGAGCCTATCAGATGGCTCTTTTCACAGCTTTCGAGAGCGGGCTGCAGATGACAGCCGACAGCCCGACCATGTACTACCGCAACCCCGACTGCGCGCAGTTCATAGCCGATGTGCCCGAAACATGGGACGAGACACGCGTGCTCCTCGCCGAGCCCGGCAAGGTATATGCGGTAGCCAAACGCAAGGGCGATGACTGGTGGCTTGCTGCGATTCGCGGTGATGGCGACAAATGGCGTGAAGAGAGCATAGCGCTCGATTTTCTTACTCCCGGCACAGTGTATGAAGCCGAGTGGTACGAGGACGGCATAAACGCTCCCCGTCAGGCAATGGACTACCGCCGCAAGACTGCCACGGTCAAGAGCAGCGACAGCATGAAAATGAAGCTGTCGCGCAACGGCGGCTGGACGGGAAAGATGACGGTGAAGAAATAGTCAGGACTTACGATACTCGTTTTCGCGGCGAGGGTTCATTGGAAACCATCCTTTGAGCACTCGCTCGCGTTGTTCATTGACTTCCTTGATTCCCCAGAACGACGAGAATGCCGTTACGCCTGCCAGTATCGACACGATGTAATCGCTTGCAAGAACGGACACAGCGCACATGATTACCCCGAGAATAAGGAAAAACCAGCGCATACGCAGCCCGAAATAATATTCACCTTTTATCACTATCGGGTGAAAAAGCCCTATGATGAGAAATGTGGCCAACCCGACAGTGAGGCCGGTGATGTGCCATTGGTTGAGAAGTTGTGCTATCATTCTGCAAAGGTACGAAGTGAGTGCGAGTTAGCTTTTTTAATTATGTTTTGTTAACGTTTACGGAGCCACATGGAAAGATTTGTTAAGGCTACGTCATTTTTGCACGTCCTTTTGTTAATTATAAAGGTCAAAGCGCGTAACTTTGCAGAATAAAACAGAATAACTGACAAAATGCAGAATATACTCACAAATCTGGTACGTGTGCAGCATGAGCGATACGGCTCCGACCGCGAAGCGTTCAGCCGCGTCGACGTGGCAGGTAAAAAGTGTATCTCCACAACGTGGGGCGAGTTTCGCCGCGATGTTGACAATATGGCCTGCGCCCTTGAGATTCTGGGCCTGCAGCCGGGCGATATGATGTGCGTGCTGTCGCCCAATTCGCCGGAAATACTTATTACTGATTTCGCTTGCTACAGCAACCGTGCCGTGCCGGTGTCGATTTACGCCACATCCAGCCCGGAACAGATAAAATATATCATCAAGGATGCCGGTGCCCATTTTATCATGGTGGGCACACACAGCCTCTACAAGTCGGTGCGCTCGGTCATGTCCGACTGCCCGACACTCGACAAAATCATTGTCGCCGACAACATCGAGCCTGATGCCGACGATACGGCGACACTCCGCTTCAGCGACATGCTGAGTCTCGGCGCTGCCGCTTCCGACAGTTGCCGTGCCGCAGTGGCACAGCGCACGGCCGAGGCCACTCCCGACGATGTCGCCACTCTGATTTACACGTCGGGTACGACGGGCGAGCCCAAAGGAGCCGAACTGCTGCACAGCTGTTTCAATTCCGCGCTCGAAACTCACCGCGAGGTTCTTACCAACCTCACCGATGCCGATACGTCAATCTGCTTTCTGCCCCTGAGCCATATTTTTGAAAAAGCATGGACATATCTTTGCCTCATGCTCGGCATAAAGGTGGCGATAAACTTCAACCCCAAAGAAATTCAGGATGCGCTGCCGATAGTGAAACCTACATGCATGTGCAGCGTGCCGCGTTTCTGGGAGAAAGTATATACGGCCGTTCAGGAGAAAATCGCGAAGATGTCGGGCATACAGAAGATGCTTGTGCGCCGGGCTCTTAAGGTAGGTGCGAAGCGCAACCTCGAATACCGCCGTCTCGGCCTCAAGGTGCCGGCGCTGCTCGAAATGCAGTATAAATTCTTCGAGAAACAGGTGTTCTCCAAGGTCCGTGCGACAATCGGTATTCCCGACGGTCGTTTCTTCCCCACCGCAGGCGCTCCTGTGTCGGGCAATATAGTGGAGTTTCTTCATGCCATAGGCATCAACATAGTCGTAGGCTATGGCCTCTCGGAGACCACCGCATCGGTAAGTTTTTATCCTGCCGTTGATTATGTCATCGGTTCCGTAGGCACGCCGCTGCCTAACGTACAGGTAAAAATCGGAGCCGAAAACGAAATACTCGTCAAAGGTCCGACAGTGATGCGCGGTTATCACAACCGCCCTGAAGAGAATGCGAAAGTATTCACCGAAGACGGCTGGTTCCGCACCGGCGATGCAGGCCGCATCGATATAAGCGGCTCGATAGTGCTCACCGAGCGCATAAAAGACCTCTTCAAGACCTCCAACGGCAAATATATAGCTCCGCAGGCTATCGAAAGCCGTCTTGGCGAGGACAGATATATAGAGCAGGTGGCAGTCATAGGCGACCAGCGCAAATATGTCACCGCAATCATCATACCGGCTTTCGAGGCTCTGAAAGAATATGCCCGTACACATGGTATCAGTTTCGACTCGGTCGAAGACCTTGTGCAGAATTCCGAGATACGCAAATTCATAGCCGAGCGCATAGAGAATCTTGAAAAAGGTCTCGCAGGCTTTGAGAAAATCAAGCGGTTCACTCTCCTGCCGCGCGAATTTTCCATTGAATCGGGAGAGCTGACCAATACGCTTAAGATTCGCCGGCCGGTAATCAATTCGCGTTATGCCGACGAAATCGAGGCTATGTACTGCTGACGTTTATGATTGAAAAGAAAAATTTTGAGACAGCCGCACAGGCCGAGCGCGCCGTGCTTGTGGGTCTTATAACCCCGCAGCAGGACGAGGCGCGTTCGTCGGAGTATCTGGCCGAGCTCGCATTTCTGGCCGATACAGCCGGTGCGGAGACCGTGAAGGTATTCACTCAGCGTGTCGAGTATCCTAATCCGCGCACTTATGTAGGCAAGGGCAAGCTCGAGGAAATCCGCGCGTATATCGAAGCAGATGGCGATATATCCATGGCGATTTTCGATGATGACCTTTCGTCGAAGCAGACCGCCAACATCGAGAAGGAACTCGGTGTTAAGGTTCTCGACCGCACTACGCTTATTCTCGATATTTTCGCGCGTCGTGCGCAGACCGCGACGGCAAAGACTCAGGTCGAGCTGGCGCAGTATCAGTATCTGTTGCCGCGACTGACCCGCATGTGGACCCACCTCGAACGTCAGAGAGGCGGTATCGGTATGCGTGGTCCCGGCGAGACTCAGATAGAGACCGACCGCCGTATCATTCTCAGCCGCATATCGCTTCTCAAGCAGCAACTTAAGGATATCGACAAGCAGAAAGCCGTGCAGCGCAAGAACCGTGGCAAACTCACCCGCGTTGCGCTCGTCGGATATACCAACGCCGGCAAGTCGACCCTCATGAATGTGCTCAGCAAGAGCGATGTGTTTGCCGAAAACAAGCTTTTCGCAACGCTCGATACGACGGTGCGCAAGGTGGTGATTGACAATCTGCCGTTCCTGCTCACCGACACTGTCGGCTTCATCCGCAAGCTCCCCACACATCTTGTCAACTCTTTCAAATCGACCCTCGACGAGGTGCGCGAGGCCGACATACTTGTGCATGTAGTTGACATATCGCATCCGAATTTCGAAGAGCAGATAGAGGTTGTCGACCGTACGCTCCGTGAGGTATGCGGCAGTTCCGACAAGCCCATGCTGCTTGTGTTCAACAAAATCGATGCCTTTAAGTGTGTGCCGAAGGAAAGTGACGACCTCACTGAGAAAGAGCGTTGCAACCTTACTCTTGACGAACTAAAGGAGACATGGATGGCGAAGATGAAAGACAACTGCGTGTTCATTTCGGCTAAAAAAGGCATCAATATCGACGAGCTTAAGGCCAGGCTTTACACCATGGCCCGCGAAATACATCTTGCGCGTTTCCCCTACAACGACCTTCTGTATCAGAAATACGACGAGGAGGAGTAGTTTTAGCCTGCTATGAACAGCGATATAATCCGGTTATTGCCCGATTCGGT
This sequence comes from uncultured Muribaculaceae bacterium, assembly GCA_910587355.1. GTDB lineage: Bacteria > Bacteroidota > Bacteroidia > Bacteroidales > Muribaculaceae > CAG-873. The sequence continues at coordinate 12,308 of CAJUKF010000004.1, forward strand.
GGCCAACCAGATAGCTGCCGGGGAAGTCATACAGCGTCCGGCCTCGGTAATCAAGGAACTGGTAGAGAATGCTGTCGATGCCGGAGCCACGGCCATTACGATTATTCTCAAAGATGCGGGCCGCACGCTCATTCAGGTAGTCGACAACGGTTCCGGCATGTCGCCGACCGATGCCCGTATGGCCTTCGAGCGCCATGCGACGAGCAAAATCCGTACGGCCGACGACTTATACAGTCTTCACTCAATGGGTTTCCGAGGTGAGGCATTGCCATCGATTGCTGCTGTGGCGCAGATTGATTTGCGCACCATGCGCCACGACGACACTATCGGCACCCGTCTTCTCCTGTCGGAATCTAAATTTGAGAGTCAGGAGCCGGCATCTTGTGTGCCCGGCACTAATCTTATGGTGAAAAACCTTTTCTTCCATATGCCGGCGCGCCGCAAGTTTCTTAAGAAAGACAGCATTGAACTCGGCCATATAATGCGCGAGTTCGAGCGTCTGGCTCTTGTGAATACAGATATCGACTTCACCCTGATTCATAATGATATAACTTTGCATCAGTTCCGCCACGGCACGTTGAAAGAGCGCATAAGCGCGCTGTTCGGCAAAAGTGTCGGCGGCACTGTCGCTCCCGTAGCCACTGAGACGTCGCTTGTGAAAATCGACGGTTTCATCGGTATGCCCCGTAATGCCAAAAAACGCGGCGCTCAGCAGTTTTTCTTCGTCAACGGACGCAATATGCGTCACCCGTTCTTTCACAAGACCGTGATGCGCTGTTACGAGCAGCTGATTCCCGTTGATGCGCAGCCGTCGTATTTCATCAATTTCCAGGTCGACCCCTCGACTATCGACGTGAATATTCATCCGCAGAAGAATGAGGTGAAATTCGAGCATGAGGCTGCCATAAGTCAGATTCTTGAGGCGGGTATACGCGAGACTTTGGGCCGGACACAGGCTGCCGGCGCGCTTGATTTCGACCCAGGCGATGTTCCCGACATACCGCTGTTCAATCCTGACAGCGCTACGTCGGCTCCATCGGAGGCTTTCGACGAGAATTACAATCCTTTTGCCGATACGTCTGAGACACCAAAGAGCAGCACTTATGTTTCGCGTCCTTCGGCTCCCCGTGTGCCGCACGACTGGCAGAAGCTTTACGAGAATTTCAGCCGAGAGCGCGGCGATGCCCTTGAGAATATCGAAGTACCTGCCGATGATAATTTCGGCGAACAGCCTGCTTCGGGCACCGTTTCGCTCGGCGACGGTGCTTTCGGTATACTGTCGCCGCAGCTCCCTGCTGAGACATCCGGCGAAACGGCATCGTTCTTTCAGGCCGACAGCCAGTATATAGTTACCCGTTCGCGCTCCGGAATCATGGTCATAATGCAGCGGCGGGCGCATATACGCATTCTCTATGAGCGCTATATGGGTCTTCTGGCCGAAGGGAACATGCCTTCGCAGCAGCTCCTCTTTACCGAAGATATGGAGCTTTCGCCTCTCCAGAGCAGCGTGCTCGAAGCCAATATGGAGCGAATGACAAAACTCGGTTTCGCGCTTAAGCATAACGGCAGTACGCGCTGGAGTGTGACGGCCATGCCTGCGCCTTTGCAAGGTGTAGGAGCGCTTGAAATAGTGCATTCGCTGATTGAGGACATGACTGAGCAGGAAGATGACAGCAGCCGTCGCCGCCTTATGGAGCCGCTGGCGCTTGCGCTGGCTTCAGCATCGGCTATAAAAAGCCGGCAGCCGCTGAGCGATGCCGAAATCGACAGCCTTGTGGCCGAGCTTTTCCGTTGTGCCGAGCCGTCGTTCACGCCCGACGGCCTGCCTGTAATGATTATTTTGGGCTACGAAGAGTTGTCGCGCCGGTTCTGCCCTATGAACTGATACTTATAAAGATAAAAATCACCGCCGCTGTCGGAGCTCTCCGGTAGCGGCGGTGTTTTTTATGGATTGAGCCGGCTTTTTCAGTCGATGATGTCGAAGCCGGTGTATTTGCGCAGGCACTCGGGCACTACGATGCCTTCGGGAGTCTGGAAGTCTTCGAGCACGGCTGCCACGATACGGGGCAGCGCGAGAGCAGAGCCGTTGAGGGTGTGGCACAGATGAGTCTTCTTGTCCTCGCCGCGGTAACGGCATTTGAGACGATTGGCCTGATAGGTCTCGAAGTTTGAAACCGACGATACTTCGAGCCAGCGCTGCTGTGCGGCCGAGTAAACCTCGAAGTCGAAGGTGATTGCCGATGTGAAGCTCATGTCGCCGCCGCAGAGACGCAGAATGTGCCAGGGGAGGCCGAGTTTGTCGAGCAGGCCCTGTACATGGTCTTTCATTTCCTCGAGTGCGGCGTACGAATTCTCGGGTTTTTCGATGCGCACAATCTCTACCTTATCGAACTGGTGCAGACGGTTGAGGCCGCGTACGTCTTTTCCGTAGCTGCCTGCTTCGCGGCGGAAACATGCCGAGTATGCGCAGTTCTTGACAGGAAGCTTGTCGGCCGGGATGATTTCGTCGCGGTAAAGGTTGGTGACGGGTACTTCGGCGGTAGGAATCAGATAGAGCTTGTCGAGCTCGCATACGTACATCTGGGCTTCCTTATCGGGGAGCTGGCCCGTGCCGTATGCCGAGGCTTCGTTCACTACGTACGGAGGTTCGATTTCAACATAGCCTGCTTTCGAGGCTTCGTCGAGGAAGAACTGTATGAGGGCGCGCTGGAGTTTTGCGCCCTTGCCTACATAGACGGGGAATCCGGCGCCTGTGATTTTCACGCCGAGGTCGAAGTCGATTAGGTTGTATTTTTTAGCGAGTTCCCAGTGGGGGAGCGCGTCGGCCGGAAGCTCGGGCATCGGGCCGCCTGTTTTCTCAACCACATTGTCGGCTGCCGATGTGCCGGCGGGCACAGCGTCGCAGGGTACATTGGGAATATTGAGGAGTTCCTGTGTCATGGCCTCCTCGGTGCGCTGGAGTTCTTCGGCAATTGCGCGCTGCTCTTCTTTGAGCACTGCTACGCTTTCTTTGGCTTTTGCGGCGTCATCCTTACGGCCTTCCTTCATGGCTTTGCCGATAGAGGCTGCCATTTTGTTGAGTTCGGCGGCGGCAGTATCGTTTTTGAGCTGAAGACCGCGGCGGAGGTCGTCGAGGGCAAGCACACGGGCGATAGGTTTCTCGCCCTTGAAGCCTTTGACCGCCAGACGGGCTACGATGCCCTCGGGGTCGGCTTTAATCTGTTGTATAGTAAGCATTTTACAATGATGATTTTGTCAGGATAATCACTTGGCGAGCAGTTCGCGCACTTTGGCGGAAATCTCCTTGCCGTCGGCGCGTCCGGCGAGAGCCTTTGTGGCTACGCCCATTACCTTGCCCATTTCGGCAGGCGATGAAGCGCCTGTCTGAGCGATGATTTTCTCGAGTTCGGCGGTAAGTTCCTCCTCGGTAAGCTTTTTGGGAAGATATGCTTCGATTACAGCGCACTCGGCAAGCTCGGTCTCGGCGAGCTCCGGACGGTTCTGCTCGGTGTAGATTTGAGCGCTTTCGCGGCGCTGTTTTGCCATTTTAGTGAGTATTTTGAGGGCAGTGGCATCGGGCAGTTCGCCGTTGGAACCGGGGGCTGTCTTAGCTTCGAGAAATTCCTTCTTAATGCCGCGGAGAGCCTGCAGGCGCATGCGGTCTTTGGCAAGCATGGCCGACTTGATATCGGCATCAATCTGTGTGAAAAGGTCCATAATGACTTCTTTGTTTATTCAATCAGCAAAGTTACAAATTTTTGGCCAAATCACGTATATAATTTTTAAGGCCTTTAAGGTCTTTAAAGTCCTTAAAGTCATTAGAGACCTTAGCCGCTTTGCTCTAATAACCACGGTTTTTCTTGCGGAACGATGCCATGCGCTCGGAGAAGCCGCCATCATTAATGAAATCAGCTTCGAGTCTCTCCAGTTGCCGGTACAACAGATAGTCGGCTTGATTAATCAGGATAATTGCCATATTGGCAATGGTTTCTGGTGGCCGTGTTTTAATTATATTCATGAAAAACTCAACATCGTTGTGTGTAGAGCCCATCTGTCGCATAAATATAAATTCTCGGCTGTCGGCTTCCCAGATGCGGTGATTTCTTGTAGTCAGATAATCTCTGTAGTCTTCAAGCAACTCTTGAAGACTTGCTTTTGCGACATTTATCAGTTTGATTTCTGTTTTAGAAGATGTTGCAGAAGCCGCGCATCCTTCGACGATGTTTTGTTTGCCGCTGCGGGCAGCCTGAACCATTTGGTCAACCGTTCTGTCGCCTTTGCTAAGATAATTTTCGCAGAAATAAAATGTGATGTGATATATCACATCGGTTTTCTGATATGACAATAACTTTTTGTAGTTGCCGTTCTTTTTGATTATGCCCTGCATTAATCCGTTATTTGACTGAAGCAAAGGTAATTAAAATATAATGCCATGGAATGCTTATTTAATGTAATTAAATCGAATTAATAAATTTTAATAAAATCGATGTCTTTAAAATCGTTAGACTACATTTTAACGTATGCGAAAAGTTGCTAACTTTGTTGTCGGCTATGTTTGTTAAACCTTAATCTGAATCTATGTCCGCCATATCATCTGATACCAGAATGACTAATTTCCGCTGGATAGTCTGCGGTCTGCTGTTTATCGCGCTGGTTATCAATTATCTCGACCGTCAGGTGCTGTCTCTGACCTGGAAAAACTTCATCTCTCCCGAATTCGGGTGGAACGATGCCGACTACGGTCTCATTACCGGTGTCTTTTCAATTGTCTATGCCGTGTCGATGCTTTTTGCCGGCAAGTTCGTGGATTATATAGGCACCAAAAAGGGATATTTATGGGCTATAGGCATATGGTCGGCCGGAGCCTGTCTCCATGCATTCTGCGGGATTGCCACATGCGGTATCGTGAGCGGACACTGGACACTGAGCTTTAATGTTGCAAGGGAAACGATTGAGTCTCTCAGAATGACTTCCGACATGGCGGTGATGATAACCACTGTGAGCGTGTGGCTTTTCCTCGCTGCCCGGTGTGTGCTTTCTTTCGGCGAGGCCGGAAACTTCCCCTGCTCAATCAAGGCCATAGCCGAGTATTTCCCGAAAAAAGACCGAGGCTTTGCCACCGGCATATTCAATTCCGGCTCACAGATAGGCGCGCTGCTTGCGCCGTTCTCAATTCCGGTGATAGCGAAATTCTACGGCTGGGAGGCCGCGTTTCTTTCAATAGGTCTGCTGGGCTTCCTATGGATGGGCCTGTGGGTATTCATCTACAAGGAACCCCGTAAGAATCCGCATGTGAATGCCGCCGAACTGGCTTATATCGAGCAGGATGCCGATAAAGAAGAAAACCTCGCTCCTGCGCAGGACGAGCCTAAGACAAAAATCGGCCTGCTTCAGGCTTTCTCTTTCCGACAGACATGGGCTGTGATATTCGGCCGTTTTCTGCCCGATTCGGTGTGGTGGTTTCTGCTTTTCTGGGCTCCGGCATTCATCAGCGACGTTTACGGATTCTCTTCTGCATCGACAACGGGCATGATTGCGATTTTCACAATCTATTTCATTTCGATGCTCTCGCTTTTCGGCAGCTATCTCCCGACGTTTTTCATCAACCGCTCGAAGATGAATCCCTATGCCGGACGAATGAAAGCCATGCTGATTTTTGCTATTTTTCCGCTTCTCGGTGTTGCTGTAATGCCTCTCGGTGAAATATCGATGTGGTTCCCGGTGGTAATTATCGGCATAATGGCCGCCGCGCACCAGAGCTGGAGCGCCAATGTGTACAATGTCGTCAGCGATATGTTTCCTAAGTCAGTTGTCGCCACTGTCACCGGAGCAGCCGGCCTTGCAAGCGGTCTGGGCAGTTTCATGAGTAACTACGGTGCCGGACAGCTTTTCGACTACACCGACCGCATCGGCCTTGTGTTCCTCGGTTTTGAAGGGAAAAACGCGGGCTATATGATAGTATTTATCTGCGCCGGCGTGGCATATCTTTTCAGCTGGTGCATGATGAAGATTCTTGTTCCGAAATATAAACTTGTTGAACTCGACTAATATGCTTGAGACTTCGAGAAATTTTATGGACGATGACTTTCTGCTGGATACGCCGGCGGCTCGTTATCTGTACCATAACCATGCGGCTAAATTACCGATAATCGACTATCATTGCCATCTTTCGCCCCGAATGATAGCTGAAGACAAGCCTTTCGCCTCGATAACCGACCTTTGGCTCGGCGGCGACCACTACAAATGGCGTGCGATGAGAGCGAACGGAGTGTCCGAGCGCTACATTACCGGCGATGCCTCCGATGAAGAAAAATTTACGAAATGGGCCGAGACCGTGCCGTACACTTTCCGTAATCCATTGTATCACTGGACGCATCTTGAACTGCGCACGGCATTCGGAATCAATGATATACTGAACGGCGAAAGTGCCGCCGAGATTTACAGAAAATGCAACGAACGGCTTCGTGAGCCCGATATGACTCCGAGAGGACTTATGCGGCGATATAATGTCGAGACTGTCTGTACGACTGATGACCCTGTCGACACGCTCGAATATCATGACGCTATCGCAGCGTCGGGATTTGAAATAAAAGTGCTGCCTGCATGGCGTCCCGACAAGGCAATGGCCGTTGATTCGCCCGACAGTTATAAGGAATATATCACGCGGCTCGAAGAGACAAGCGGCATGAGCATCGCCACATTCGGCGAGCTCATCGATGCACTGCGTGTGCGGCATGATTATTTCCACGTGCACGGGTGCCGTGTCGCCGACCACGGTCTCGCCCATGTGCCGTATGCCGAGTGTCCGGCACCTGAGGCCGATGCACTGTTCACTAAAGTAATGTCCGGCGAAAAACTCGGTGCAGCAGACACCGAAAGGCTTAAGACAGCTATTCTTGTGGAACTTATGCGTATGAATGCCGAAAGCGGCTGGGTGCAGCAGCTCCATTTCGGACCGCTCCGCAATGTCAACACACGTGCGCGAGTAGAACTCGGCCCGGATACAGGTTTCGACACAATCGGCGATTATAAAGGTGCCGAAAATCTTGCGTCGTTGCTCGACTGTCTCGACCGCGAGGGTAAGCTTGCCAAAACCATACTTTATAATCTTAATCCGGCAGATAATGTATGGGTAGCTGCTATGATTGGTAACTTTCAGGACGGCTCATTCCCTGGAAAAATACAAATGGGCTCCGGCTGGTGGTTCAACGACCAGATTAACGGCATGGAGGCTCAGATGAACGCACTGTCGACACAAGGGCTTCTGAGCCGCTTTGTCGGAATGCTCACCGACTCGCGCTCATTCCTTTCATATCCCCGGCATGAATATTTCAGACGTGTGCTCTGCAATTTGCTCGGCACCGATTTGGACCGCGGGCTGATTCCTGTGAGCGAGCTCGGCAGGGTAGGGCAGATTGTTGAAGACATCTGCTATTATAACGCAAAACGATATTTCAATTTCTAAGCTCAACAGAACAATGGAGAAAACCTGGCGCTGGTTTGGCCCGAATGACAAGATAACTCTCGGTATGCTCCGGCAGATAGGAGTAGAGGGCATAGTCACCGCCCTTCACGGAATTCCGAACGGTGACATATGGCCTCTTGAAGAAATAGAGAGAATAAAACACATGATAGAGGAGCACGGAATGCGCTGGAGTGTTGTCGAGAGCCTGCCTGTCTCCGAATCAATCAAATATGTCGGTCCCGACCGCGATGCCCTTATCGAAAACTATAAGGTGAGCCTTGCCAATCTCGGCAAAGCCGGTGTGAAGACTGTCTGCTACAATTTCATGCCCGTGCTCGACTGGGCGCGCACCGACCTCGAATATCCCAATCCCGACGGCACGTCGAACCTCTATTTCAACAGAGCCGAATTCGCATATTTCGATGTCCGGATTCTTAAGCGTCCTGGTGCCGCTGAGCAGTGGGATGCGCTGACAATAGAGCGAATGAACAGGCTCGCCGAAACAATGACACCCGAAAAGGAAGCGAAACTTGTCGAAAACATTGTTATAAAGACACAGGGTTTCGTCAGCGGCAATTTCTCGGAAGGCGATGCCAATCCGGTTGAGAAATTCCGCAGTCTTCTCAAACTGTACGAAGGTATTGACAAGGACATGCTCCGCGAGAATATGAAATATTTTCTTGAGGCAGTCATGCCCGTATGCAACGAATACGGCATAAATATGTGTGTGCATCCCGACGACCCGCCGATGCCTGTTTTCGGTCTTCCGAGAATAGTGACATGCGATGAGGATATCGAATGGTTTCTTAACGCGGTGCCCGATGAGCACAACGGACTTACATTCTGTGCCGGTTCGCTTAGCGCCGGTGCCCATAACGATGTTGTGAAGTTTGCAAAGAAGTATGCCTCGCGCACGCATTTTGTTCATGCGCGCATCTGTACTGTGATGCCCGGCGGCGATTTCAGGGAGTCAAGCCATCTCGACCCACGTCTGATAGACGTGATACGCACATTCGAGACTGTCCGTCCAGACGTGCCGATGCGTGTCGACCATGCGCCCCTGATGCTCGGCGATGATAAAATGGGCTATAACGCAGGCTATTCATTCCATGGCCGTATGCTCGCTCTCGGCATGGTGTCGGGCATAATGGCTACAATAAAACAGGAGAAACGATGAAATACCGTCAATGTGGTCGAAGCGGAATTCTGCTTCCTGAAATATCTCTCGGATTATGGCATAATTTCGGCGATTACGACAATTTCAGCGAAGCCCGCAGGATGATTCTGTGTGCGTTCGACAATGGTGTGTGTCACTTTGACCTTGCCAACAATTACGGGCCGCTTCCCGGTGCGGCGGAGACGAACTTCGGCCGTGTGCTTCGGAGCAGTCTGCGCACTCACCGCGACGAGCTTTTCATATCGTCGAAAGCCGGACATGATATGTGGCCCGGTGTGTATGGAACCGGTTCTTCGCGCAAGAATCTCATCGCCTCCTGCGATGCGAGCCTTCGACGCACCGGGCTCGATTACTTCGATGTGTTCTATAGTCATCGTTACGACGGTTTTACTCCTGTCGAAGAAACCATGCAGGCGCTTATCGATATAGTAAGGAGCGGCAAAGCCCTCTATGCCGGCATATCGAAATATCCTGCCGAGAGACAAGCCGAAGCCTATGACATTCTCAGAGAGGCGAAAGTCCCCTGTCTGCTCAGCCAGTACAGAGCGTCGATATTCGATACCACAGCCATTGAAGAAAATTTTGCGGCGGCAAGTGCGGCCGGAAGCGGAATTATCTGTTTCTCGCCACTGGCTCAGGGCCTGCTCACTGACAAATATCTTCATGGTATTCCGGCCAATAGCCGTGCGGCCAAATCGACAGGATTTCTGCAACTTTCCCAGGTGACTGCCGCTAAGGTTGACGCCGCCAGAAGCCTGAATGAGATTGCCGCGGCGCGAGGCCAATCGCTTTCTGAAATGGCACTCGCGTGGCTGCTTGCCGACAGACGCGTGACATCTGTTATTATAGGAGCTTCATCGGTCAGTCAGCTGCTTGTGAACCTTAAGGCTGTGGAATGCCGTCCGTTTACCTCTGACGAACTCGAGCGGATAAATACAATCGCGGCATCGGCCATACACACAGATACGCAGAATCAGAAAAAGTAAACTAAATTACACGATACAACATGAACGAATTATTCTCGGTAAAAGATAAAGTTGTTGTAATTACAGGCGGCACGGGCGTGCTCGGTGCCTGCATCGGCGAGTACCTTGCGCTCGAAGGTGCAAAGGTTGTGCTGCTTGGCCGTCGCAAGGAGGAAGGCGACAGAATTGTGAACGATATCGTCGCAAAAGGCGGCGAGGCTATATTTCTTACCACTGATGTGATGAGTGCCGATGCCGTACAGCGCAACTGCGATGAAATAATGTCGCGCTACGGCAGAGTTGACGCGCTGCTCAACGCTGCCGGCGGCAATATGCCCGGCGCTACAATTCAGCCTGACGGAAGTATTTTCGACCTCAAGGTTGAGGATTTTCAGAAAGTGCTTGACCTCAACCTCACCGGCACTGTGATTCCCACTCAGATTTTCCTTAAGCCTATGGTTGAGGCCGGCAAAGGCGCTATTGTGAATTTCTCGTCCATGGCCGCTTTCCGTCCGCTGACGCGCGTGCTCGGCTATGCTGCCGCGAAGGCCGGAATCAGCAATTTTACGGCGTTTATGGCCAATGAGGTGGCGACAAAGTTCTCGCCTTCGATACGTGTCAACGCCATCGCGCCGGGTTTCTTCCTTACAAATCAGAACAGGGCCCTCCTCACCAATCCCGACGGCTCGCTTACCTCACGTGGCGCCGATGTAATACGTCAGACGCCTTTTAAGCGTTTCGGCAGACCCGAAGAGCTGTGCGGCACCATACAGTATCTTATCAGCGACGCTTCGGCATTCGTAACCGGAACCGTCGCAATTGTCGACGGCGGATTCAATGCCTTTGCCATGTAACAGATAAAAGAGAATATGAGTAGAATCGTTACCTTAGGCGAAATAATGCTTCGCCTTTCGCCTGCCGGATGCAAAAGGTTCGTGCAGGTGGATAATTTCGATATAATCTGGGGCGGAGGCGAGGCGAATGTCGCCGTAAGCTGTGCCAACTACGGCCATGAGGCGTATTTTGTGAGCAAACTGCCCGAACATGAAATAGGCCAGGCTGCGGTCAACGCTCTGCGCCGCTATGGTGTCGATACGCGTTTTATAGCACGTGGAGGTGCCCGTGTCGGCATTTATTATTGCGAGACCGGTGCGTCGATGCGTCCTTCCAAAGTGATATACGACCGTGCCGGGAGTGCTATTGCCGAAGCCGACCCTGAGGATTTCGATTTCGACAGAATCATGGAAGGTGCCGACTGGTTTCACTGGAGCGGCATAACTCCTGCAATTTCCGACAAAGCTGCCCGGCTCGTGAAGCTTGCATGTGAGGCGGCGAAGCGCCGCGGCGTGACTGTGAGTGTAGACCTCAATTTCCGCAAAAAACTGTGGACGAGCGAGAAAGCGATTTCGGTCATGCGTCCGCTTATGAAATATGTGGATGTGTGCATCGGCAATGAGGAGGACGCAGAGTTATGTCTGGGGTTCAGGCCCGATGCCGATGTGGAGAGCGGCAGCACCGATGCCGAGGGTTACAAAGGTATTTTCGAGGCTATGATGAAAGAGTTCGGCTTCAAGTATGTGGTTTCCACTCTCCGTGAATCATTTTCCGCCTCACATAATGGCTGGAAGGCCATGATTTACGACGGCAAGGAGTTCTATCAGAGCAAGCGATACGATATCAATCCGATAATAGACCGTGTAGGCGGCGGAGACAGTTTCAGTGCCGGTCTTATTCACGGTCTGCTGACAATGCCTACGCAGGGTGAAGCGCTGGAATTTGCCGTTGCGGCATCGGCACTGAAGCATACGGTAAACGGCGACTTCAATCTTGTGAGTGAAGATGAAGTGAAGGCTCTTGTCGGAGGAAATGCCAGCGGACGAGTACAGAGATAATAAACAATATGGCAAGATTCGATAAATTTTCAGTAATTGAAAAAATAGGCTCGACACGCGTCGTGCCGGTTTTCTATCACAACGATATTGATGTAGCAAAGCATGTGCTCAAGGCTTGTTACGATGGAGGTATACGGGCTTTTGAGTTCACGAATCGTGGAGATTTCGCGCACGAAATTTTCGGAGCGCTTGTAAAATATGCCGCCGCAGAGTGTCCCGAAATGGCAGTCGGGGCCGGTTCGGTTGTCGACCCTGCTACAGCTGCGCTCTACATGCAGCTCGGGGCATGTTTCATTGTAGGGCCGCTGTTTAATCCTGATATAGCCAGAGTGTGCAACCGCAGGGCCGTGCCGTATACGCCCGGCTGCGGAAGTGTCTCGGAGATTGGTTTTGCGCAGGAGGCCGGTTGCGACATATGCAAGGTATTCCCGGGCGATGTCCTCGGGCCGAAGTTCGTCAAAGGACTTCTTGCGCCGATGCCGTGGACTAAAATCATGGTTACAGGCGGCGTAGAGCCCACGGCTGAAAATCTTGATGCCTGGTTCTCGGCAGGCGCGTTCTGCGTAGGAATGGGGTCGAAACTTTTCCCGAAAGACCGCATAGTCGCTCAGGACTGGGATTATATCTCAGGGCGGTGCTGCGAAGCTCTTTCATTCGCGCAGAATCACAAAAAATAAATTCGCCTCAGGATTCGCCGACTTTCGTTCATGGCTGTATGTCGTCAAAAATTGGCGGCAAGTGATGTGGTGTGCGCGAAAAGTTGCTAACTTTGTATCCGATTATGGAATCTCCGGCTATTATATCCAACGGCAGTATTGAGCAGCCCCGTCTGTGGCGCCTTGCTCTGCAGCTCGACAAAGACGCGCTGCAGGCTGTGGTGTGGTCGACGGTTGAGGAGGCGACGCTTGTGCATTTCAGCCTTCCGCTCGACCCGACGCTGCCGCAGGCAAAGGCGCTCGAAGAGGCCGTCTACGCCGCTCCGGTGCTTCTGTCGGATTTTGGTTCTGTCGATGTAGTGGTGCGGACAAATGCCTATATGCCTGTTCCACAAGGTCTCGACGAGGATACCGGCGAAGCTGTCATGGAATATGCCTGTCTGAGGTCCGGGGCCAATGATGTGCTTGTAAAGGCAGACAGGGCTGCCGCTCCGGGTATGGACGTACTGTGGAACCTTGATGCGGGAGTGTCGCGCTTTTTGGCCCGTACTTTCCGCAATCCCGACATGCACTGCCATGCCTCGGTGCTTCTGCGCTATTTCAGCCGCAAGTCGGTGCTTGGAAATTCGGGCAAGACCTATGCCCACCTGCATCGTTCGGGTTCGTCCCGGGATGTTGATATCGTCGTTATTGGCAACGATGGCAGTCCGGCGATTGTCACCACACACCGCTGCACGACCGACGAGGATGCTTTATACCATATACTCGGCACGGCTGTGCAGGCCGGCCTCGACTTGCGCTCCGACGAAATTCTGCTTTGCGGTAGTGCTACAGACCGCGATGCCATTATGCCTCTGCTGCGGCGCTATGCCGCATGTGTGATGCCGGTTATTTTCCCGTCGGCCGCATTTCGCAACGGCCGTGAGGCGCTGACTGCGCCGTTCCCACTTGTAATACTCCCATTATGCGAATAATACGTGGAAAATTCGGACGTCGGCGCTTCGACGTGCCGACAAATATCACCGCTCGTCCTACTACCGATTTCGCGCGTGAAAACATATTCAATGTCCTTGAGAACATAATCGATTTCGAAGGCGCAGAAGCGCTCGACCTTTTCGCAGGGACGGGAGCCGTAAGTTTTGAGTTCTTGTCAAGGGAGTGCGCGCATGTCACGTCTGTTGAAAAAGCCGTCACTCAGCAACGGTTCATTGAGAAAGTGGCCCGTGAGCTGGGCGTGGACAATTTCACGCTGGTCCGCGGGGATGCGCTCCGCTACATTTCGGCAGTATCGAAGCCATTCGACATCATTTTTGCCGACCCTCCCTATGAAATGCCGGGGTTTGCCGAAATACCATCGAAAATTCTTGAATCAGGCCTTGTGAAACCCGGCACTGTTGTGGTGATAGAGCATAACAAAAGCCACGATTTCTCGCAGCTTCCAGGATTTAAGGAGCACCGTGCCTACGGCTCGGTGAATTTCTCCATTTTTGTGGTGGAGTGATTATTTCTTCTTTGCCTTACTGACAACTCTGTTGTAAACTTCAACTGTCTGTCTTGCGATTTTGTCCCAGTCGTAAGCCGATAGGTCGTAGGTACGGGGTGTACGTGGAGCCGACAGTTTGCGTGCCATGGCTTTTGCGAGTGCACCGGTGTCGCCGGTTGAAAAAAAGTCCCCGTCTTCGAGTATATTGAGACGATTGGCCGGAATATCGCTCACAACCACGTCGAGGTCGTAGCTCATGGCTTCGAGCAAGGCTATCGGGAGACCTTCATGATAGGAAGGCATGACGAACAGCGACGCATTGGTCATAAGCTGATTGAGTTTCTCGCCTTTTATGAAGCCCGTGAGAACAACGCCTGTATCGTGCGCCTGCTTTTTAAGAGCGCGCGAATACTCGTCCTCATGGTCGGTGTCGCCGGCAATTACAAGAGTGTACCGTTTTTGTAAGTCTGACTTGGCATAAGCTTCAATGAGGTCGTGAAAACCTTTTTCTTTCACGAAGCGGCCTATTGCCACTATGTACGGCCTATCTGCGACACCCCATTTTTCGAGCCATGATTTTGACTTTGATTTTACGGGCCGGTTTACGCCGTTGAAAATAAGGTCGGTGTCAGTGCGTCCGTATTTGGTACTCAGTATGTCGGCAATGACCGTGGAAATCACTATCACGGCATTTGAGTAGCAGGTGCCCATGCGCTCGCCTGTCCGCAGCACGGCCTTTGCGAGGCGCCCCCATTTCTGCCGGTCGTAATCGGGTCCGTGGTTTGTCATGACTACTTTCATGCCGAGCAGACGTGCGAACGGCACCATAAGAGCCGGCCCTATGGCGTGTACATGAAGCACGTCGGGATGCAGTGAACGCGCTTTGAGCACGGCCCGGAAAGTGTGTATGATAGCTTCGAGACTCTTTTTGCGCGGAGCCTTTACGTCGATGAGTCTTACGCCCTTGTACGAAGGAATGCGGTTGTAGTCGGTCACATAAGGCGAGCGCCGGATGATAGTCACGTCGTGACCCATGGCTGCTATACGCGGAAACAGCTCCTCGCAGTGTGTCTCCACTCCGCCGAGGATGTCTGGAATGCCGCGTGTGCCGATAACTACGATTTTCATGACGTCAGAATTTCTCTCGTAAATCGCCCTGCGCAGGGTCCTGGCCTACATCATACCACGTCTTGTCGAGACACGGTCTGAGACCGCGGAGAGAACGCAGTTTGTTTTTCACGGCCCATTTCAGCGGATGACGCAGATATTTGTGCATCACAGGCGATGCGGTGCCTACCATCCAGCAGTTCTTGGGACAGCGGCGTACCATGGCGCGTACTTTTTCAGCCTGTTCCGAATTCCAGATTGACATGAAGTCGTGCTCATGGATATTACCCATTGATTCCTTCCAATAGCGCTCCTCCATGCCGTTGCAGGGAAAGACTTCGCCCCAGGGGTCGATGAAGAAATTGGCCGTACCGGCTTCGCAGGGGAGCATGCGGCGGCCGCCCTCGATATAGTTTATCAGACCCATGTTGAAGAATGCGCGGAACCATGATTTGGGATGGTTCTCCTTGAGCTGCCACTCGACAAGCTGCTCGAAATCACTGCATACCTCGTCGGTATTCGTGATTTTGTTATCGTCTTTGTGGAAATAATAGGAGTTGTGGAATGCGGCGGTGGCGAATTCGAGTCCGAGCGACAGGGACAGGCGGTAGAGCGAGAGCATGTCTTTGGAGTTGTAATTCGACACCGTACAGCCGAAGCCTATGTCTTTCAGACCCATTTGTTTGAGGGTGAGCAGCGTGCGCAGACCGCGGTCAAAGCCTCCTTCGCGGCCTCGGAGCTCGTCGTTCTTGCGGCTGAGACCTTCTATGGAGATACGGATGCCTATGTTGGGAAACCGTTTGGCCAGCTCTATGACACGGTCTTCAAAATAGCCCGAGGTGGATATGACTATACGGTTGGTATGTCGGTAGCATTCCTCTACAATCTCGGCGAGGTCTTCGCGTACGAAAGGCTCTCCGCCCGTGAGATTGATGAATTTGAGGCGAGGGAGCGAACGCAAATCCTCGGCTTTGATTTCTTTGTCCTTGTCGGTCGGATTCTTCCATATATTGCACATCTGACACCGCATGGGGCATCGGTATGTAAGTATGATGGAAGCATCTGTGGGTTTGCGTACGGTCATATGTTGTGGTTGGTTTTTGCGGAGATGACTTGATTGAAAAGATTCATGAGAGAGTGATAATGCTCCTCGGGACTGTAAAGCGTCGTGATACGGCCGAATGCTGTCTCGCCCATGCGCCGGGCGGCGTTGGCATTCTCGGCGAGTTCTGCTACACGGCGACGGAGAGCGGTGGCGTCTCCGGGAGTGAATGTAAGGCCTGTGACACCATCGGCAACGAGTTCTTTGAGCGAACCCAAATTGCTTGCAATCACCGGCTTGGAGAAAGCAAAACTCTCAAGCACCGTGTTCGGAAAATTGTCGTACCATACCGAAGGCACGATTGTGGCCCGGCATGAAGAAAGATAAGTCGCTATTCTGTCAAAATCCATGCGTCCGAGGAATTCGATATTATGCCGGCGCCCTTGGAGGCTCTTTTTTAATGTTTCCTCGTAGCCGTCGTTTGAGAAACCGATGATTTTGAGGCGGTATGGCGTATCTGCAAAAGCTTCGATGAGAGTCTTAAGGCCTTTTTCTTCCTGCAGGCGTCCTACATAAAGAAAATCGTCGCCGTAGACGGGAACTGCGACTGGCTCTTTAAGGTTGAAGAAAGTGGGTATGTGGTTGAGTTTAGCCGCCGGTATGCCGTATTCGGCGAGTTTGCCTAAAGTGAAAGACGATGGAACGACGAAGGCATCGATTTTGTCTGTCACATGCATTCTGTCGTGGAGCCATTTGGCCGAAGCCTTTATGGCGGAGTATACCGTAGAGCCGAGCACGCATTTGTTGCGCACGCAGCTCATGGGCTTGCCGTGGAGGCAGTCCTCGCATATGCCCTTGCCGTGCACATAGAAGATGGCAGCCGGACACATGTACTGGAAATCGCTGATGCGGTGTACTACGGGTATGCCGAGACTACGCGCCGCATCGAGTATCGATGGGGATATTTTGTTGTGATACTGCAGGATATAGACTATATCGGGATGGGTGTCCTCAAGCAGCCGGCGGAACTTGCGGCGTGCCTCGAATGAATAGAACATCCGAGAGAAAGAGCGCAACACTGTCCGCGGAGTTTTGTGCGTATTGGCAAAATATTCTTCGTCGTCTACCGATTCGAGGAAATATTTCTCATATTCCGTAGCGAAATTTTTCGGACCCTTTACAGAAAACGGAATCACCTCATGCCCGTTGCGCTCCAATATCTCCTTGATATTGAAGTAGTAACGCTCGGGACCACCCGAAATGAAATATCTGTAGTTGACGAGTGCGATTTTCATAATTAAGGTCCGTATCGGCATGAACGGAAGTGGAGGCTTCCATTGCCTTATTATAAAACGGACTCAATTGTCAAATATTGTAAAAAGTGCGACGAATTTTGCGTCGGCCTCATTGTAATGCATCGCGTGCATCAGGGATTACATCTCCACAATAGTGATTCGGGATATGTTGAGACGTGCCTGCAGATATTCGCTCAGTTTCTTGCGCTCTTCTTTCTTTAGGTTGTGCTTCACTTTTATGAGTGCTACGGCAGTGGTATCGTTATCAAGTGTGGCCGGGTTGGTCAGCACAGTCGATGATATGCCGATGCTGCTCACCGATGGGAAGAGCACCTTTATCTCCGGTGCCACTGCCGGGCCGTCGTCGAGCGTCGCCTTGCTCATGGCTATGACGTTTTCAAGCGAATCGATGCGGCTCTGCTGACGTGTGATTGTCGACTGAGCCAGACGGTATATGTCGTCGACCGACGGGCTGTATGCGTCTGTGCCCTTTGTCTGGGTCTTGTCGGAATTACCTCCCTGAATGAATATGAGATGGGTGCCTTCCAGACCGTAGAATTTGAGCTTGGGCGTGAGGGCGCCCCGCAGCGAATCAATCGGCAGAGTACGGCCAATCAGTGTGAGCGACAGATACTTTTTACCGTTCTCCGTATAAGCTTTCCTGTTGAGCACCTGAGTGTCAGGAAAAACGCATTCGGCGTGGATGAAATTGTCGGCATCTACCGTAAATTTATTTTGCCGGAGCATTCCGTAGGTGAGATAGATGCTCGGAAGCATGGTGAGAATGGCAAGTGCGTAGACGATGCGGCGTACGCGTGTGGCACGAGCACTGTCGGCGTTCGACATGCCGTGGTATTTCATCAGCTTGACACCTATAAATGTGGCGAATGCTATGTAGATTGAGTTGATTATGAAGAGATACGACGCACCGAAGAAATAATTGAGCTGCCATGTGGCCAGACCGTAGCCGGCGGTACACAGAGGCGGCATGAGGGCCGTGGCTATGGCTACACCAGGAATTACATTGCCCTTGTTGGTGCTCCCGAGCGCTATGATGCCTGCACCGCCTCCGAAGAAGGCTATGAGCACATCGTAGATGGTGGGCGATGTACGGGCAAGCAGTTCGCTGTGCTGTTCGTTTACGGGAGAGATGAGAAAATAGAGTGTAGCCGCTATTACCGAGAAGCCTGCGGCCATTACAAGATTGCGCAGACAGCGTTTGAGCAAATCGAAGTCATGTATTCCTACGCCCAGCCCTATCCCGATAATAGGCCCCATAAGCGGTGATATAAGCATGGCGCCTATAATCACCGCTGTGGAATTTGTGTTAAGTCCGAGAGAGGCAATAAGAATGGCGAGAATCAGAATGAGGATATTCGTGCCTTTGAACGACACTCCCTCGCGTATGTTTGCCTCTGCTTCCTGCTGCGATACCAGCTGGCCCGACAGCGAGAAGTAGCTTACTATGAATTCGTAGATACGTGACCCGATATTTGGTTTCATAAGAGCGAGGTGAAACGTGTCGTTTTAAGAATAACAACTATCTCCCGAAAAAGTCGTTTCAGAAACTGTAGCTTACGCCGATAGAGGGCGAGAACGCGTGTAGCTTGTAGTCGGCTGTAAATGTCTGTTGCGTCTTGAAGCCCATCTGGTCAATCGTCTGCTGAGGATATCCGGCCTGGGTGAGCATGCCGATGACAGTGCTGCCGAGAACATCGTCGTAGGTGCAGGAGGCGTTTTTCACACGCAGGCCTTCGATGTACATGAAACCGAAATCTATCGAGAGATTTTTGTAAGGACGGAATGAGAAGCCTACGGTGGGCTCGATTTTTGTGGTGCCGGGAGTCTCGGGATTGTAATATTCCTTGTCAATCGGCGATGTGTCAATCATCAGGCCGGCACGGATATCAAATCGGTCGGTGAGTGCATATTGGGCGCCGAGCGAATAGCACCATGAGTTGCTGTAATTCTTGGTGATATGCTGGTTGTATCCGGTGAGCTGCTCCGAAAGGAACTCGATGTCGAGGCTTTTGTATGCGTTCCAGCCCGTGAGGCGTGCGTCGAAGGCGAGCAGCAGCCGGTCTGCCGGCTTATAGCTGATGCCGAGACCAAATACCCACGGACAAGGCATCTCGGCTTTGAAATTCGCTTCGTTAATCAGCCCGAGGCTTGAGCCGAGAAGTTGCTCGGTAAGAGAGTTGGCATATCGTACGTATGCGCTGCCGGCATCGACCTTCATCATCATTTTTGTGCGGAACGAGGCTCCGAGTGTGATTCGGTCGGTTACGTCATACATGGCGCCTATATTGAGACCTACGCTTATGTTTGCGTTGCCTTGCAGATTTACTGATGCGGGAGTGGTATTGCCGAATGCAGGTGTCTCGGGCGGCACTTGTCCGAGTTGTTTGAGAAGACCGAGCGCGCGGTCGGTAGTCGCTGCCGATACGAGACCCTTGTTGAGGTCGACGTTGCCCCATGTAATCATGGCGCCGGCGCCGATTGAGAGTTTCGGCGTGATGGCCCATGCGATAGTGGGCTGGAGGGTGAATGTCTTGAGTTTTACGTTCTGGTTGAGTACGGCGCCGGGCCAGTTGTCGGTCCAGTTGATTGACGAGCCGTAGGGAGTGTAGAGTGAAAGCCCTGCCTTGAGATTGTTGTAAATCGAGAAGGCGGCGTGTACGCCCAGAGGAGTGGCTATGTCATTGTCGGTTTTGTAGTCCTTGCCGTCGACAGTGGCCGTGCAGTGTGCGCTTATAGCTGTGAACGAGCCCGAGAGGTCGAGAGTGTGGTGCATGAACGCCATGCCGGCAGGATTGAAAAACATGCTTTCGGCACCGAGCTTCTGAGCGATGCCGGTGTGTCCCATGCCGATTTGACGGGCCGAGAGGGAATTGATTTGATAACCCTCTGCGGCAGCGGTGCCGGCAGAGAGGATAAGGGCGGCAAGAGCCGGAATAAGATGTCTCATAAATATCAGTTGAAATTTTATACTGCGCGGAAACCCTTAGCGCAGTTACAGATAAAAACGGCACGCTCAGCGTCTCTCGCCGAAAATCGCTGTGCCTATGCGTACGTGTGTGGAGCCTGCCTCGACAGCAAGCTGATAATCGTGGCTCATGCCCATCGAGAGTATGTCGAAGCCCCGCAAGTCTGGGCAGAGAGCGTCGATTTGTTTCTTGATGTCGGCTATGAGCCTGAAGTCGGCGGCTACGCGCGTGGTGTCGTCAGTGTTCGATGCCATGCCCATGATGCCGCAGATGTGAGTGGCTTTGAGCGAGTCGAAAGCTCTGCGTCGGAAGAAGTCGAGCATTTCATCGGGCAGAAAACCGAATTTCGTTTCTTCCCGGGCTACATGAACCTGAAGCAGCACGCGCGATACGATGCCTGCGCGGGCCGACTCTTCGTCGACAAGGCGCAGAAGCCGCTCGGAATCTATGCTTTCGATTAAGGCTATCCGGCGCGTGCCTACGAGGCGGCGCACCTTATTGGTCTGCAGATGACCTATAAAGTGCCACTGTATGTCGTCAGGAAGCGCCGTGATTTTGTCGCATAGCTCATTGATGCGGCTTTCACCGAAAATACGCTGTCCGGCATCATAGGCCTCGCGTACCGCGTCGGCCGGATGAAATTTGCTTACGGCGACAAGCTCCACGCCTTGCGGAAGGGTGGAGCGGATTTCGCCGAGTGCCGTGCTTATGCCCGACATGGTTTTATTCTACAACTTTCATTTTGTAGACGTCCATAATCGGCGTCTCGTTGATAGACACGATTTCGTAGTCGGCCATAGTGCCTTTCATGCCTTCCTCGAAGCGTTCGAGAGCGTGGCGGAAGTTGGCTGCCTGCACCAGAATCTGTGAAATTGAACGCTTTTCGGCAGCTGTTTTTTCGTCAATCGTGATGAAAGCAACTTTCACCAGATACCAGCGGTCGCCGGTCTCGTCCCAGAAAATTTCGGCTATTTTTGTAGACTTGATTGCCGACACTGTGAACTCACCCGAGATGAAGGGTGTCTGCTCTTCGGTGATGCGGGCTTCGGCTTCGGTGAAGCTGAGAGCGTCTACAAGGTAGGGTTCGTTGACCTTCTTTGCAGCTCCGTTTTCCTGGAGTTTATCGTAGCGTACTTTACATTCAAACCAGTTGGACATATCTTTGCTTGCTTGTTTACTGTTTTATATAATACTTTGTACCGAGGTGCAAAGGTACGATATTTATATTAAAAATACTGTATCTGATTACCAGAATCTGTTGTAGGCAATCAGGGCCGGAATCAGAATCATTACTAATCCAAAACAGAACCATTTAATCTTTCCCGACAGTTTTTCTTCGAAAGCAATGGCGCAAATGCAAACCGCAATGCCCAAAAGGATGAAGAAAACAACCACAGTCCATACAAAGCCGGCGCTGTCCGTTACTTTGTCGCCCCAACTTCTGGAGTCTGGGAAATGGTAGAAGTGGAGGTCGCTTATTCCTTCTGCCGCCGGTTTCCCGTAGAAGTAATTAGTTCCCCAGGGCTTTATATAGATAAAGTAACTCTCGTCATTGAATCTGGCCGTCATGACGACAGGGGTGTTCGAGAAATTCTTATAAATCCCGTCGCCTATGTGTCTGATGTTGCGTTGTAGCTCGGGGTCTTCTTGGCAGATTCCGGCAAAGCGAGTGTTCTTGCCCTCGGTCAGGAAACGGTAAGATTCAACTTCCGGATTAATACCAATATATTTTGAACTGTAGGATTTGGCATTGCTTTTCCTGTCGGTTGTTTCAATAGCAAGTACAAGGTCTGCCGGCTTGTCAATAGGATTAAAATAGAGTTCTACGCCCTCGTCACCCTGCTCATTGGTGATGGTGACAACTTCTTTGATAATAGTACTGTCGTCAGGAACAGCAACTGGCGCCTGTGAAATAGCTTTTTCGCCCGGTGCCGGGGCTGTTGCGGGTTCGGATGTTTTATTTTCGATGGGGTCTCCCTGAGGCTCGCTGTTAAGTGAGGCAATATTGACGCATGATACAAACTGCCTTTCGTTGCCTGAAATATAGAAAATATTGAACGTGCTCGCTTTGACAGCAGACGCTATTTTCTGTTTGCATCGGGCAATCCAATGGTCGGTTTTCTCATCGGCCGGACGAGGAATTACCACGAAGCTTGTCGAAACAGTATACTCAAACGGCCTTTTGGCCCCATCGTAGGTCGCACGGGCGTACACATCGCATGTGGCAAAGTCGGAAGTGAGAGTGACACTTCCTATGGGAACATCTGCAGCCGAGTATGAATAGATGATGTTATCGAGATAACGGAGTGCTATGTAGCCGTTGTCCGGGACAATTCGATAGTTTATTGTAGGCTGTAGTTCCAGCCCTTCTGCCTTTATACGGTATTGTAGCTGAAATTCGCGGACAGAGTGTTCGCTTGCATTGATGAATTCAGGAGAGAGAGGCAAACCGTTGAAGTCGCTGTCGGGAGTATCTGTACAGATGACCAGATACTGGGTGCCGTTGTTCTCGACATTTTCCGAACCGTAGACAATAGTCAGTTCACCTCCGCGCTGGTATACAAACTGGTAATAGGCGATGACTATGGCGCCTATAGCCAAAATGACTTCTAAGGTTTTGAGCGTGAAGATTCGCTTCAGCCATGTCAGCACTTTATTATCTCTCATTGTGAATTGGATGAGTGGTTTACTACTGCCGTGTTTATTTACCCGTCTTGCGTTTTTCCGAAGCGTTGAGGTCAAGCAGAGGGGCCAGGACTGGATACAGTTTTTCGGCGTAGTATTTGAATCCGAGGTCGGTGAGATGTATGCCGTCTACGGTGCCGTCATCTTCCACGCCGTCAAGATTGACCGAGTCCACATAATAGAGATTGTCGGGCCGCTCGGCTTTCAGCTTCTCGTAGTTGCGGCGGTAAGCCCTGTTTTTTGCCGGCAGATAGTTGCGGAAGAAGGAATCATAGCGTGCATACGGATAAATCGGACCTTCGACCATTACAATGGGTACGTCGGGCCTGAGGTCACGCAGTATCTTTACAAAACCGTATGTGAGTGTGTCGCACATCATCTCCGTGCAGTTGGGCACGGGGTCGAGCAGATAGACATCCACATCGGGAATCCGTGCCATGGCACGAGCCATGACGGAGTCCATTTTTCCCTCTCCGCTGAAACCGAGGTTGATTATTTCCGCATCGAGCATCCGCGAGAGTATGTTTGTGCTTGCCATGCCTGTGCGCGATGCACAGCCACCCTGAAGAATGCTGGTGCCGTAAGCCACTATGCGGCGGTCTTTGTTTATTTTAGAGTAGTCACCGGGGGTGATTGCGGCTGTGCTGTCGATTTTCACCTCGAAATTCATCACGCCGTCGTAGAGAGGCAGATAAATCATGTACTCTGTCATGCGGGTGGTGTCGAGGTTGCTCACGTATGTGGCTTCGCAGATTTTTTCTTCCTTATTGTTTACTTTCGGACGGTTGGTGTTTACATGACGCCATGCCGAGTCGCCTTCGAGAATATACAAATCGGAGCCTTTGAGGCCTGTGTCGGCTTCATGGAGCATATGGCCGTCGGCCCACAGCTGGTAGCGCGTGCCGATGCGTGAAGAGTTTGTGGCAAAGCGTATGCCGATGCCTGCCGAGCATTGCTGCCGGTCCCACAAATCGGGGCGAACGCTGTCTTTGAGCGCCAGCGGCAGACGCGAATAGGTGCGCTCGGTATCGTTGAAGCCCTTGTTGATTATGCGCAGTTGTTCTCCGTTGACATATCGCCAGGGTTTCTCGGGCTTCTCTTCTGCCGCGAAGACCGACAGACAACACACCAGAGCAGCCAGGAGAGATGCTATGTGTTTCATGATTTGGACAGGGTTGTTTAAAGACAATTATAATTTATGCTTTCAGTCTTCCTTTGAGAATTTCGGCGAGTTGTGCCATGCCCTCGGTGGCTTTGGCCCGAATCACATGGACTCCAGCCGGAACGTTAGTGACGGGATTAGGGTCGATGTAGTATACGGGTACGCCGGGGCGGACGTAGCGTACGAGTGCGGCTGCCGGATAGACCACAAGACTTGTGCCGATGATAACGAATATGTCGGCTTTCTCCACAATTTCGGTGGCGGGCTCGAACATGGGCACGGCTTCCTGAAAGAAAACTATGTGCGGCCGCATATGGTGCCCCTCGACAACCGTGTCGACCGATGTGGTGGAGTCGTACGACGGCAGCGGTCGGATGAACGACGGATTGTCGATGGCGCGCATCTTCATGAGTTCACCATGGAGATGAAGCACGTTTGTGGAGCCGGCGCGCTCATGGAGGTCATCGACATTCTGCGTGATGACGTAGACGTTGAAAAACTCTTCGAGTTCATGGAGTATTTCGTGTGCACGGTTGGGGACGACAAGGCCGAGCGCTTTACGGCGTTCGTTGTAGAACTGATGGACAAGCCTCGGATTGCGGCTGAAACCTTCGGCGCTTGCAACATCCATCACCGGATAATTCTCCCATAGGCCGCCTGCGTCGCGAAATGTGGAGATGCCGCTCTCGGCGCTGATGCCGGCGCCGGACGACACTACAAGATTGAGTTTTTTATTTGTCATCGGTAGAGAAGAAAATCTGGTTGCCGGGGCGCTTCTGCTCTTTCTGAGAGGCGGCTTTGGCTGCTTCGGCGAGTTCGGTGATATCGCGTCGTATGCCTGTGGCACGGCGTTTGTCGCGCTTGAAGGCAGGCGATTTTTCCACGATTTCTATCATCTCGTCGCTGTCGAGCTGTTCGGGAGTGAGAATGAAGTAGTTCTGTGTCTCCTGCCGGCGTGTGAAATCCTCTATTTTGTCTTTGCCGTAAGCAGCGGCTATGCGGTTGTCGACGTGCTTTTCTTTGTCAGGCTTTTCGTCGGTGCGTCCTTCAATCACTTCTACACGGGAACCACCGGTCTCTACGGAAACATCGAAGCCCGAGGCCAGAATGGTGAATTTGATTTTGTTGCCGAGGGTGTCGTCGTAGCCCCAGCCGAATTTGATGTGTACCGTTTTGTTGATTTCCTCCACAAGGCGGTTTGCCTCGGAGGCTTCGGTCACTTTGAAGGGAGGGTTGATGTCGTGGGAGATATAGAAGGCGAAGAGCAGTTCCTTGGCCGACATGATATCAGTGTCGCAGAGCAGCGGCGAGTGGAGGGCGTTCTTTATAGCCTGCGACATACGCTGTCCGCGTTCGCCTTCGCCGTAGCCCACCGATATGAGGGCGGTGCGGCCGTCGCGCAGACATGTGTCTACGTCGCGCATATCAATGTTGATATTGGCGAGAGTTGTCACCATGTCGGAAATGGTGCGTGCTGCTGTGGTAAGTATGTCATCGGCCTTGGTGAAAGCAACGTCCCAGTCAAGGTCTGGATAGATTGTGCCGAGGCGGTCGTTGTTGATGACAAGCATCGCATCGACATTTTTCTGCATGTGTGCCGCGCCTTCTATCGCGCTTGAGATTTTGTTGATACCCTCGAAAAAGAAGGGTATCGTGACGATGCCTACTGTAAGAATGCCTTTTTTCTTGGCAACCCCTGCAACCACAGGTGCGCCGCCGGTGCCCGTGCCTCCGCCCATACCGGCGGTGACAAACACCATTTTGACGTTCGATGTGAGTATTTTCTCGATTTCGGGCACGCTTTCGAGGGCAGCCTTCTCGCCTACTTCGGCTTTACCTCCGGCTCCGAGACCGCCGCATGTTTCCGGACCGAGCAGCACTTTCGTGGCCACGGGAATAGGGTCGAGAGCCTGTCGGTCGGTGTTCAGCACTACGAAGTCGACGCCTTTGACACCTTGGCTGTGCATATAAGCTACGGCGTTGCATCCGCCTCCGCCGACACCCATGGCAATGATTGTGGGTGTTTCAGGTGTGGGTGCGGTATAGTTGTTATGATATTTTTCTATCAGTTGGGGGTCTTCGGGTTCTTCCATGTGCTGTATATATAAAGGAGAGTGTTTTTTATTAAATCTCGGAGATTAGCAGAAAAAATAGAAGGGAGTGACTCAGAGGTCATCGTCGTCATTGTCCGACGAAGTGTTTTTCTTGAATATATCGACGAATTTGCGGCCGATTTCCTGAATCATGCCGGTAGTGCGCTTGTAGTGGTCGGGGTCATCGGTGGTGTCGTCCGCTCCCTCGTCATAACCGTCCTCGGACGTGTCGTCATCTTCCTCAACAGGTTCAACAGGCTCGTTGCGTCCGAGGCCGAAGAGGCCGCGGCGACCCTCCTTACGCTTTTTTGCCGGACGTTCTCCGGGCTCGTCGTATTCATCTTCCGGGTCGTCATCGAGGAGGTCTTCATCGTCTTCTTCGATGGGACGGCGTGCGGGAGCAGCGTATGCCGGTTTGGTTTTTACTGTCTCCACCACAGGATTGTCGACGGCTCGTGGCGTTTCTTTAATCGGTTCGGTATCGTTTTCGCCTATATTGAGAATATCCGCAGGTGTCTCAATCACACTTGCGTGCGGTTGTTCGATACAATTGAAGTAAGGCAGACGTGCTGCGGCCTCGAGAAGCGCGACAATGTCGATGTTGTCGGCATTGTTGCGGCCGGCGATGCGGAAGAGTATGCCTCCGGGCATTTCGGCAATGCGCACCGGAAGTTTGCACTGCTGGCCGAGTTCGGCAGCAAATTCAGGCAGTTTTGAACCTCCGCCGGTGAGTACAATTTTCGACAGCGAGTCGGCCTGCATCCCGGAACGTTCAATCTGGTTGAGTATGTTGGCTGCGATTTCACCGGCGCGGGCACGCACATATCCGTTCACTTCTTCGGCATTGGGGTTGGCGTTCTGTGCCGGTTCGTCGGCAAGAGTGCCGAGGGTAAGTTTGTATGTCTCAGCCGAGTCCTCGGTGATTCCAAGACCGGTCATGAGGTCGAGGGTAATCAGGCGTGAGCCCATGGGGATTGTGCACAGAAAAGCCATGGTGCCGTCTTTGTAAACCGATACGGTTGTTGTCTCGGCGCCGAAGTCCACCAGAGCACATCCGAGTTCGCGTTCGTCGGAAGTGAGAATGAGGTCGGCCACGGCAGTAGGACGCAGAATATACCTGATGTCATCCTCTGGGATACCTTCGATTTTTAACCGGTGGAGATTCTTCATTGTCTCCCGGCCGCATGTCACAAGCATGAATTCGCCCTTAAGGCTGTCGGCATATGTGCCTACGGCTTTAGGAACGCTGACACCGTTGACCGAGAACACCCGCGGAAGCGTACCGACGATTTCCTTCTCTCCAGTGAAATCCCGCATGGCTTCGTATTTGAGCCTTTCTACATGCTGGTCGGTGATTTCAGAATCATTAGGGAATTTAAGAGCAGCCTTGACGGGGACGGCCTCAAGCGAACGACCTCCGAACCCGATAGCAATAGCCGAAACTGTGGCGGGTGCTATGGCGGGCGACTTCTGGAGCTTTCGGATGATTTCGTTGACCATTCCTTCCACTTCGCGAATATTCTGTACGCGGCCATAACGCACATTGTTTGTGCCTTGTATTTCTTCAATGGCGAGCACGGTGACGCGTCCGTCGGAATCGACTGACGCAATGCCGCCTTTTATTTTGGAGGATGCGATTTCTATTGCGACTACTGTTCTTGCTTCCATGCGTAGGTCGGGGTTTGGTTTGTTGTTAAGGAAAGAGGGGTATATCAGGCGTGTTTCTTAGAATTATGGTGCTTTGAGTTGCTTTTCGGCTTCTGAGGAGTTTTCTTGGCCGGATTGTTCTTTACAAGATTGAGTGTTTTCGCCACGGAATCGGGCTGTAGGCTGCCGTTGGAGAATTCGCTGTCGAATGACACCTGCAATTCGGGTTCGTTGCCGTCGATATCGAGTGAGCCCGTCATCTCCTCCTCTGTGGGAAGCGGTATGGGGGCCACGGTTTTGTCGCGACGGGTGGCCACAACTTGACGTCGCCATGCCACCGATATGGTGTCGTATTTTTCCCAGCCTTTGACGGGTGCCACATAGCGGTAAAAATCTCGCAGCATGGCAAATTTTTCGGCTACGCGCGAAGTATCGCCGAAATCCACCACATGGCCGACGATTGACGGCACGAGAATGATGTTGCCGTTGGGTTGCTGGGTCACTGTCGACACCATGGCTCCGGCTACGGGGTGCGATGCTATATAGTCGAGCAGCGGCAGAAGGCGTTTGGCCGGATAGACCGAGTCGAAAGAGCCTACAAGTACCGGGACATCGATATGGTAGCGGAGTTCTGCGGATATGCGTTTGCCGGTGGCGTTGATATAGTATGAAGGTTCTGCGGGGTCGAATACACGTGCCACCGGCTGCATTGGTTTCACGGAGATGCAGAGGCGTCCGTTGGCATGCACGGTGGCGTTTGCATCCTGCAGTTTGTCGGAGGCGCGCAGTCGCATTTCAAGGGCGCGTAAATCGAATCCATCGATTTTTATGCGCGACAAGGTGTCGGGGTCGATGCCAGACTCGGCCAGTACGTCGGCTTTGCTTACGAATTGAGATGACGGTGTATCCAGAACTATGTCCATACCCGTAAGAAGGCGCCCTTTCGACAGCCGTGCCGAAAGTGTGAGTGCAAAACCGAAATACGCGAGCATCAGCAGCGTAAGTGCGCACATCAGTATGGACTTTCTGTTTATCATAATTCTTTTATAAGCCGAGGAACTTCAAGGCTTAGATTGCCTGCCCCGAGTGTCAAAAGGACTTCAAATTTACGATTTTTCATCGTATTCACAAAATCTTCTTTTGAAATCATGATTTTGTCATCGTTTTTGATGTCATCGAAGATGATTTTTGATGTCACTCCCGGAATCGGCGCCTCGCGCGCCGGATAGATGTCGGTGAGTATCACTTCGTCGGCGAGCGATAAAGCTTCGGCAAACTCGGGAGCGAAATCACGTGTGCGCGTATAGAGGTGCGGCTGAAAGGCCACGGTAAGCCGGCGCCCGGGATACAGTGCGCGCACGGAGCGGATAGAGCTTTTGAGTTCGTCGGGGTGATGCGCATAGTCATCAATGATGACGCGTCCGTCAGGGCCTTTTTCTTTAAGATGAAACTCGAAGCGGCGCTCTACGCCCGGATATGTACTTATGGCCTTGCGCGCGAGTTCGGGGGTGAGTGTGCCTGTGAGCCATACGGCTGCGAGTGCGGCCACAGCGTTGTCTATGTTTATCTCTACGGGCACACCGAGCTCGATATCGGTGATTTTACCGCCGGGATATACGAAATCGAATACAATCGTGCCGTTGCCGGTGCGGATGTTCTCGGCATGGAAATCGCCTTCTGTTCGGCTGAATGTATAGGTGCGCACGCCTTCGGGCGGACGGGGTACGAGTTTGAGTCCCGTATGCACAATCAGAAATCCGTCGGGACGAATCAGTTCGGTGAAATGTGCGAAGCTATCGAGGTAAGCCTCTTCGGTGCCGTAAATGTCGAGATGGTCAGGGTCGGTGGCGTTGACTACCGCTATGTATGGCGTGAGCTGGTGGAACGAGCGGTCGAATTCGTCGGCTTCAATCACGCTGTAAGGCGATGTGGCACTGAGCATGAGGTTGCTGTCGTAGCCTTTGAGAATGCCGCCGAGAAAAGCGTTGCAACCTACAGGACCGCAGTGGAGCACATGCGCCGCCATTGACGATGTGGTGGTCTTGCCGTGGGTGCCCGAGAAGCAGAGCCCCTTGCTGTTGCGTGTGACTTGTCCGAGCACGTATGCGCGTTTGCGCACCTCGAATCCGTTCATGCGGAAGAAAGAGAGCGGCACGTTTGTGTCAGGGACGGCCGGCGTATATACCACAAGTGTGCCGTCAGCTTCGCGGAACGGTTCCGAAACTGCTGCCATTGCATCGTCGAAGCTGATTTTTGCGCCTTCGGCGGCAAGTTCGTCGGTGAGGTGCGAGGGTGTGCGGTCGTATCCGGCCACAGGCAGCCCCAACGACATGAAGTAACGCGCGAGAGCCGCCATGCCTATGCCGCCTATGCCTACGAAGTAAACACGCTTTATATCTTTTATTTCCATTGGTTCAGAAGTGATGATGACATGCGGGCCGGATATGTTATCGGCCGACTATTTTGCGTACTTGTCCGACAATCAGCTTGTCGCTGTCGTGTAAGGCGAGTTTCGATATGTTTTCGGATAGAAGCTGCAGTGTGTCCGGATTCTCGACAATGGTCTGTATGTCGGTCCAAAGCCGTTCGGCGGCATCTGCATCCAGCACCATATCGGCGGCTCCGCGGTCGGCGAGGGCTTCGGCGTTGTGCCGCTGATGGTCTTCGGCCACATTGGGCGACGGTACGAGTATCGACGGCTTGCCCAGCAGCTCGAGCTCGCTGATGGTGCCGGCTCCGGCGCGTGCCACAACCAAATCGGCTGCACGGTAGGCTACGGCCATATCGCTCACAAAGTCGGTGAGTATGACGTTTTCCGGCAATTGGTCTCCTACGGCTTCCCGACAACGGTCTATGTGCGCGCCGCCGCACTGCCAGAGTATCTGGAAGTCGACTTTTGCAGCACTGCCGTCGGCGATGACCTTGAGCATTACGTTATTGAGAGTGCCCGCTCCCAGACTGCCTCCCGTAACAAGCACAAGCGCTTTGTCGGGCTTGAATCCGAGTTTTTCTTTCGCCTCGCTCTGCGACACACCGGGCTCGAGAATGGCTTTACGCACGGGGTTGCCCGTCATTACTATCCGGTCGGAGGGGAAGAAGCGCTCCATGCCGGGATATGCGACGCATATCGCCTTGGCCTTGGCGGCAAGCAGTTTGTTTGTGACGCCTGCATAGGAATTCTGCTCCTGCAGCAGGGTGGGTACTCCGGCGCGCTGGGCTGTTTTCAGGGTAGGGCCGCTTGCATAACCGCCTACGCCGATTGCGATGTCGGGCTTGAAAGTACGTACGACACGGCGTGCGAGCCGCAGGCTTTTCCACAGCTTCAGGAGCACCCCGAAATTGCGCCACAGATGCTTGCGGTCGAATCCGGCCACCGGAAGACCGATGATTTCATAGCCTGCGTCGGGTACGCGTTTCATCTCCATGCGGTTTTCCGCGCCGACAAAGAGTATTTCTGTGCCGGGCATCTCTCGTTCTATGGCATTGGCGATTGATAGCGCCGGAAATATGTGTCCGCCAGTGCCGCCTCCGCTGATGAGAACACGCAGCGGACGTGTCTCGCCGCATGCGTCTGTACGCGGTGCCGGGTTCTGTCTGTTGTCAGTCATTTGATGATGTGTTTTCATTTTGAACGCTTGAACTGAGCATCGGGTTTTCCGCACGTGCGTCTTCAGGCAGACTTTCTGTCTCTTTGCGCTGGTCAGCCTTGGTGTCGGTGATGCGCACGGCGTGGCGTGCGGCGCTGAGCATCACGCCGAATGCCAGAGATGTGGCCCATACTGAGATGCCGCCTTTCGAAATCAGAGGAAGCGGCTGTCCCGATACGGGGAATACGCCCGAGACAATCGCCATGTGGTACAGTGCCTGAAATACTATGACGAAAGCGCATCCCATGACGAGCATGCCCGGCATCGTCTGCTTGAAGCGTGTGGTAAGTTTGGCGCTGCGGCCGAGAATCCACATGTAGCACGTGAGGATAATCAGGCCCACGAAGAGCCCCAGTTCCTCAATGATTATGGCGAATATATAATCCGAGAAGGCAAGCGGCAGACGGGCGTTTTCGCGCGACTGGCCGATGCCTACGCCCCACAGGCCGCCGTGGGCCTGAGCGATATAGCTCAGCTGTTCCTGCTGGTGCTTCACCGAGAACGGCTCAAGTTCTTTGTTCGGGCGGAAGTGGTGCAGGAAGCGTTCGCGCCACACATTGCCTCGGCCGTCGGCACGCCCCTCGATTGTCTCTTTGTTGAGTTCGAGCACTCGCTCCTGCTGCGGCGTGAGCTTAACGTCGTGCTTTATGGCAGTCTTGAGGCCAATGGCAATCACGCCGGCGACAGCGCACACGGCGAGTACCAGCATGAATTTTTTCATGCTCATGCCGCCGATGAGCATCATGGACAGGGAAATGGCCACAACGACTATCGTATTCGACAGGCCCTGGCTGAACAGCAGCAGAGCGCATATGCCCATGAAGCCCACGCACATCACGGTGCCGCGTGTGGTTATGTCGCGGCGGTCCTTTACGCGGTTTTTCGCCAGAATCCATGCCATGCCGAGGGCTGCGCCGAGTTTCATGAACTCGGACGGCAGAAACTGTATGCCGCCGATTGTTATGGCTCGCATTGCGCCGTTGACCTCAGTGCCGACAACGCGCACCGCGAGCATCGCTATGAGACACAGCGCCACGAAATAAGGTATGGCGTTGAAAATCTTGCGGTAATGTATCATTTGCAGTATGAGCATGAATACGAGGCCGGAGGCCAGGAACATGCCGTGACGCAGAACGGGACGGAAGATGCTGCCGTCGCTCACTTCCTGTATGGAGGCGGAGAAGAGTTCGATGACGGCGACGATGACGAGCAGTATGTAGGTGCCCCAGAGGTGGTGGTCGGTGCGTACTTTGCGCGCCGGTACGGCCGCTGCGTCGGCAGCGGGATTCTCAACGGATTCCTGAGAGAGGGAGAGTGTTTCGTCCATAGGGAGTGAAGGTTAATTGTCAGAATTCTTGAGGGCGCGTACTGCGTCCTTGAACTGTGTGCCGCGGTCTTCGTAGCTCCTGAAGAGGTCGAACGACGCGCAGCAGGGCGAGAGAAGCACGGTGTCGCCCGGACGTGCGAACTTGCGGCAGGCTTCAATTGCATCGGCGAGCGAGTGGGTGTCGGCCATCTGTGCCATGTGAGGGCCGAAGAACTCCATGATTTTGGCGTTGTCCTTGCCCATGGCCACTATAGCCGTCACTTTTTCTTTTACGAGCGGCAGAATTTCGCTGTAGTCGTTGCCCTTGTCCTTGCCGCCGAGTATCAGCACGGTGGGTGTGGTCATCGATTCGAGGGCATAGTAGCACGAATTCACATTGGTTGCCTTGGAGTCGTTGAGCCAGCGCACGCCGTCGAGGTCACGGACAAATTCAAGACGGTGTTCCACGCCGCTGAAGTCGGAAAGGGCTTCGCGGATTGCGTCTTTTGTCACGCAGCATACACAGGCCGAGAGGCCGGCGGCCATGGAGTTGAACACGTTGTGCAGGCCGTTGAGGGCCAAATCGGCACGAGGCATCGACATGCATGTGCCGGGAGTGTTGAAAATCAGGTCGTTCTCGGCATCGATATACGCGTCGGAGCCTTCCTCCTGATGCTCGGAGAAGGGGAGCATACGGGCCTCGGTGGCGATGCTCTGCAGCTGTTTCGTAATCACGGGGTCATCTTTCCAGAAGATGAACGTGTCGGTGGATGTCATGTTCTGCAGGATACGGAATTTTGCGTTCACATAATTCTGCATCTTGTAGCCGTAGCGGTCGAGGTGGTCGGGAGTTATGTTGAGCATCACGGCGATATTAGCCTTGAAGTCGTACATGTTGTCGAGCTGAAATGAACTGAGTTCTACCACATACACCTTGTGGGGCTCGCGCGCCACCTGATAGGCGAGGCTGCGGCCTATGTTGCCGGCGAGCGATGCGTCGATTCCGGCATGGGTGAGTATGTGATGTATGAGCATCGTCGTGGTAGTCTTGCCGTTTGAACCGGTGATACATACCATTTTTGCGTCGGTGTAGCGTCCGGCGAGCTCTATTTCGCTGATTATAGGAATGTTTTTCTCGCGTGCCGCCTTAATCACGGGCGCGTCGAGCGGTATGCCGGGACTTTTTACAATCTCGTCGGCGCTGAGAATTTTGTCGAGGCTATGATGCCCTTCTTCGAAGGCTATGCCCTCGGCAGTCAGTTTCTCGCTGTATTTCGGTGCTATGGCGCCGCAGTCGCTCAGGAAAACATCCATACCTTTGTCTTTGGCGAGGACCGCTGCGCCGTAGCCGCTTTCGCCGGCTCCGAGTACTACTATACGGCGACGTGTCTGCTGATTGTTATTCATATTATATATACCGGTTGAGAATCTGAAATCTTAGCGAATTTTGAGAGTTACGAAAGTGACGGCTGCAAGAATAATGCCGATAATCCAGAAACGTGTCACTATTTTCTGTTCGGCAATGGCACGCACAGGCCGCTGTATGATTGCCTGCACGGTGCCTGCGTCCTTCTGGAAGTGGTGGTGCAGGGGAGTCATCTTGAAGATGCGTTTGCCGCCCGTGCGCTTGAAATACGCCACCTGAAGAATCACCGACAAATCCTCTATATAAAAGAGTGCGCAGAGTATGGGCAGCAGCAGCTCCTTGCGGATGAGAATCGCGAACACGGCAATCACGCCGCCGAGCATCAGCGAGCCTGTGTCGCCCATGAATACCTGAGCCGGTGAGGCATTGTACCACAGGAAGCCGATGAGCGCGCCTATGAAAGCCGCCATATATACCACCAGTTCCTCGCTGCCGGGCACATACATTATATTAAGATATGAAGAATATATGATGTTGCCCCCCAGGTATGCCATTACCGCGAGCGCTACACCGGCTATTGCCGACAGACCGGCTGTCATGCCGTCGAGGCCGTCGTTGAGGTTGGCGCCGTTGCTCGTCGCCGTAACGAGGAAAATAACTATGAGGAAAAATACAATCCATCCACCGGCTTCGGCATGTGAGCCTAAGAAAGCCGTGAGCCATGCGTAGTTGAAGTTATTGTTTTTTACAAAGGGTATTGTGGTCTGGGGCGATTTGACCGATTCCGACTCATATACTACATCCTCCACCCGGTTTGTCTCGACGCTGATGATTTCGTTGTTCTCCACAATTCCCATGCCCGGGCTCGCGTACATCGTCACGGCTATGACGAGAGCGAGCAGCACTTGACCGATGATTTTGTACTTGCCTTTCATGCCGTCTTTATTGTGCTTGTGGAGCTTGAGATAGTCATCGGTGAGGCCCAGAAGACCAAGCCATACGGTGGAGAGAAGCATCAGCAGCATGTAGATGTTGCTGAGGTTGCCCACCAGCAGGCATGGTACGAGAATGGCGGCGATGATGATGACTCCGCCCATTGTGGGTGTGCCTTTTTTCTTGAGCTGGCCTTCGAGGTCGAGGTCGCGGATAATTTCTCCGATTTGCCTTTTTTGAAGACGGTTGATGATGCTGCGGCCTACGAAGATGGCCATGAGCAGGGCGAGCACAAAGGCCGCGCCTGACCTGAATGTGATGTATGTCATCAGGCGTGTGCCGGGCAGCGCCGTGTCTTGCAGCAGTGTTGATAGATAGTATAGCATCTGTCGTTAATTAGCGTGAGTGGGTTTAGTCAAGGCCCAAAGCCTTGCGGACTTCTTCGCGGTCGTCGAAATGGAATACCTCGGCACCGATTGTCTGAGTGGTTTCATGCCCTTTGCCTGCGATGAGAATCACGTCGCCGGGATTGGCAGCGGCTACGGCCCGGCGGATGGCCTCGCGCCGGTCGACCACAGTCTCTGTACGTTCTTTTTCATCCGGCGTGAGGCCTGCCTGCATGTCGGCGAGTATGTCTTCGGGACATTCCGAACGCGGATTGTCCGATGTAAGAATCAGCAAATCGGAGAGTCCTGCGGCCGCATGTGCCATTTGCGGACGTTTGCCTTTGTCGCGGTCGCCGCCTGCGCCGCATACGGTGATTATACGTGCGTCCTGTCCGACTTCGCGTAATGTTTCGAGTACATTGACCAGTGCGTCGGGAGTATGGGCATAGTCGACTATGGCAGTGATGCCGTTTGCCGACCGGAAGGGCTGGAAGCGGCCTGCCACGGGAGTGAGGCGGCTCATGAGCACGTCGAGCTCATCCTGCGGAACGCTTAAGAGCGACGCCGCGCCATAAACGGCGGCGAGGTTGGAAGCGTTGAAGCGGCCTACGAACATGGTTTCCACCGGATGACCGTTGAATTCGAGCAGCATGCCGTCCAGACGGTCTTCGACAACCCGTACGGTGTAATCGGCCAGCGAACGGACTGAGTAAGTCGCACGTCGCTGTGCCGGCGTATTCTGCAGCATCACCTCGCCGTTGCGGTCGTCGATGTTTGTCAGGGCGAAGGCTTCCGGAGGCAACATGTCGAAGAACGACTTTTTGGCCCGGAGGTAATTGTCGAAAGTTTTGTGATAGTCGAGGTGGTCGCGTGTTATGTTGGTGAAAATGCCTCCGGCGAAGGTAAGGCCTGATATGCGGTGCTGGTCGGCGGCATGACTGCTCACCTCCATGGCTGCGAAAGTGCAGCCGGCATCGACCATGCGTCGCAGCAGGCTGTTGAGCATCACCGGGTCGGGGGTGGTATGTTCGGCAGGAACAGCCTCGTCGACAACGATATTTGCTACGGTGGAAATCAGTCCGGCCTTAAGACCGCGCATGCGAGCCATTTCGTAGAGCAGGGTGGCGGTGGTCGTCTTTCCGTTTGTGCCTGTGACGCCCACGAGAGTGAGCGCTTCCGAGGGGTCGCCGAAAAAACGGGATGCGAGGCGTCCGAGGGCGTCGCGGCTGTCGGTCACGCATACGCCGAGCACTCTCTGGGGCAGTCCGTCGGGCAGTTCTTCAGCTACAATTACGCTTGCACCGGCTTCAATAGCCTTGGGTATGAATTTATGTCCGTCGACTGCGACGCCGCGCACGGCTACGAAAAGCGAGCCTGCGCCGACTGCACGCGAGTCGGCCGTGACTGCGGAGATGACGGTGTCGGGAGGCAGGGCGCCCCGGAGCTCGCGTATGTCGATTGCGTCGAGCAGTGCGTCGAGGCTGGTGTTATATTGAGTGGTATTCATATCAGTTAGAACGTAATGAGAGGGTTACACGTGAACCGGGCCCGGCTGTCGTGCCTGCTTCGGGCGTCTGTTCGTATACATATCCCACTCCCTTGAACGACACGGCATATCCGGCAGCCTCAAGGGTGGCGAGGGCCTCGCGGAGGCTGACGCCTTTCACGTCGGGGATTGTGGATTCGGCGCGGGTTGACGAGGGATGGCGTATGGCCCGGGCTTTCTCCATGCCAAGACTCGAGCAGAGCACATTGTTGCGGGCTGTGTTGAACGACGAATACAGTGTGGGGGTGTGACGCGCACCCGAAGCCGCAGTTAGGGTGGAGTCGGGTCCGAGCATGCCGCGGGCATGCATCTTCAGGGCCACGTTCTTGAGCACTGTGCCCGAGGAGACCGCCGGTCCGCGATAAGGCACCTTGGGGTCGCTGATTACGACTATGCAGGTGTATTTGGGATTCTCATAGGGAAAGAAACCGCAGAATGTCACGCGGTAGTGGCCTTCGAGATATCCGCCTTTGAAAGGCGGCAAATCGAGTTTCTTGCCGTTTTTGTCAAAGCGGGGGCGTTTGTCTTCAAGCGCTATTTTGACGGTACCTGTCTTGCCGGCTATTTCCACCACATTGCTCTTGAGCAGTTTGGCCGTTCCGCCCTGTTCCCATACCACACCGCGCATCATGCGGCGCAGTATGGCGGCGTTCTCCGACGACATCATGCGCTCGCGCACATAGCTCACGGGAATCACCGAATCGAGTCCTTCGGGTGAACGGAGGCCTTTTACGAGCCTGGGGCGCACGAAGCGTCCGTCGTTGGCCACGGCGTTATAGAAAGCGCATGTGTAGAGCGGCGGAATCATTGTCGAGTAGCCGAATACCTGACGCGAAAGGTCGAGTTTGCCGCCGGCGTTGTTTTTCACCCGTGGAATGAACGGCGGTATCTCGCGCGCTATGCCGGTGTTGAGGCGGTCGAAGAATCCGAGTTCGGCCAAATCCTCGCGGAACTGTGCCGGGTTGTGGTCGTAGTGCGGCATCGACATCTTGACCATGCCGATGTTCGACGAGTATTCGATAAACTTCTCTATCGGCAGCGAGGCCGGTGAATGCGTGTCGGAAATGGGACGCTTGCCCAGATAGGCGAAACTACGCCCTATGGGATAAGTGCGGGTGATGGGTTTGGCAAAACCCTTTTCGAGCGCCACGGCCATAGTCATCACTTTCATTACCGAACCGGGCTCGTAGCGCTGCACCGAACGGTTGAGGGCTTCGATGTAGCGCGGAGTCGCCGAGGTAGAGTCGCGCTCAAGGTTCGACATGGCCTTTATGTCGCCGGTCTGCACCTCCATGAGAATGGCTGAACCCCAGTCGGCCTTTGCGTTGACCAGCATCTGTCCGAGTTCTCCTTCGAGTATGTCCTGCATGGTGATGTCAATCGTGGTGAGCACGTCGTAGCCGTCCTGCGGTGGAATGTCGACCACATATTTTGTGCCGCGGTTGCTCACGGCACGCCGCTCCACGCCCGGCACGCCGAAGAGCAGAGTGTCGAGGGCGCATTCGAGTCCCGAACGTCCGTGAACCTCGGGGTCGGTGTCGGTCACGCCCACACGGCCTATGCTCAGGCGCGCCATGCTGCCGAAAGGATAGTCGCGTTTGATTATAGGGTCGGCTTTGAGGCCCGATTTGTTCGACGAGGTGTATTTGCGGTAGAAAGGCCACGATTTTATGCGCCTCAGCAGTTCGTCGGGTGCTCCTTTGGCAATGACGAAATTGCGGGTGCGTTCCGATTTCGGTTTTTCGAGCTGCTTCTGAAATTTTGCCATCCATTCTCTGGAGGTGTATTTGGGGCAGTATTTGGCAAGCGAATCGACAATCATGGGCAGGGTGTCGACGAACTCCGCGATTCTGAAACCGTCGGTGCGCAAATCGAGCATTATGTTCGTGTAGTACAGATTGGTAGCGAGAATCGACCCGTCGGCGGCAAGAATCTCACCTCGGGCCGAGGGAATGGCACGCGATTTGTTGAGCGACGAAATACCCATTCTGTTCCAGTCATCCCGTTTGATTACGGTGGTGCGCACAAGCATGAATGCTATCGCAATCGCCAGCAGTGACGTGATGACAAAGATAACGCCGAAACGCGACACCACGAAGTCCTGGTCGATTTTAGTCTTTATGTCGGCTTTTTTCTTCTTTTTGGGAGCGGCCATACGGTTGGTGCGTTAGAATTTGGGACTGTTGTCTACTACTTCAGGACGACGGTCGGGAATCGTCAGACCCAGGTGGAGCGAATCCACGAGGTGAAGCATGGCCGACTCGCGGGTGAGGGTCATGTAATGCGAGCGCTCTTTCTGCTTGGCCGTGCTCATCACGTTGATTTGCTTGTTAAGACTGTCGATGGTGTTCTGACTGGTCACGCACTCGAAGCGGAGAGCGATGATTGCAAGGCACGAAAGCACCACGAATGCCGTGGGGAAGAAATGCTGCTTGAAGAACTTGCTCGACAC
Source organism: uncultured Muribaculaceae bacterium (assembly GCA_910587355.1). Taxonomy (GTDB): domain Bacteria; phylum Bacteroidota; class Bacteroidia; order Bacteroidales; family Muribaculaceae; genus CAG-873. The sequence continues at coordinate 51,600 of CAJUKF010000004.1, forward strand.
AAGGTCGCCCTGTATGACCGTACGGCTGCCCGAGGCGATAGCGCTGATTATTTTACTCATTGTCGGGAGAGATTTTTACTGCAACACGCAGTTTTGCGCTGCGGCTGCGGGGATTGGATTCGATTTCAGATTCGTCGGGTACTATGGCCTTTGACGACAGCGGGCGCAGCGGCGACTCCGAGCGTCCGAAGATGTCTTTTTCCACTTCGCCATCGGTGCGGCCTGTGCGCATGAAATTCTTCACCATGCGGTCTTCGAGCGAATGGTAGGTGATTACGGCGAGTCGTCCGCCCGGACGGAGCACTCTTACAGTCTGCTCTAAAAAGGCCTCGAGGGCTTCCATTTCGCCGTTGACGGCTATGCGCAGGGACTGAAATATCTGTGCAAGCTCTTTTTTTTCACGTGCAGGACTGACAAATTTCGATGCCACTTCGGCAAGACGGGCGGTCGTGATGATTGGGTCGGTGCTCCGTGCGGCTACGAGCGCACGGGCGAGGCGTCCGGCCTGACGGATTTCTCCGTAGATTTTGAACAGTCGGGCAAGCTCTGCTTCGTCGGCAGTGGCCACGATGTCGGCGGCGGTGCGTTTTGCAGCGGGGTTCATGCGCATGTCAAGCGGGCCGTCGGCGCGGAACGAGAATCCGCGTGAGGCGTCGTCGAAGTGATGAAACGAGACACCCAGATCGGCGAGGATGCCGTCGACGCGGCCTGTGATGCCGAAGTAGTCGGTGTAGTTTTCCAGATATCGGAAATTGCCGTGGACGGGTGTGAATCTCTCGGAAGCCGTGACGCGGGCTATGGCCTCGCAGTCCTGGTCAATCGAGTAGAGGTGGCCTACCTCGCCGAGCGATGACACTATGGCACGCGAATGGCCGCCCCCGCCGAGGGTGGCGTCTATGTAAATGCCGCCGGGCCGCAAACCGAGCGCTTCCATTGACTGGGGCAACAAAGCCGGAATGTGATAAACTTCTTGAGCCATAAACTGTTGGACGAAAAAACACCGAAAAGAGCACATGCCTCTTTTTCGGGCTGTAAAATTAATGCTTTTTGGCCATTATTTACATATCAAAACTCAAAAATCTTTCATTATATAATGAAAAAGTTATCAACACTGTTTTTAATAGTCATTATGGGAGGTTTTGAAATTTGCAATTGTAAACAGTAGGTCTGTTTGGTAGCAATGAAATTTATTATAATTTTGGGCCCGAAAACCATCGACAATGACCCCACGGGAATTCGAAATATACTTTCGCCGTCTCTATCTGCCTCTGGGTATGTATGCCCTGCGGTATGTGGAGGATGCCGACGTTGCCGAAGATTTGGAGCAGGATGCTTTCATGAAGGCGTGGATGTATATCGAAAACGGCGGCGAAATCGTTAATTTCGAAGCTTTTATGTATCGTGCTGTCCGCAACGCCTGCCTGTCGTGGCTCCGTGGCCGTCGCGAGATGCTCGGCGAGGATTTTATGTTGCTGCGTCAGGGTTGCGAAAACTTTACCATATCAGCCACTTGCAGAAAGAAGTCATTTGACCAAAGGTCAAGTTCTTTAGGATTGCGGATAAATGGCAGCACATCATTTTTTACCTGATTTATGTCGGCGGAGGCAAACCGTGCTTTCAACTTCGTTATGAATGATTTACGGTCAATTTCTTCACCGTTGAATTCGCGTATTCGTTCCGCAAGATGACTGAAGTCAAGAGGAATGTTATTACTGACATACCATACGAAATCATACCAGTCGCGTCCTTTGACTCTGTTCTTCCACGCTCTGTAAACGAGTGCGTGCATTTTGCCGGCAAAAAGATTTGGCAAGGTAAAACACCTTGTCATAAAAGCCTGAGGCTGAAGCAAAAGCTTTTGCTCGGTCTCAAACTTCATGGGAGGTTGGATGTCTACCTCAATCTTTATCTTGATTGATTTGTCTGTCTGAAAAGTTATGTCAAAAACATCTGTGTTGTCTTTGAGAAATGCCGACTCTACTCTTCCGAAAGTCTTTTTGTCTTTTTGGGTTATTTCGACGCTTCGGCCGACAAGTGCAAAAGCGTCAACTATAGGCTGGAAGTATTGGGAGAAGTCAAAATTATCATCGGCTTTGAGCAACGAAAAATCCAAATCTTCTGAAAAGCGTTTCAGTCCGTGAAAAATACGAAGACATGTACCGCCATAAAAGGCAGCCTTATCGAAAAAACCACCGTTAGATAACCCGGCGAGAATAATCTGCTGGTTGACCTCAAAAATTGCATTGCGGCGTTTGACCGTGTCGGTCAGGTCATAACCTGACAGTATTCTGTTGTAAATCTCATTTTCCATGTTCTGTAAGCAGGCTTAAGATGGTGTTTACCGATGTGGATTTCTTACCGTGGGCGGCTATGTATTGCTCGAATATTTGGGGATTCAGTTTGTAGAAAGCGTCCATGTCGAGGCGAATGTTGTCTTCAAGATAGATAAGAGCTTCTTTGCGGTAACGAAGGAATAGCGACGGGGTATTTGCAATCAAATCGCAGAGAGCTTTCTCAGGCGATGCTATCAGAAAAGAGTAGCCGTTTTCTTCAATATTACGGATGCCTGTGTTGTAAGCGTCTCTTTTTATCCTGATATAGACAAAGCGTCCGATAGAATTATCATACTCTCGTGACTCCTTTGTTGTCATTGACTGGGTAATATAGACGGCCTCGGGAATCAGACCGTAATATCGGAGAGCTGTTGACATCGATACATACGACGGAGTAAGCAGCCGGTTTGCAATAAGCTCAGGCGAAAGTGGTTTTCCTGTAATTTTTTCAGAGCATACATACAGGCCGCGCTTGAGTCGGATAATGTCGCCGTCACGCTCAAGCAGCCCGAGTTTTTGTCCCGGCTTTCTTATCTTCGGAAATTCCAGAGCCAAAGACGCAGCACTTACCGGAAGATTGCCATATTTAGCCAATATTGATTCCATGGTGTAAAGTTAGTAAAATTTTCGGAGCTTAATCCTATGTGATAGGATTTTCTTCCTGATTTTTTACTATGTATCTAAGCATTTTTTCTTTCTTGAACCACGGATGCGGATAATCGTTTTTTTTGTGTAAATTTGCAGATTAAAACTAACATCCGCTGATGCCCGACAGAAAAAAGAAATCGCAGTGGCTCGGAAAGCTGCTGAAGTATGGAATACCCCTCGTAGTTAGCGCCGGTCTGTGCTATCTGCTGTTCACGGGTATCGATTTCCGTCAGATGCTGGATATTGTGCGCACTCAGTGCAATTACAGCTGGCTGCTGCTTATGGCGGCTATTGCCATAATCTCGCATGTGTTCAGGGCAATGCGCTGGGGTATACAGCTTAAGGCCCTGCAGATTAATCCGCCGCTTTATGCGCTGGTTTACAGTATCTTCGGCACATATGCCGTGAATCTGGTTTTTCCACGTCTCGGCGAAATATGGCGCACCGGTTATATCGCACAGCGACAGGATGCGCAGTTTACCACTGTATTCGGCTCAATGGTCGCCGACCGTCTGGCCGATACAGTGACTGTGTTCCTCATACTCTGTCTCACACTCCTCATTGCTTCGGGGCCAATCCTCGACTATCTTGCTCAGAACGGCGACTATTTCGCCGGACTCGTGGCTTTTCTGCGGTCGCCGTGGGTGTGGGCTGCTGTCATCCTTTGTCTCATCGCTGCATGGCTGCTCCTGACTGTCAGAACCAAATCCCGCTGGATTAATACATTGCAGAAAGTCGCCAAGGACCTTTGGGGCGGTTTCGCCGTCATATTCCATATGCCCGGCACAGCCCGCTGGCTTTTGTTCACCGCCGGCATCTGGGGCTGTTACTTCCTGCAGATGTATGTGGCATTTTTCGCATTCCCCTTTACGGCTGAACTCACCGCCACGCAGGGCGCGGCTCCCGCGCTTGTGGCCTTTGTGCTTTCGAGTCTTTCAATGGCCGTCCCCTCCAACGGGGGCATAGGTCCATGGCAGTGGGCGGTAATATTCGCCCTCGGCATCTACGGCATAGGCTCCGTTCAGGCTGCTGCCTTCGCCAATATGGTGCTGGGATGCAACACGCTGCTGCTTGTCATACTTGGTATCATCACTTTCGCAGGCATAGCACTCGACCGCCGGCGTACGGCACGGGTGAATAAATAATGAAATTCATAAAAACAAATAATCAGAAATGGCAAAAGTAATTATCATCGGCGCAGGAGGTGTGGGCACAGTCGTGGCCCATAAATGCGCTCAGCATCCCGAAGTCTTCTCCGAGATAGTAATCGCTTCACGCACACGCTCCAAGTGCGATGCCGTGGCTGCGGCCATTGGCAAGCCCAATGTCACCACCGATACTGTCGATGCCGACAGTGTGGAGCAGCTCTGCGAGCTCTTCCGCCGTCATAAACCCGCCATGGTCATCAACGTGGCTCTTCCCTATCAGGACCTCACTATCATGGACGCGTGCCTTGAGTGTGGTGTAAACTACCTCGACACCGCCAATTATGAGCCCCGCGACGTGGCACACTTCGAATATTCCTGGCAGTGGGCCTACCGCGAGCGTTTCGAGAAAGCCGGTCTCACCGCCATTCTCGGCTGCGGTTTCGACCCCGGAGTGTCGGGCGTATTCACTGCATATGCCGCCAAGCATTATTTCAGCGCCATGGAGACGCTCGACATCGTCGACTGCAACGCCGGTAACCACGGCAAGGCTTTCGCCACAAACTTCAATCCCGAAATCAACATACGCGAAATCACTCAGAACGGCCGCTACTACAAGGAAGGCAAATGGGTGGTGACCAAGCCGCTCGAATTCCACCGCACGCTCAGCTATCCCAACATCGGTCCGCGCGAGAGCTATCTTCTCTATCACGAAGAACTCGAGTCGCTCGTGCTCAACTTCCCCACAATCAAGCAGGCGCGTTTCTGGATGACATTCGGTCAGGAATACCTCACGCATCTCCGCGTAATTCAGGATATCGGCATGGCCCGTATCGACGAGGTTGAGTACAACGGTCAGAAAATCGTGCCCCTCCAGTTCCTCAAGGCCGTGCTTCCCAATCCGCAGGACCTCGGCAAGAACTATCACGGCGAGACATCTATCGGCTGCCGCATCTCCGGCAAGGACAAGGAAGGCAAGCCTCTGACCTACTACATCTACAACAACTGCTCCCACGAAGAAGCATACAAGGAGACCGGCATGCAGGCTGTGAGCTACACCACGGGCGTGCCGGCCATGTGCGGCGCCATGATGTTCCTCACCGGCAAATGGAACAAGCCCGGCGTGCACAACGTTGAGGAATTCGACCCCGACCCATTCCTCACCGCAGTGGCCGAGAACGGTCTGCCATGGCATGAAGAGCTCAACGGCGACCTCGAACTCTAAAACCATATTCACTTCATCGTCATGTCTTCCTTTGTAAGCGCGACAGTAATAACTCATAACGAGGCCGCCAACATCGAGCGGTGCCTCAATTCGCTCATCGGTGTGGCCGACGAAATCATTGTTGTCGACTCGCTTTCGACCGATGCCACCGTCGATATATGCCGCCGTTACGGATGCAAAGTGACCGAACGGGCCTTCACCGGCTACGGCTCTCAGCGTCAGTATGCCGTGGGGCTTGCCAATGGCCGCTTCGTGCTCTCCATTGATGCCGACGAAGCGCTCTCCGACGAGTTGAGGCGCAATATAATCGCGCTCAAAGAGCGCGGTCTGGAGCACCGCATGTACCGTTTCCGCATAGTGAATTACGTTTGTGGCCGTCCGATGCACCGTAGCGGAATGGAGCCGTACTCCGAAATAAGGCTCTTCGACCGCCGCTATGCCAACTGGAATCTGCTCGACGTGGGCGAGCGTCTCACCTATCCCGGCGGTGTCACGCCGGTGCTCATTCGCGGCGAGATGTACCACTACCGCTGCTCCGATTTCGACGAGCTCGACTACAAGGAGCTGCGCAATGCCGAAATCCGCGGACGTGTAATGGCCGCCGCCGGAATATCCGCGGCTGCTCCGATGCGTCTGCTGCGGGCTGTGGCCTCGTTTGTGAAATGTCAGCTGCGCGACGGCGCGATTTTCGACGGGGAGGCCGGTCGCCGCATTTCCCGGGCCCGTTATCTTGCCACCATGGCGGCTTACCGCACGTCGTACAAGCTTATAAAGGCTCAGCGCAAAGGAAATATATGAATATAGTTCATCTCGTATCGAACAAGGTGTGGGGCGGAGGAGAGCGCTATGTGCTCGACCTCTGCCTCCGCTGCGCCGAAGCCGGTCACAGTGTGGCCGTGATTACCCGCGGCTCCCGCGACGTTGACGAGCCTTTTGCGGCTGCCGGATTCACTCCGGGACATCTCCCTCTGCGTGGAGCGCTCGATTTCTTCAGTCCCATAGTGCTTGCCCGTGTGCTCAACCGTATGTCGGCGCCGATTGTCATCCATGTCCATAACTTCAAGGACGCGTATACTGCTGTGCGCGCCCGCGACCTTATGGCCCGCAGGGCCGATGCACGCGTGGTGGTGACCCGCCACCTCGTGAAAGCCGCGAAGGACAGCAGCATGGCGCGTCAGCTCTACCGCTCGGTCGACGAGATGATTTTTGTATCCGAAGCTGCCCGCCAGGCTTTTCTCAGCGGGCATCCGAGTTGTGACGAGACGAAGCTGCACGTGGTGCACAACTCCATAATTCCTCCGGGGCGGCTTGACAGGCTTCCTTCGGAAGACGGCAAGGTAAGGCTTCTATACATAGGCCGTATCAGTCCCGAAAAAGGTGTCGACGTGCTCGTCGACGCAATGGCGAAACTCTCCGATTTACCCGTCCACCTCACTGTGGCCGGTGTGGGGCGCGGCAAGGACGTGCTGCCGCTGATGCGCGAGTGCCGCAACAGCCGAATCGACGACCGTGTGGAGTGGGTCGGACATATCGGCGATGTCTACGGTGCAATCGCCAAGGCCGACATCGGCATACTCCCCACGCGCGTGCCGGAGGCTTTCGGTCTCTCCGCACTCGAGTTCATCAGTCAGGGCGTGCCCGTAGTCGCTTCCGCATCGGGAGGCCCGCTCGAAATTTTCACTGACGGCACCGACGGTTTCCTTGTGGAACCCGGCAATGCCGCGGCCCTCGCGCATGCCATACGCCGTCTTGTCACCGACGCGCCTCTCCGCGACAGGATGGGCCGTGCCGCATGCGAAACATTTGCCGCCCGGTTCGGCTACGAACAGTTTTTCAAGAAAATAACCGATATTTATGAGGGTGCTTTTACGCGTAAACACTGACTTCCCCGGCGCACGGACGCTTGCCGGACAGCTCGCCGCCGACGGCCTGCCTGCCGGTGCGCGCATCATATACAGCAGCCGCAACAAGGTTGCCGTCATTGATGATGGTGCCGAAGGACCGCTGTGCGTCAAGGCTTTCGGAGTACCCGGCATTATCAAAGGCATCATCTACGGTCTTTTCCGCAAGCCCAAGGCCCTGAAGGCTTTTGACAACGCCGAGCAGCTGCGTGCCCTCGGATTCGACACTCCCGAGCCGGTTTGCGCCGTCACCCTCAGCGAGTGCGGATGTCTGCGCCGCTCTTATTACGTATGCCGCTACCTCGAGAACTGGTGCGAGCTCCGCGGCATCGAAAACCTCGCCGATTTTACCCCTCTTGTCCGGGCGCTGGCCGCATATATGAACCGCCTGCACCGTGCCGGCGTTTTTATGAAGGACTTTACCCAGGGAAATATACTTTTCCGCCGCGATGATTCCGGCGCATACCGTTTCATGCTCGTCGACATAAACCGCATGGAGTTCGGTGTCACCGACACAAAGAAGCTCATGAGCAACTTCGGCGCCGCTCTCGACACGCGCGATGGTATCGTGGCGCTTGCCCATGCCTATGCGGCACTGCAGCCCGAAAGTGAGAGGGATACTGTCGAAGCCCTTGCTGTGGATACATTCGACCGCCGTCAGGCCGTATTGTGGCGCCGCCGGCATATCAAGGAATTTTTAAGAGGAAAGAAATGAGCGAACGAGTACGCATATCTGCTGTCGTGCAGACATATAATGCCGAGAAACATCTTGAGCGGTGCCTGCGTGCCCTCGCTCCGTTCGACGAGATTCTTGTCGTGGACATGGAGAGTACCGATGCGACACGTGACATTGCCGCCCGTCATGGTGCCCGTGTGGTTGTGAAGGAGCGTGGCGAGCACCGCATGGTCGAGGCGTACCGCAATTTTGCCATACATGAGGCCCGCTACGACTGGGTGCTTGTTGTCGACGCGGATGAAATAGTGCCGCGTGCCCTTGCCGATTATCTTTATGCCGAAATCGGACGCGACCCTTCGCCACGGGCATTTCTTATTCCTATAAAAAATTATTTCATGGGCCGCTGGATGAGGGCCAACTATCCCGACTACATACTGCGTTTCTTCAACCGTGTGGATGCCGAGTGGCCCTATGAAATCCATTCACGCCCCTCGCACCGCGGGCCTAAAGTGCATGTTCCTGCATCCCGTACCGACTTGGCTTTCATTCATCTTGCCAACGAAACCGTATGGCAGACAATCGCAAAGATGAACAATTACACCGACCGCGAGAAGTCGCGCCGCAGCCGGAACTATCGTTCCGTAAAACTCGTTTATGACCCGCCATACCGTTTCTTAAAGAGCTACGTGCTCAAAGGCGGTTTCCGCGACGGCTGGCCCGGTTTTATCCATGCGGTGCATGATGCGGTATATCGCTTTGTCACTCTTGCAAAAATACAGGAAGGACGCGAAGCCGCACGTCCCGGCAAAGACATCGACCGCGACTTGGCGGCGAATTCCTGAAAACCTGATACTCCTCAGAAAAATGAATATAAGAATATACTGCATCAATACCGGCGAATACATAGAAGTGCCGGGCGGTTCCACATTATCGCAGATAGCCTCACAGATTGAGCCGCGGCTCGGATTCAGGCCGATATGTGCGCGTGTCAACAACAAGACCGAGTGGATGGGCTTTGCCGTCTACATGCCCAAGACAATCGAGTTTCAGGACCGCACCGTCGGTTCAGGGCCCCGTGTGTACACCCGTTCGTTGTGTATGCTCCTTTACTCGGCCCTCCACGATGTCCTTCCGGGCACGCGTCTGCGCATAGAGCACTCAATCAGTCACGGCTACTATTGCCGTCTGGGCGGATACGACGAAGTGCCGCAGGAAATTATCGATGGCGTGCTTGCACGAATGCATGAACTGGCGGCTGCCGACGAACCTTTCCTCCGCCACGAGGAACTGACCGAAGACGTCAAACAGATGTTCGAGAGCCGCGGCCTTCACTCCAAGAGCGAGCTCCTGCGCACCACACGCGAGCTCTACACCACGTATTACTCTTTAGGTGATGTCTGCGACAGTTATTACGGTGCGCTTGCGCCTTCTACGGGTCATGTCGGCGTATTCGACCTCATCAGGTACAAGCAGGGCTTTCTTCTTATGCCCTTCGACCCTTCGGACCCTGTACGTCCGGCGCAGTATATCCCTCAGGAAAAAATGTATCAGGCTTTCACCGACTATGTCAATTTCAACCGCATTATAGGCGTATACGATGTCGGTGGCCTCAACACCTGCGTGATGAACCGCAAGACCGCCGACCTCATCAACGTGGCCGAGGCACTCCACGAGAAAGCGCTCGCTCATATAAGTGATGAAATTACGCGCCGCTACCGTGAGGGCGGAGCCCGCATCGTACTGATTTCCGGTCCTTCGTCATCGGGCAAGACAACCACTACCAAACGTCTGGCCATACAGCTGATGACCAATCTGCTGAAACCACAGATGATATCACTCGACGATTACTTTGTCGACCGGGAACGTACGCCCCGCGATGCCGATGGCGACTACGACTACGAATCACTTTATGCTCTCGACCTGAAGCAGTTCAATGCCGACCTCAATGCTATCCTCGCCGGAGAGGAAGTGGAGCTGCCCTCCTACAACTTCGAGAAAGGCTGCCGTCAGTACAAAGGCAAGCGCGTAAGGCTCGAGGAAGGCTCAATCCTACTCATTGAAGGTATCCACGGTCTCAATCCAGAACTCACGGCATATATTCCCGAGCAGATGAAGTTCAGGCTCTATGTGTCGGCCCTTACGACCCTGTCGATTGACGACCACAACTGGGTGCCGACGACCGACAACCGCCTGCTGCGCCGCATCATACGCGATTTCAAGTATCGCGGAACGACTGCAGAGGAGACAATCCGCCGCTGGCCGAGCGTGCGCCGCGGTGAGGACAAGTGGATATTTCCCTATCAGGAAAATGCCGATGCAATGTTCAACTCTTCGTTCGTATTCGAATTGGGCGTGATGAAGGATTATGCCGAAAGCATACTCCGCGGTGTCCATGGCGATGTGCCGGAGTATGCCGAGGCTTACCGTCTGCGTAAATTCCTCAGCTACTTCAAACCCATAAGCTCCACACTGTTGCCGTCGACCTCTTTGCTCAGAGAATTTTTGGGAGGCAGTTCGTTCAAATACTGACTTTTGGGCTGCCGAAATGGCCGTTTTTTAGTTATTTTACCACATATTTGGCAAAAAATTGCACATTTTGCAGAAATTGATTAATTTTGCACAATAAACATAATCAGACCATTAAGCAATAGCCAATCCCGAATATGGAAAAAATAGACAATCTCGATAAAAAAATTCTCAAGATAGTAATGCATAACGCCCGCATCCCCTCGAAGGATGTGGCTATGGAGTGCGGTGTGTCGCGTGCTGCAATACACCAGCGTCTGCAGCGCCTCATTGACATGAAGGTAATCACAGGCTCGGGTTATCATGTAAATCCCAAGGTACTCGGCTTCAGCACATGCACATATATCGGAGTCAACCTCGAGCGCGGTGCCATGTACCGCGACGTAGTACCCGAAATCACTAAAATCCCTGAGATTGTGGAGTGTCACTTCACTACCGGTCCCTATACTATGCTCATTAAGCTTTATGCGCGTGATAATGAGCATCTTATGGAACTTCTTAATAAGAGGATACAGATGATTCCCGGTGTAACCGGCACTGAGACTCTGATTTCGCTCGACAAATCAATCGACCGCGAGATTCCTATCAACCTTGACGATAACGAATAAAGACATACAATGGCCAATCAGACACCCCGCTGGACCGAAATAGAGCATCTTCCCGAATGGGATGAGGAATTCTATCATATATATACTGCCAAGAAGTTCGGCAAGTGGGTGATGATTAAGACACTGCGGCCCGAGTATGCCGATGACCCGCGATATCAGGCAATGATAGAGCAGGAGTTCGACGTGCGCTATAGTCTGGCACATCCCAATATCATCATGATAAATGATTTTGAGGATATTCCGGGCATAGGACGTTGCATAGTCACTGACGACGTATACGGCGACAGCCTTGCCAAGCTCATAAGCGAGCGCCGCGTCACACGCAAGCATGTGGAGCAGCTGCGTCATCAGCTGGTCAATGCTCTCGAGTACATCCAGGGTCAGCACATCGTGCATCCGCAGTTAAAGCCCGAGAACATCATCTTCACGGAGAATATCGGCAATCTCAAGCTGATTGACGTGGGCTACGAGCAGCGGCCGTCATTGTCGCATCAGTCGACTTCCGACGATATCTATAATTACGGTCAGGTGCTCAACGCGGCTCTTGACTCTGCTGATTTCGATGATGTAACGTTGCGTCACATAGCCCGTAAGTGTACCGACCCCAATCCTGCACGGCGCTTCCGCGATATGCAGGAAGTGCATCTGGCCCTTGAGAACCGCCGTAATAAAAATCTATATATCATCATAATTGCTTTTCTTGCTGTTATGGTACTCCTCTGCCTGTGGCTTCTCTCGCCTTACGCCCCCAAGCCGATTGCCGGCTAAGGGCCTTATATGTAGCCGCATGCATCTGTCTTTTTGTGATTTAAATTCCATACTACTCGAATGTCATCAGTTTACGTTCATCCCATATCTACCGACAGCGACCAGCTGCGCCAGTACGTGCAGTTCGGTATTGACAACTATAAAGGCAACAGTTGCTATGTGCCGCCGCTCATCAGCGACGATATCAACACTCTCCGGCCCGAGACCAATCCGGCCTGGGAGTTCTGCGACGCACAGTCGTTCATGGCTTTCCGCAACGGTGAGCCGGTAGGTACCATCACCGGTATCATCAATCGTGCCGCTAATGAAAAGACCGGTAAGCGGCAGATGCGTTTCGGCTGGGTGGAATTTATTGATGACAAAGAGGTGGTCGACGAGCTTTTTGCCGCCGTCGAGGCATGGGGCCGTGAACGCGGAATGACTGAAATCGTCGGTCCCATGGGTTTCACCGACCTCGACCACGAAGGCATGCTCATCGAGGGCTTTGATGAACTCGGCACAATGGCAACAATCTACAATCATCCCTATTATCCCGTGCATATGGAGCGCATGGGTTTTGCCAAGGAGGTGGACTGGATAGAATACCGCATTACTGTGCCCGATGCCATTCCTGAGAAACACGCCCGCATCGCCGACCTAATAATGCGGAAGTATAATCTTTCTGTAAAGCATTATACTTCCAAGAAAAAAATCAAGGAAGAATATGGCCGCGCCATATTCGAGCTCGTCAACGAAGCATATGCCGACCTTTACGGCTTTGTTCCTCTCACAGACAAGCTTATTCAGCATTATATCGACATTTATCTGGGCATACTCCGTCTTGAGGATATTTCACTTGTCGTGGATGCCGAAGGCAAGCTCATAGCCCTGGGCATATCTATGCCGTCGGTATCAAAGGCTCTCCGGAAGAGCCGCGGCAAGCTCTTTCCATTCGGCTGGTATCCCCTCCTTAGAGCTATCCGTGGCAACAGCGACGTGGTCGACCTCCTGCTTGTGGCCGTCAAGCCCGAGTACCAGAGCAAGGGTGTCAACGCCGTCATTTTCGCCGACCTTATTCCCCGTTACATAGCCAACGGTTATAAGGAAGCCGAGAGTAACGTGGAGCTCGAGGGCAATGCCAACGTACAGAAGCAGTGGGAGTACTTCGAGCGCCGTCAGCACCGCCGCCGCCGCGCCTTCATCAAGCAACTGTAATCCCCGCGGCCACCTTCTTGAAAAATCAACGCAAAGCGTTGAGCTATTGTACGGACGTGCCTTTGGCACGTATCTGATGGTTGGTGTATAATTTATTTATAATTAGCATCTTATGACGATTGTCGTTGATACGTGCCAAGGGCGCGTCCGTACAATCAGCGTCTGCATTTTATTTAAGTCCTTCCTTAAAAAACATTATAACATCCATGAAAAAACTCGTATTCATACTATTATCTGTTTTATCGCTCCCTTTCATGCTGGGGGCTTCAGACTATATACCTTTCTCGTATCCTTATTATAATTCACATACCGGTAAATGGGGTTATTATTATGCAGGAAATCAGGAGGTGCGCAGCTGCTACGAAGATATAGCTCCGCTCAACAGACTTATGCCCTATTTCTGGGCCAAGAAAGACGGCAAATGGGGTATGTGTACGGCCGATAACTCCATTGTAATTCCTTTCGAATTTGAAGACGTGTGCGTAAATCCGTTTACCATGTACGGGCCCGATTCGATAATGATTAAAACCGATGCCCGAGAGACTTTCGGAGAAGTAAAGAAACCGGCTTTTCAGCGGAAAGTGAAATACGCCTATTTCCCTACATGCCATGGTACTCTGCCTCTCTTCCCGGTGAAGAAGAACGGCGAGTGGGGATATGTTGATGCCAAAGGCCAGGAAGTGATACCTTTCGGGTACAAACAGGCGTTTATTTTCGAGAAATATCTTTCTTCGGATAAAAACCGTGCAATATGGATTGCTACAGTGAGAGATGCCGCAACGAATAAGCTCAGATATATTGATTTGCTTGGCAATGACTTGATTGCCGATGTGACAAGCGATGTCGTTTCGGATATGCTTACAAGCAATGGCACAATAAGAATCTTCCCAAAAGAAAAAAAGATAAAGAAATACCTCAAAAAAATAAAGCCTGAAACACGCAGGGCCTATGAGGAGATTGAGAGAAAGACCATGAAGGTTTTCGATAAGCTGCCTGTATCGGCTCCCTATATCCATACATATGCCGGTGAAGTCAAGATTGACTCTATAGTTTCAGTTACAAAAGCCAAAACAGCGAAGAAAACTTCGCGCAACCGAAAGACGCAGGCTAGAACTGTCGCAAAGCCCGGAAAGAAGTATTATACAATCACTTTCGGAGATAAGTCCACGACGATTGACAGCATTGACAGATTTCTCTACTGCCGGGGTGACGTGCTGTGTTATGTAAAGAAAGGGCGTCACAGTCTCCTAAATCTTGGCAACGGTTTCTCCTTTGCGTGCGACAGTATGACACAGATGGACGAAACAGGTGAAATCGGATGTTTTTTCACTAATGATAGTGTTCCCTCAGTGTTCGTTAACATCAGAGGTTCTTTGCGTCATCCAAAGAACTACGATGTGATTTTTGCTGATATGCTAATGGATGCATTGAAAGCCAAAGATGAATCGGCGTCGAAAATATACTTGCAGGGATTCATTAATCATATCGGTTCGCCTTATGAGGATAATGCCATGTTTATTTATGACGGAACTATAAATGAGGCGATTAAATCGTACGAAATGATTCATGATGCCAATGTAAGAGCTCAGCTCGCCGAACAGGAACGGCAGAATCGTGCCACTCAGGAAGCCGCTAAACCTAAGGCTGAGGAAACCTCGCTCCTTGATGATGTTCTTGGCTTGCTAGGAGATGTAGCCGAACTGATTGACGGAGCGAGCGGTAACTCGAACGTATCCTATGCAGCTCCGGCTGTTACACCTGATTATGAAGAGTATGAGGATGACGACAGCTCGTCCGGAACAAAGAGAAAGAAAACCCAGTCAGACCGCAATAAGAAAAAGACTATCAACGCTTCAATATACAATTCATATCAGCGCGAGCTTAATTCCATTGCGAATCAGTTGAACGACTATAAAATCAAGAAATCGAACGATGGCTTGTCGTCGAATGACCTTTCGCGTATACGTTCTCTAAAACGGCGTGCCCGCGAAATCCGCAACGAATGCAAGTCTAAATACGGCGAGACGCTGCCGTCCAATTCAATAGAGAACTGGAATCCCTGAGTGCAGGGTCAGTGCGCCTCAAGCCAGTTTGTGCCCATGCCTGATGATACATCGAGGGGCACTTTGCCGCTGTAGGCATTTTCCATGCATTTTGTTACGAGTTCCTGCAGTTCGGCGGCTTCCTCGGGGTATACGTTGAATATCAGTTCGTCGTGTACCTGCAGAATCATGCGTGAACGGAGGGCGCGGCGGCGGATTTCGGCATCAATCCTTACCATTGCGATTTTGATGATGTCGGCGGCGGTGCCCTGCAGAGGAGCGTTGATTGCATTTCGTTCGGCGTACGACCGCACTGTGTTGCTGCGCGATGTGATGTCGGGCAGATAGCGGCGGCGTCCGAAAGCCGTTGTCACGAAGCCTTTCTCGCGTGCGTGTTCCACCGACTTACGCATGTATGCCTCGACTTCGGGATAAGTGCGCAGATAGCCCTCAATCAGTTCCTTGGCTTCGGCACGTGGAATGCTCAGACGCTCCGAGAGGCCGAAAGCCGATATGCCGTAGATGATGCCGAAGTTGGCCGTTTTCGCGTTGCGTCGCTGGTTGTCGGTTACATCCTCGGGCTTCTCGTGATAGATTTTTGCGGCTGTCGCGCGGTGTATGTCCGCGCCGGAGTTAAAGGCTTCTACCATGGTAGGGTCGCCGCTGAAGTCTGCCATTAGGCGCAGTTCAATCTGCGAGTAATCGGCAGAGAGAAGCATGCATCCGGGGTCGGGAATGAAGGCACGGCGTATTTCGCGGCCGTCGTCGGTGCGGATAGGTATGTTCTGCAGATTGGGATTGGTCGACGATATGCGCCCCGTGGATGTTACGGTCTGGTTATATGTCGTGTGGAGCTTGCCCGTGACCGGATTGATGAGCTTGGGCAGCGCCTCTACGTAGGTGGCAAGGAGTTTTTTCAGCCCGCGGATGTCGAGAATGAGTTGTACCAGGGGCACGTCTTTGGCGTATTTCTCAAGTACGTCCTCGGCGGTCGACCACGAGCCGCCTTTGGTCTTGCGTGCTTTGGGGTCAATGTGCATCTCGTCGAATAGTATGGTTCCTACCTGAGCCGGAGAACCAACATTGAAGTGGTGTCCCGCAATGGAGTAGGCCTCCTGTTCCAGAGACTGCAGCCTGCCGCTCAGTTCGCCTGCGAGGCGGTGCAGTTCGGCCACATCGATACGTGCGCCTTCCCACTCCATGGAGGCGAGTACGGCCACGAGCGGCATCTCTATGTCGGTGAGCAGTCGTGTCTGGTCCCGGCCTGCGATTTCATTTTCGAGCAATGGTTTCAGACGCAGGCAAATCACGGCGCGTTCGGTCATGGCCGATACGGGGTCAAGGGGAAGTGAGTTACGCTCCGACGGTGCCATGTTGTAGTTATGGTCGGCATAGCCGAGATACGACATTGCGAGTGTGGATACATCGTGTTTCTGTTCAGGCTGACAGAGGTAATGCGCCACCGCGACATCGAAGTACGACGCGCCTTCGAACGTTATGCCGAGGCGGCGGAGTATGAGCATGTCGCGCTTTATGTCGGCCCCGGTCACAGTGACCGATGCTTTGGCGAAAAGAGGCTCGAGGAGGGCGGCTATGTCGGCCATGGCGTTGCGCTCCGGCGGGAAGGGTATATAGGCGCCCTCATATCTGTCGGAGCCGGTTGAGAACGCAAGAGCGATGCCGTACGCGCGTGCCGTCATGGCTTCGGCTCCCTCGCTGTTGAGTGCGATTCCCACGGTGTCGGCGTTTATTGCCCGGCTTAAGAAGGAGCCAATATCGGCTAAGGATGTAAGTTCGCGTGCTGTCCAGTCGTTTTCTTTCAGCGGAGAAGCGGACGGAGCTTCCTCGTGCTGTTCTTGCGGTTCATCGAAGTCGAAGAGCGACAGTTGGTCCGACTTTTGGGGTCTGGGAGCCGCCTGGGGTTCGTTTTTGGTGATTGTACCGCCGTATTTGACTATGAACGATTTGAATTCAAGTTCCCGGAATACTTCCATAAGGGCTTCCGTGTCGGGTTCGTGGCGCTGAAGTTCTTCTGTGTCGAAGTCGACTGGTGCATCGGTGACAATGGTCACGAGATGTTTCGACATGCGTATCTGTTCTGCGTTATCGCGTATTTTTGTCTGGAGCGCACCCTTTATTTGCTCAGTGTTTTCAAGCATGTTCTCGACGGAACCAAACTGTGAAATCAGTTTGACGGCTGTTTTTTCGCCTACGCCTGGGCATCCCGGCACATTGTCGGAGGCGTCCCCTTCGAGTGCAAGCAAATCTATGACCTGTTTTGGCGAGGATATGCCGTAGCGCTCACATATTTGCTGCGGGCCGCGGATTTCAAATCCCTGCCCTTTGAGTGCCGGACGGTACATGAATATGCTGTCGGTCACAAGCTGTCCGTAATCTTTGTCTGGCGTCATCATGTATGTGGTGAAGCCGAGTTTGGCGGCCTTGGTGGCGAGAGTGCCTATCACGTCGTCGGCCTCGTAGCCTTTGACTTCAATCACCGGAATCCTGAAAGCCTTGAGTATGCGCTTGATATATGGAATGGCGACTGTTATGTCTTCGGGCTGTTTGTCGCGGCCGGCCTTGTACTCGGGGTATTCGTCATGACGGAACGTATGGCCGTGCTCGGGGTCGAAGCATACAGCGATATATCCCGGGTTTTCCTTGCGTAGCACGTCTTCAAGTGCGAGGCAGAAGCCGAACACAGCCGAAGTGTTGATGCCCGACGTTGTCATGCGTGGTGTGCGCATCAGGGCATAATATGCACGGTAGATGAGGGCGTATGCATCGAGCAGAAACAGTTTTTTCTCTTCCATATATGATTATTGCTTAGCGCATGAATACGAAGTAGACAGCCGCTATGAGACAGAGAAACGCTGCGAAATGATTCCAGTGCAGCGATTCGCCTTTGAAAAACACGACTGTGAATATGGTGAATATCACCAGAGTGATACATTCCTGAAGCACTTTGAGCTGCATCAGCGAGAATGGGCCGCCGTTACCGGCGAAACCTATGCGGTTGGCCGGTACCTGACACGAATACTCGGCAAGAGCTATGCCCCATGAGAGAAGTATGACGAAAATGAGCGGCGTATTGCTCGTAATCAGCTTCATGTCCTGCAGTTTCAGATGCCCGTACCATGCGAAGGTCATGAAAATGTTTGAGATGACGAGGAGAGCAATGGTAAATATCGCGTTTTTCATTCCTCTGATAGAAAAGTACGGGCACTCCGTAAAATACGGGAGTGCCCGTGCGTATTGGTTGGTGGGGATTGTTTACTCGAAAGAACCCATTTTGAGGTAGTTGACTTCCTCCTGAGTGAGGTAGCGCCAGCGGCCGCGGGGGAGGTTCTTCTTCGTGAGTCCGGCAAAATATACGCGGTCGAGTTTTGTGACGTGGTAGCCGAGTGACTCGAATATGCGGCGCACGATGCGGTTGCGGCCCGAGTGGATTTCGATGCCGGCCTGATTTCGGTCGGTCTCGGTTGCATAGCTGATAGCGTCGGCATGAATCGGACCGTCCTCCAGTTCTATGCCGTCGGCTATGCGCTGCATGTCTTCCTCGGCGATGTCGCGGTCGCACCATACGTGATAGATTTTTTTCTTCACATATTTGGGATGAGTGAGCTTCGAGGCGAGGTCGCCGTCGTTGGTGAGCAGAAGCACGCCGGTGGTGTTGCGGTCGAGACGTCCTACAGGATAGATGCGTTCGTTGCAGGCTCCTTTTACGAGGTCCATTACAGTGAGACGCCCGTTGGGGTCATCGCTTGTAGTGACGCAGTCTTTAGGTTTGTTGAGCAGAATGTAGCATTTGCTCTCAAGAGCCACAACCTTGCCATCGTATTCGACAACGTCGCTGTGTGTGATTTTTGTGCCGAGTTCGGTCACTACCTCGCCGTTTACCTTGACCAGTCCCTGCTGGATGAATTCGTCGGCTTCGCGGCGCGAGCATATGCCGGCGTTGCTCATATATTTGTTAAGACGAATCTGCTCGTTGGGGTCAAGTACGGGCATTTCGTATTCGATGCGTTTGGGGCGCGGTGTGAAGCTCTTGCCGCGGCCGGGGAAACCGTTGTTATTGTTCTGGTTCGGACGGCGGTTGTTATTGTATTTGTTGTATCCTCCCTGCTGGTTCTGGCGGTTGTAACCTCCCTGCTGACGGTGGTTGTAACCGCCCTGTCTGTTATTGTTGTATCCGCCGTCCTGCTGACGGTTGTTGTAGCCTCCCTGACGGTTATATCCGCCTTGCTGGTTGTTGTAACCTCCCTGACGGTTGTTGTAACCTCCCTGGTTCTGACGGTTGTAGCCGTTCTGTCCGTTGTAGGGACGGTTCTGGCGGTTGTAGCCGTTCTGTCCGTTGTACGGTCTGGGCTGACGTGGCTGATAGGGGCGCTGATACTGCTGTGCTCCTTCAGCCGGCTGCTCGCCTTCGGCAGCGGCATGGGCGTCGGGTGTGCCTTCGGCAGTGGAGTTGTAGTCGGTGTTCTGCGAACGGTGATTGTAGTTGCGGTTGTATCCGCTGTTGTAATTGTTGTAAGGCCTTTGCGGACGGTTGTAGCCTCCCTGATTGTTATACGGGCGTGGCTGATAGGGCCGTCTGGTACGGAAGCCGTTGTCATCGGCCGGAGCGCCATCTGCGGGTGCGTCGTTGCCGGAATTGAAACGCGGACGTGCCTCAGTACCCTCGTCGGGCGTGCGGAACGATTGCCCGATGCGTGGGCGCTTAGGTTTCTTTTCGTTAGAATTGGAATCCATATCTCGTGGGTTTTGTAAGTTTTTCGGTGTTGGATAACTGTAAATTTATAGGGGCCTCTCGCCTCATGTCACGTTTTATTAAGCGTGTGTTTTGTTTATATTGCTGATGAATTTGCAGTGTTAGTGGAAACGTTTTTCAGACTATGATTATTGACTGCAAAATTAGGAAATTCTTAGCGTAAAATACAGTTAAAAAGATTTAATTTTAGCGTTTTGATTTTAAGCGTCAGTATCGCTTGCCGTCAGTCTTCAAGATAATAGGTTATGTAGGTCACCACTCTTACCGTCTTGATATTCGGAGTGTACTGGTCGCGGTCTTCGATTGAGAACTGACCCTGTGAGGCGGTCTGTATCTTGCCGAGTTCGCTGTGGCTGTCGGCGGCAAACCTGTCGGCGGCCTCGCGTGCATTCGCCGTGGCCTGGGCAATCATTTCCGGTTTGATGTCGTTAAGACCCGTGAATTCATATTTTGTCTGATAGTTCCAGTCGCCCGCTACTACGGCAATATTCTGGCGCAGGAGTTCGGTCTGCTTGCTTATGAGTTTGCGCACCTGGTCGATTTTGTCTGAAGTGACAACTACGACGTTTGTCACCTGATAACGGTATTTTATGTCATTGGTATTATAGGCATCAGCCATTTTGTCGGTCACAGCCGGGGGATTGACGGATATTTCGGCGTCAGTGATACCGTTTTCTTTCAGAAAAGCGACGATAGACTGATTGTTTGACTGGATTTTATTATAGATTGCGGTGAGGTCGTTGCCCATCTCTTTTGTCACAATGGGCCATGTCACTTTGTTTGCGTTGACTTCTTTTTCACACAGGCCGCGTACAGTCACCACTCGGTCGCGGTCGGCGAAGCGGTCGATGCCGCTTTTGAGTGCAAATCCCAGTATCACAATGCCAATGGCTACAATAGCGGAAGGAATGATAAGTTTCATGTCTGTCGGGGTTGATGATTTTTTATTAGTTCTAACTTGTAAGCTGTATTTAATGTTCGACAAATATATGCATTATTTTGTTCATCGGTCAATAAATGCGATACAATAAATTGATATTAACATAATTTTGTCGAAACTCTAAAAATAATTCAAAATAATGCGAACAAATAAAGAAAAGACCCTCTCTACGGGGGCCTCTCCTGTCGCACGCTCGGCCGAGCATGTATATCAGGCCGTTAGGACTGTCAATATGGTGAATCTGCGGCCGGGAGACGATTGCAGTCTGCGGCCCGTGGGAATGCCGAAGACCTTCGCTTCTCTCGGCGAGGGAGTGCCGCTCGGTGTAATGGACGGTTGTCTTCTGGCGGCGCGCGGCACGGCGGTGGCGGCGGCTCCATTGGATGGCGGCAGTGCGACGGCTCCGGTAATCTCCGGGCGCCTTCCCTCGGCTCCCTTGTGCACCCTTGACTGCGGCGATGACGGAATACTCGTGATGACGGACGAGGGCCCGGTGAGCATAGGTGCTGCCGGGAGCCGTAGTGCCGTGCGGCCGATAGGCTTCGATTTTCCGCCGCTCACACTTACCCCATCGGCATGGGGCAAGGTTACCGCGACTGTGGCCGCACGCACGCTCAGTCAGGCCTATAACACCTCGACAACGCTTGTCGCACGCGATGTCGCCGCTGTTACGGGCGATTTGGCGGCTGCCTATCTGCGTATGTGCGCCGATGCGTCCGCAGTGGGAGGCATGCTCCAGCCGGTCATTGCCCGCTATAAGCTGCGCGGCAGTCGCGGAAACATTCTGTTCACCTCGGCGCCTATCTTGCTCGGGCATTCATCAGGAGCGCAGCTTGCAGATTATGTCGGACTTAAATCCGACGACCGCATGACTCTTAAGGCGTATAGTCTCGAAGCCGGATTATGGTCGCTTTCAATACGTTTCCCCGATGCGTCGGCTTACGCTGACGCTGCACGCGTGGCCAGTGCCGAAATATGGTTCACGCCTATGTTTCATCCCTATCACCCCGACATGCAGGGCACTGTCGTGATTGCCCGGGCTTCGGCGGCTGATGATGATTTCCTGCGAGTCACTTTGCCGGGCATGAACTGCGGTCTCGGCGAAGGCCGTCCGGGCAATGTCGAGCGGCTGCTCATGAAAGCGCTGGCTCATATCGACGAAATCGAGGAACGCGTGGCAGTGATTGCCGCGCCTTTCGACGGAGGTGCGCGTACAGTGGCTGTCGCGCTCAGTCCCGACCCCGATGCGGCATCGGTGAGCCGCCGTCTGGGCAGAGCGCTTGCAAAGGCCGTGCAACCCTGCACACCTGCTGCGGTGTTGCTTGGTGCGCCGCACACTTTTTCGGCTGCATGTTGTGCGGCCGATGCCTCGGTTGCGGTGTGGGGCAATCTCACAGTGCGCCGTTACGCCGGCTATCCGCTGCAGAGCCTCGCCGTATGCTGCAGCGATGAGGCGTGGAGCGCCACGACTGTCGTGCGTTTTTCCGATGGCAGCGGCGTGTCGCGCTCAGAGGGCGGTTCTACGGGGGCTCCTGTGGCTTTCAGCCCTCTTCTGTCTTATCCTTCGCCCGATGCCGTGGAGATGAAAATCATCGTTACTTCAGGAGGCACGGCACGTACGCACACCGTGTCGCTGAGTCCCGACACCACTTGCCGTGTATCGGCCTTTTGCGGAGCCGGAGCAAAGCATCTGTCGCTTGTCGGGAGTTCGGGTGTCTCTGTGCCCGCGCTTCCAGCACCTTCCGACAGATTTGCGGATTTTCTCGTCTTTGCGCCGGCCGACGCACCTCTTGCAGTGGATGCTGTCATCGGTACCGGGGGAGCGGTAAATGCCCTTGTGCCGAGAGTCTCGCCCGACCAGTCATGGGAGTTTGGACGCGCCCGTTTTCTTACAGGCACGGACAAAGGTGTATTTGCTGTCGCTGTAGCTTCCGGACGGACATCGTTGTCGGTGCGCCGACTGGCCGAAGGCACGGTGCGCCGTCCTGATGCCATGGTTGCGGCAGCGTCGGGAGATGCTTTTGTGCTCTGCGGCACTGACTCAGGCACCGGACCGGCGTTGCTCAGAATTCCCCCTTCGGGCCGTGCGGTAGTGTTTGAGGTGCCGCGGAATTACTGCTGTCTGGCGTGGAACAGCATCCTCGGCGAGCTGTGGGCTGTCCGTGACGACGGCCATGCCGATATATTTTGTATCGCCCACGGCTGGCGACGTTATTCGCGCGACGACGTGTCTGTCAGTTCGGTATATCATCTCTCTGGCGAGCCTTTCGGTGTCGGGCCGCGGGGTCTTATGCGTCTTGGTTGCGAGGAAGCGGTGTCGAGGCAGCGCATAACTCTGGATTTTCTTGTCAATCCGGCCGGCCTCAGACCCGTCAGGCCCGGACGCCTCCATGCCATGCTCTGCTGCTCGTCGGTTTTCGGCGTGCTTACGCTCGAGGGGCGCAACCTTGCCGGCGCTCTGCCGTGGCCGCTGCTGTCGGCTACTCTCGACGGTGCATGTCTCAGCCCTTTGTCTATGCTTCCTGCCGGGAGGCCGTTGCGTCGGATGGAAGTGCGGCTCGAGGCCGATGTGTCGTCCGATTTTGTGTTCGATTCTTTCAGAATAGGCTATTATGACTGTGGAATCACGTCTGCTGCTTGACCGGCTGCGCCGTTTTTTCGATGCCGTTGCCGCCGCTCCCGACACGGGCGCGGGATGTGTCGGACATCGTGTATGTGTCTCGACGCCACTTGCCGGTCTACCGTGTGCGTATGTACCCGTGTCAATGTGCGAGGCTCCTGAGTATGAGGCGGCCAAAGGCGATGCTGTGGCGTGGCAGCGCCTCAGATGCCGTCATGACTTCGAGTACTGGGCACTTACATGTGCCGTAATCAAGGATAAAAGCCGGGGCATCGACATTCCCTTTGTGCTCAATGCGCCGCAACGCCGTGTGCTTGCTCTGCTTGAGAATGACCGTCTGGCCGGTCGCCCCATACGCCTCATATTGCTCAAGGCGCGTCAGTGGGGCGGCTCGACACTGATTCAGCTTTATATGGCGTGGATTCAGACTTGCCTGCGCACCAACTGGCATTCGGCGATTGTGGCGCATGTCAAGGATACGTCGGCTACAATCCGCGGCATGTATTCCAAGCTCATCAGTCACTATCCTCCGGCGCTGTGGGAGGGCAGCGAGGCACCGAAATTCGTACCTTTCGAAGGAAGCGCCAATATCCGTACACTCCGGGGACGCGACTGCAATGTGGGCATAGGCACGGCAGAGAAACCCGACAGTCTGCGCGGCGGCGACCTCGCCATGGTGCATCTTAGCGAGACGGCTTTCTGGCCGAGCACTCCCGGCAATTCCCCCGGTCAAGTGGTGCGTGCCGTCTGCTGCGGCGTAGCGCGTAAGCCCTATACGCTTGTGGCAATTGAATCCACAGCGCGCGGAGTAGGTGATTTCTTTCACAAGGAATGGCTGCGCAACAAGGCCGGGCGCGGTGACAAGCATGCAGTGTTCGTGCCGTGGTTCGAAATATCGCTTTATACCGAAGCGTGTCCTGACCCGGCTGTAATTCTGACGAGCCTCACGCCGTACGAACGCCAGCTTGTGGAGCACGGTGCGACATCGGACAATATCTGGTGGTACCGTAACAAGTCGCGTGAGGTGGAGCAGCGCGAGGATTTAGCTTCGGAATATCCCTCCGACGATGTGGAGGCGTTCAGTTCGTCGCGCACATCGGTCTTTTCATCTTCGGCGGTGGAGCGTCTTCGTGCCGGCTGTTCCGTATTGTCCGCTACGGGTGATGTGAGCGCCGACGGCCGGGTTTTTCATGCCGACGCTCACGGTATGATGAAGCTTTGGGAGGAACCGCGCCCCGAGAGCCGCTATGTGGTGGCCGTCGATGTTGGAGGCAGGAGTGCAAAGGCCGACTGGTCGGTTGTGGCGGTGATTTCTGTGCCTGACACACCTGATAATCTGCCCGCGGTCGTGGCGCAGTGGCGCGGACACACCGACCACGACCTGCTGGCAGCTAAAAGTGTCGCCGTGGCACGGTACTACAACAACGCCTTCCTGGTCATTGAAAGCAACACCTACGAGACTTCGGCATACGGCAGTTCGTGTGAGTCGAATCTGTTTATTCTCAACCGTCTGGCCGAGTCATACCACAACATTTACCGTCGTGAGACTTTCGACTCGCTCACACGGACGTATTCGTCGCATATCGGCTTCCACACAAATGTAAGCACAAAGAAACTGCTCATAAGCAATCTTATCGAAGATGTCCGCGATGGTCTGTACGTCGAGCGTGACGTGGATGCGTGCAACGAGCTGCTCACCTACGAGCAGCTCGAGTCGGGTGCCTTCGCCGCGAGGGAGGGGTGTCATGATGATATTCTGATGACCCGTGCCATAGGTCTTTATGTGATTCGTTCAGGACGCGTCCCGGCGCGTGTCCCCAAAACCTTTGAGCAGCACCAGAGATGGTAAATGTAAAACAGTGTAAATAATAATTAAATAGTGCAAAATATGTTTGAATATATATTTGAAATCAATTACCTTTGTAGCGCAAACATAGGAAGATTTATAAACTTAGTTCACTCAACGTTAGAAGCAAGACAATCAAACAAATAAGTGAATCATAGGTTAGGATGCAACTGCCTGCGACAGGTAGTTGCATTTTTTCTTTTTTTTGTGTAAGTTTGCATCCCGAAAGCCCGGATTGCTTATAAACATATAGCTCTCTGTGCCGGACTTACATAACAAGACCTGTTCACGATGAACTCTGTATATTTTTCGCCGACAATGTCGATGCCGGCCATGTGCCTGCTTCTGGCATCTTTTCTGTGCATACTCTTTTTGGCCGCCATATACTTTTTCAGAGTGCGTAATGTGGTGAAATACCGCGCAAAGGCCGATTCCGAGCGTCCCGACATTGCCGATGCCGACTATCTTCCCGCATCGGTGGTTGTATATTCGCAAGGGAATGCGGATATGCTGAGCGAGCTGCTTAAAGACCTTCTGGCACAGGATTATCCTGCTGCATACGAGGTAATTGTGGTGAATGATGGCGAATCGGCCGATGTGCGCGATACCGTTTCGATGCTCCGTGCCGCACATTCCAACCTCTATCTTACTTTCACTCCTGAAGGAGTGGTGAATCTCAGCCGCAAGAAACTCGCGCTCACCCTTGGCATAAAGGCCGCACGCTACGACGTAGCAGTGCTCACCACTCCGTCGGCTGAAATACGCTCCGGTCACTGGCTGCGCCGCATCATGGGTAACTTCGACCGTGAGGGCAAGACAGAAGTCGTGCTCGGCTTTGCCTGCATCGACCCCGACGAGGACGACACCCTCGGTAAGCGCCGACGCGCCTTCGACTATGTGGCAGACAGTTGCCGCTGGCTCGGTGTAGCTATTGCCGGCAAGCCGTTCCGCGGCACCGAGTATAATATCGCTTATCGGAAAGAGGCCTTCATGCGGAACAAAGGCTTCGCCCAGACACTCAACCTCCACAGCGGCGACGACGACATTTTCATCAGTGAAATCGCCAGGCGCCATAACACGGCCGTAGAGCTTTCCGAAGAGTCAATCGTGCGGCTCCGCCACGGCAATCATCCGCGCTTTTTCATGGAGCGCGTCCTGCGTCGGTTCTTCACCGAGAAATTCATCCGCCGTCGTCCCCGTATACTCACTGTCCTCACAGGCTGGCTACAGCTCGCCGCCATTGCCGCCGGAGCGGGCTCCGCTGTGATTTCCGCGCCCAACATGCAGCCGACAGCCATCGCTGCCGTTCTCATCCTGCTTATGTTTGCCCTCGACATTTATGCATGGCGCAGTGCGGCACGCGCACTTAAGTCGCGTATGCTCTTTTTAACCATTCCCTGGTTTTCGGTCACATATCCTTTCCGGCATGCCCTGCGCCGTGTGCGCTCCCGGTTCGGCCGTTTGAAAAAATACACCTGGGATTAACTGCCTGAATCACTTCGCTCCAGCAAGCAGGCGCGAATCAAAGGAAATTACATTATGAGACGCGGACGTGATTAATCACGTCCCTACTGCTTTTTATTCGTACTATATACTATAGATTGGTAATGTATAGAATATCAAGTGAGCAGCAAGTAGGGACGCGATTAATCGCGTCCGCGAAACAGAATGTAACTTTTAATCCCTGAAATTAATCCCAAAAACCTTACAATTTCACCTTCCCCCTTTCCCATTTCTCCACATTTTCATCAATATACTTCATAACCTGCTGGAATTCTCGGTGATTACGGATGATATGGTCGTAAAATCGTGCTTGCCATATTGGTGCCGATGCGATTCCGCGTCTCCTGGCCTCTCGTGTAATGCCTGCTTTGAAGGCTCCTGTTACCGATGCCAATAAACTATTATGATGAAAATCCGGAAGAGCCTCGTCATGTTCCGGCGCTTTAAGGCACCCCGCGTTCAAACCGAAAGATTCGCGCGAGGTTGGCCCAATGCTCAGCATCAGGTGTATATGGTTCGGCATAATTACGAAAGCACACACCTCGACATTCGTCCGTAACTTGGGCAGAGCTGCGATATGCTCTTGTATTAACATTCCTAATGGCGACGGAGTGAACTCGCACTCATAAATCTGTCCGAAAGTCTCGCGCATTCCGTGGGAGCAGAGGGTGACGAAATATACCCTTTCTCCGTATCCCTCCCATGTCGCTCTCAGTCTTTTTCTGTCACTCATATCACATTCCTCACAATCCACCAGCAGACCACAACTAAAAGAATTCCCCACAGTGCCCGGGGCGACGTCGCGCGGCGGTGAAGCTTTGGCCAGTGACGCCGTCCGCTTTCCACGACTATGTAAAAGAGGGCGCCCGGAACTGCGAAAAACACGAAGGGATTATAACCCCATGCCTCCGCCGCACGCCCGTGGAGCAGTGCGTGCAGCGCCCGTTGGAATCCGCATCCCGGGCAGTCATAGCCCGTCATCAGCTTGAAAGTGCACCGGGGCATCAGCCCCGATTCAGGATTCACATTATAATAAAAAAGAAATACAACAAAAAGGGCGGCAACGACAGCTACTGCTGTCATTGTCGCCTTTAAGAATTGTTGCCCGCGCTTCACTTACATGAAAAACGCTTGCCAGACCATGCCCGGCAGGAAGCCGAGGGCAAATGATATCATTATAAGCCATACGGCCCAGTCCGACGCTTTGCACGCCTTGTCATACTTGCCGCTGTTATAGAAGGTCGACACGCAGATTGATGCCACGAGGGCACCCACGCTCAGCGGCGAGCAGCAGCAAATGGTGAGGAATATGGCCCATCCGATATATGTGGGCGGACACTCCGGCACTTCGGCCCGGGCTTCGGAAGCAGGGGCAGGGGAGTGTTGCGTGAACTGGCAGGCTTCGAAAGACTGAACCGGCTCCGCAGTCTGCGAAATCCGGGTCTCCTCAGTCGTCGCACTACTCACCGCTTCGCTCTCATTGCCGGCCTCCTGGCTTTCTGCACGCTGTTCCTGAGCGCCTCTCATCTTTTCGGCTAATGAACCGTCGAAAAGAGGACGGAGTTCATCGAGATACCCCGCGGGATACCACTTGGGCAACCCTTCGTACCACACTTTCGTGTCTGGGGTCACCGGTTTGTCAAGAAGCTGTTCGAGTTCGTAGGGGCCTTCCTGACGGCCGTCCACATAAATCCAGATTTTCATCGGTCTGTTTTAGAAATGTTTTACTTCGTGTCCGGCAATATCCGAGAGCACCGCGTTTGCGAGGCTCGACGCGCCTAAGCGGAAGTATTCGTTGTTAAGCCATTCCTCGCCGAGCACTTCCTTGATTATGGTGTAATATTTCACAGCGTCTTCGGTGGTGCGCACACCGCCGGCTGCCTTGAAGCCGACCTTTGTGCCTGTCTTGTCGTAGTACTCCTTGATGCACTGCGCCATGATGTATGCGGCTTCGAGGCTTGCACCGGGATATTCCTTGCCCGTCGAAGTCTTGAGGAAGTCGGCTCCCGAGTAAAGCGAGAGAATTGAGGCAGCCTTGATATTGCGGGCTGTGCGGAGCGCGCCGGTCTCGAGAATCACCTTGAGCACCCCTCCGCGACATGCTTCCTTCTGCTCGGAGATTTCGTCAGTCACTTCTTCGTAGTCATGGTCGAAGAACTCGCCTAAGTTGAGCACGATGTCGATTTCGTCCGCGCCGTTTGCCACGGCGAGCGAAGTCTCGGCGATTTTCACCTCCTCGAACGACTGGCTCGACGGGAAAGCTCCCGACACACATGCGATTTTCACGCCCGATACCTCGAGTACTGTGCGCACCACGGCGGCGAAGTTGGGATACACGCAGATAGCGGCCACATTGGGCAGCGACGGGAAAAGTTCCTCGAAGTTGTTCACCGCTTCTGTGAATTTTGCTACCGACGAGGGCGAGTCAGTGCTTTTGAGCGTTGTGAGGTCGATGCAGTTAAGAAGGGTGCGGTATACTTCCTTGTTGTTGTTTTCGGCGAAGTGTTCGTCGAGTATTTTTTTTACGGCTTCTGCCACTGTGGCGTCATTGTCGGTCACAGTGCTCTGTGCTATAGCCTGTTCGTATTTGTTCTGGTATGTGTGTGCCATATTTTATAGGGTTGATAGATTATAAAGTCACTGGTGAAGTTTGATGTTTTCGGCATGACGCTTGCCGTCACGCACTGTTTTCTTTTCGAGATTTTTACGGAAAGAATCGGTGAGGTCGACGCCGGTCTGATTGGCAATGGCCGTCACAACCCACAGCACATCGGCGAGTTCGTCGGCAAGTTCGAGCTTTTCGCCTTCCTTGGCCGACTGGTCGCCGTAGAGGCGCGCCATAATCCGCGCCACTTCGCCGGTCTCTTCCGCAAGCACGGCCATATTCGTCAGCGGCGAGAAGTAGCGCACGCCTATGATGCGTATCCACTCGTCCACCGTGGCCTGGAGGTCCCGTAGCGTTATGTCGCCATTTTGATTCATATTTTTGCAAAGTTAATCAATTTTTTATAATAATGTTATCAGAGCTCTTAAAAACTATCTCCGAGTACTCCGAGTTCTCTGAGTTCTCGGAGGTCATTTCCTGTATCTGTAATCTATTCCGAACACTGCGCCGGCGAAGGTGAGCATCTCACCGCAAGCCACAAGCACCGATGGGTGAATCTCGCCTGCGGGACTGATACAGAGGCCCGCGATGAGCAGGGCTGCGCCGGTAAACACCATGGCCACCGCGCAGAGCAGTTGGGTTCTTTTTGTTTCCATGAACGAATATCTTTTTTTTGTGCCGAAAGATACCGCCACGGAGCCTTCTTTATTGTAGTAAACAGCCGGAGACGGAAAAATGTGCAACGTATCCCGTTAAAAAGTATCATCATGACAAGCTAAAGCACCCCATTGTGACACGAAAGTGTTAAAAAGCACATTTTTCATGGCTGAAATGTATAAAAATCAAAAAATATGACGTAACTTTGCCCCGACTTGTATTCAGTATACATCTCGCAGTGTCTCTATATGCTGTTGCTACTCTTTTTGAACAAATCAATTATGTCTAATTAATAAAGGTATGAAAAAACTGTTTTTATTACTTCTGGCAGTTACCATAGGCCTTTGTGCGTCGGCCCAGATGCGCACGGTTCATGGCACTGTCGTGGATGCCAACACTCAGGAAGAGCTGATTGGTGTCTCGGTCAAGGCAGGGCCCCAGTATGGCGTTGCCACCGATGCCAGCGGTCAGTTCACACTCCGCATTCCGGAATCGGTCAAGACCCTTACGGTTTCCTACGTAGGCTATCAGACAGTCGACGTTCCCGTTGAAAACGGTGACATGCGTATCAATCTTGTCCCCGACAACGCTCTGCTCGACCCTGTGATTGTGGTTGCTTACGGTGAGCAGAAACGCTCGTCGTTTACAGGCTCCGCCGCCACAGTGGGCGCTGCTACAATTGAGAAGACTCAGGTCACCAATCCTCTCGACGCTCTTGCCGGTAAAGTAGCCGGTCTTCAGCTCTCGAATGCCTCCGGTGCTCCCGGCGCTTCGTCGCCCACTATCCGCATCCGCGGTTTCTCTTCGATTCTCGCAGGCAACGCACCTCTCGTGATTGTCGACGGCGCTCCCTATTCGGGCGATATCAATACTATCAATGCAAACGATATCGAGTCGATGTCCGTCCTTAAGGATGCCGCTTCAAACGCTCTCTACGGTGCCCGCGGTGCCAACGGTGTCATTCTCATCACCACCAAGCGCGCCAAGCTCGGCGAAGCTGTAGTGTCGGTCGATGCCAAGTGGGGCGCAAACTCCAAAGGCAGCCAGAACTACGACTACATCACTGACCCCGCTCAGTACTACGAGACATATTACGCCGCTCTCTACAATCAGGCACACGCTCCCAAAGACCCCAAGCTCACCGATGCTAACCGAAACGACCCCAAGTATCTCGGTCTGGGCATGAGCTCATACGAAGCATGGAAATATGCCAACTCGCAGCTCGCGCTCGGTGCCAATCCCGGTCTCGGATATATCACCTATACCGTTCCTGCCGGACAGACTCTCATCGGCCAGAACGGCCGCATGAACCCCAATGCAACTCCCGGCCGCATGATTAACTACCGTGGTCAGGACTACTGGATTCAGCCCGACAACTGGAACGACTACGCCTACAAGACTTCGCTCCGTCAGGAGTACAACGTCAATATCAGCCAGGGTACTGAGCGCAGCAACATCATGGCTTCGGTCAACTACCTGAGCAACGACGGTATTCTGATTGCCAAATCAAACTACCAGCGCTTCACCGGACGTCTCGCCGCCGATTTCCAGGCTAAGCCCTGGCTTAAGGTAGGCGGTAACTTCGCTTACGCACACGGCACCACAAACCAGATGACGAGCGAAGGTTCGTCGACTTCGACAATGAATATCTTCGCTTTCACAAACGGTGTGGCTCCGATTTATCCTTTATATCTGCGCGACGGCAACAAGCAGCCCATGTACGACAACAACGGCCTGCTGATGTATGACTACGGCAACGGTATGAACGCAGGCCTCCAGCGTCCGGCATATGCCGACTCAAACGCTATTTCGGCTGCCATACTCAATACCAACAAGGCCGATTTCAATACGCTCTATGCAAGCGGTTTCGCTGAAATCCGTTTCCTGCGCGACTTCAAGTTCACCACCAACAACACCGTGAACCTCCTCGAAAGCCGCAGCACAAGCATGATGAACCCCTATTACGGTCAGGCTGTGCCCGACGGCGGTACAATTTCAAAGGCACACTCGCGTACTACAAGCTACACGTTCAATCAGCTCCTCAACTGGAACCGCGTGTTCAACAACTCGCACACTGTCCAGATTCTTCTCGGTCACGAATGGTATAAAGCGATATCCGAAGAACTCGAGGGCTCGCGCAAGAACCTCTTCCTTCCCTCCAACGAAGAACTTGCAGGCGCTATTCTCAAAGACGACACTTCCTCGTCAAGCTCTGTTTACAACAACGAAGGCTGGTTCGGCCGTGCCCAGTACGACTACGACTCCAAGTACTTCGGTTCGTTCTCATTCCGCCGCGACGCTTCAAGCCGTTTCCATCCCAAGCACCGCTGGGGTTCATTCTGGAGTATCGGCGGAGCATGGATTATCTCCAAAGAAGACTTCTTCAATGTCGACTGGGTCGACCTTCTCAAAATCAAGGCTTCTTACGGCGAGCAGGGCAACGACAATATCGGTAACTACCGTTACACCGATACCTATAGCCTGATTAACTCGGTGGGCATGCCCGGTGCTGTGGCTGCGACAAAAGGCAACGAGACTATCACATGGGAGAAAGGCGGCAACTTCAACGCCGGCGTAGAGTTCGAGCTCTTCAACGCCCGCCTCAACGGTAGCTTCGAAGCGTTCTACCGCAAGACTTCCGACATGCTCATGTCGTTCCCCCTCCCCGCTTCGTCTGGCTTCATGGGTTACTACGACAACGTGGGCGATATGACCAACACCGGTATCGAAATCGAACTCAGCGGCACCATTATCCGCACACGCGACTTCGCATGGACCATGGACCTCAACTTCACCTGGTACAAGAACCGTATCTCCAAGCTTCCCGAGGAGCGTAAGGGCCCGGATGCCTATGATGGTCACCGCGGCTTCTCAAGCGGCAGCACGTTCTATGGCGAGGGTCTCCCCATGTACACATACCTGATGAAATCCTATGCCGGTGTAGAGGAGTCTACCGGCCGTGCCCTCTATTGGAAGAATACATATGCCAAAGACACTAACGGCAACCCTACCAAGGAAATCATCGGCCGTGAGAAAGCTTACTATGAGAATGCCGATTTCTATCTCTGCGGCACTGCCCTCGCTCCGGTATACGGCGGTTTCTCCACAAGCTTCGAGTACAAGGGCTTCGACCTCTCGGCAAACTTCAATTATCAGATTGGCGGTCAGGTATACGACAGCGGCTATCAGGCCCTCATGGCTTCGCCTGTAAGCGGTGGCGGCTCTAACTTCCACGCCGACGTGCTCAAGGCCTGGACTCCCGAGAACCCCAGCTCCAACATCCCCCGCTTCCAGTTCGGTGACCAGGACCAGGCCCAGACTCAGGACCGCTTCCTCACAAACGCAAGCTATCTCTCGCTTCAGAACCTCAACTTCGGTTATACACTGCCCTCGAACATCGTCCGCAAGATGTATCTCACCAAGCTCCGTGTTTACTTCGCTGCCGAGAATGTATGGGTTTGGTCGAAGCGTCAGGGTCTCGACCCCCGTCAGTCAATTACCGGTGGTACGAACAACTACACTTACTCTCCCATCCGCACTCTTTCGGGCGGCCTTACTGTAACATTCTAATAGAAAGTACGCAATATGAAAACCATATATAAATCACTGCTGGCCATGGCGGCCGCAGCGCCGCTCCTCACCGGCTGTATCGAAGAGGTGATGCCTACTTCGGGCATCATTCAGGAGCAGCTCGAAGGAAGCCCAAAGGCTACCGAGGCTCTTGTATGGGCTATTCCCGGCCACCAGAATCAGATATTCACTATCTCAGAAGAACACTGGGACTGGGGTCTGCCCGCACTGATGCATATCCGCGACCTCCTCACGGCCGATTTGGTGTGCTCCAACACCAACTACCGTCACTTCTGGTACTGGACCGATATCTCAATCGGTCTCGGCCCTGATTACCTCTATCCTCAGTTCCCCTGGAACTGGTACTATGAGCAGGTGCTTGCCTGCAACAAGGTAATCAATGCAGTCGACTCAGAAACTGCAAGTCCTGACCTCCGCTTTTATCTCGGCACAGGCTATGCAAGCCGTGCAATCACTTATCTCGACTTCATCGGCATGTTCGAGACATGGCCGTGCCCCGAGTACGTCGACGGCCGTTACAACAATGAAGGAAACGATGTGGTCGGTCTCACTGTGCCTATTATCGACGAGAACACCACCGAGGAGCAGATGCGAAACAATCCCCGTGTCGACCACAAGACTATGTTCGACTTTATCTACGGTGACCTTGACAAGGCTGTGGCTCTGCTGAGCTCAAATGCCTCGGGCCGTCCGAACAAAGCCCTCCCCGACCTCTCGGTCGTATACGGCACTTATGCCCGCGCATGCCTCTGGGATGCTTCTTTCCAGGCTGAGGTCAACAACGATGCCGCAGAGGCAACCCGTCTTTACAACGAGGCTTCGCGCTACGCACAGCTCGCTATGGCCGGCTACACCGTCACCACTCAGGACGAATGGCTCAGCAAGACCTCCGGCTTCAACGACGCTTCCGTAGGCTCATGGATGCTCGCAGGCATGTATACCTCCGAAGACAACTCTGCTTTGTCCCCCAATGTCGGCTGGGCCGGCTGGGTAGGCTCGGAGCACACCTTCGGTTACTCTTCCTATCGTCTTAAGACTTACTCCAACATCGCCCCCGCGCTCTACAACCGTCTGAGCAACCGCGACTTCCGCAAGCTCTCTTTTGTCGCCCCCGAAGGCAGCCCTCTCAAAGGCCGCGAGCCTTTCATCTCGCCCGATGATGCTGCCGAGAACTTCCCCGAGCCTTATGCGAACATCAAGTTCCGCCCGGGCAGCGGTAATGAGAACACAGCCTCTATCGGCGGTGTTGTCGACTATCCTCTGATGCGTGTCGAGGAGATGTATTTCATCGATGCCGAGGCCACCGCTCATGTCAACGCTACAGCCGGCCGTCAGAAACTTGTCGATTTCATGCGCAAGTACCGTAACTCCATTTACACCTGCGACCTCACCGATGCTGATGCGATTGTGGAGGAAATCGTATTCCAGAAGCGTATCGAACTCTGGGGCGAAGGCCGTGCTTACTACGACATCAAGCGACTCAACTATCCTATTATCCGCGTTTACGAGGGCTCTACGTTCACCGGCGAAGCGCGAATCAACACTCAGGCCCGCGCTGCATGGCTCAATATGTGCATCACACGACAGGAAATCGACAACAACCCGGCTATCAAAGGCTACAACGTTCCCGACCCCTCGTCGCTCTATCAGCGTATACCGTAATTTTTTCACCTCAATTAGAAGCTAAATTATGAACTTCAACACTATATTAAAGTCACTTGCCGCCGGGGCTCTCATGCTCGTCGGGTGGGCTTGTACCGATGAGGTGGAGTACACACCCACACCTCAGCCTGCCGGTGACCAGGTATTCTTTACTGAAGACCCCGCTTCGGTTATGATTCCGCAGAACGCTACCTCGCTCCCCTTCGAGCTTAAGCGTGTTGTCACCACAGATGCCGTTTCTGTGCCGGTTGAAGGCACAGCTACAGATGCCGAAGGAAAGCCCGTAGAAGGTATCTTCACATTCCCCGCCGAAGTCACTTTTGCTGCCGGTGAGGATGTGGCAACTTACAATATCGGTGTCGACTATTCCAAGGTTGTCGCCGAGACCGACTATTATATCACTCTGTCTCTTTCAGGAACTCTGGTTTCCGACTATGGCGCTACAGAGCTCAGCTTCACTGCAAGCTATGCACCCTGGTCCGACTGGGAACCGTATTCCGAATCCGACCCCCTCTATGAAGGCGTCACCGGTCCTCCTCTGGATGGTGAGGAACTCAACGACACCGTATGGGTATGCAAGTCGCTCATAAATCCCAATCTTGAGAAATATCGCTTCCCCGCTTATCTCTATTCAAATCTGTACTACGATTATGATTTGTCTGTCGACAAGTCGCGTACATATGTGATTAACGGCGAGACGGTATACCAGATTACCATGCCCCTCACAAACTCGCACTACGCTGCATCCGACGGCACAATCGCTCTGATTGATTTGTACTCCTATCTCTCTACTTACAGAGGCTATACTGAAGCGGAGGCTCAGAACAAAGTGATTGAAATGGGCGCGCCCAGCTTCTACAATGAGCGCACCGGCACATTCTACGTCTGCCTTGTCGGCACCCCCCTCGAAGACCCGACGCTCGGCAGATACGGTGACCCCGGTTACACTGTGCTCCAGCTTCCCGGCTTCGTGAGCTACAGCTTCACCTACAACATGCTCGGCAATTATGTCGATACTACCGGTGACGAAAGCGCTGTAGTGCAGATTATCCGCTCGGAAGACATCAGTTCGTTCTCTGTCGGCGTATTAGATGGCGCTCCCGATGAAGACGTAATCAAGCAGGCTCAGGACCAGCTTGCTGCGAATCCCGATGCTACAATGATTTACGACGCTTCGTACAATGCTGTTGTTCCTTTCAAGGAAGACGGCGAATATACAATCTATACTGTAGCTTACGATGCCGATGGCAACCGCGTGCAGGCAAATTCCGATTACTATACTTTCCAGGCTGTTTCAGTCAAGAAAGAGTCCAATTGGGTAGAAAGAGGAGTCTGCGAGTACACCGACGGCTTCATGGGTCTGTACAAGTTCCAGGACCAGAACGGTAACCCCGTAGACCTGGACGGTCTCACTTGGGACGCAACATACGAGGAAAACAAGGAAATTCCCGGATATTACCGCGTTGTGAATCCCTACAGGACATGGAATGAATTGATTGGCGGCAGCCCATGGCTGATGAGCGGCAACTATTACATTAGTGTGAACTGCGCCGACCCCGAGTGCTGCTACCTCGAGTACAGTCCCACCGGTATCACTGTCAGCGAAAATGACGGTATGATTTTCGGCTACTCGCTCGCTTATAACGAACTTGCCGGAGGCTCTACATTCGAGGAAGTCGCTGAACTCGGCTACTTCGGTATGCTCGATGCCGGTAAACTCTCGTTCGGCACAATCACCATGGAGGGTGAGGTTTATCCCACAATCTGCGCCGGTGTGGAGAACAGCAACCGCCTCTACTTCCCTGAAAGCTGCTTCGATTTCATGATTTACTTCCCCGAACTCGACAAGGCTCCGGCACACCGCGTATCCGCTAAGAAAGCCAGTGCATTCCGTCCCGGATTCAGTGTGGCCCGTGCCGCCATGGCTACCGCACCTGCATCGGTTGACCGCAAGTCTGCCGGTATCAAGGGCATGAGCAAGGACAAGACTCACCGTCTCTTCGGCAAACTCCGCCCCGCCCGTTTCTGATTAATGACCCAATCCCTATAAAAAGGAGAGCCCCGGCTCTCCTTTTTTGTTTTTGCGCCCACACTCAGAGCACTCTGAGTGCTCTGAGTTCTCCGAGAGCTCAGAGCCACCTCCGCCCGCCCAGTCTCGGCGGGTTTGTAACCCGACGCTCCCACCCGTGCGCCCGACGCAAGCGGCCGCCCGACGCAAGCGCCACGCTTGCCCCGTCAGTATGTTTTTCCCTTCCGCGTCTTTAACTTTTTTTTGATAAGTAAGTTGCGTATTATAGCGGCAAAATGATTAGTTTTGCATGTAAAATCCATAAGGGGTAATTCATCAAATTACATGAAAAGAACTATATATACAGTAATCTCTCTTCTGCTGGCTTCCGGTGCAGCTTTCGCGCAGGCTCACCTTGACAGCCGAGCCGCAATGCTTGTCGAATCTACAATAGAGCACAGCACTCCTGCAGCCCGTTCTGGCGCTGTACAGGCATATCCCGCCGAATTCGCTGCCGGCGATACTGTCACCGTACTCGTCACCTTGAGCGACGGGTATGACGAAAGCGCCCTTACACGTCTCGGCCTTAACCCCGGCCCTCTCCGTGCCGGCAGCACTCTTGTGTCTCTTACTCCGATGCAGCTTGTCGCTCTTGCCAATGAACCAGGCATAGCCGCCATAGACCTCGGCACAATGAACCGTCCGATGCTTAAGGAGGCCCGCAGCGTAGCCGGTGTGGATGCAATTCACGAAGGAACAGGCCTCGACAGGGCATATACCGGCCAAGGTGTTATCTGCGGAATGATGGACATCGGCCTCGACCCCAATCATCAGACATTCCTTGATGCCGACGGCAACCAGCGCATCAGACGCATGTGGGTGCTCACAGGCTCAAACGGCTCAATACAGACATTCACCGGTGCAAATATCACTTCGTATACTACCGACGACTCAAATGAAACTCACGGCACACATGTGCTCGGAATAATGGGCGGCGGTTACCGCGACCGTCTGCAGCAGGCATTCTACAATGCCACAGGCAAAAAGCAAGTCGCCTCTACACGCAAGAACTACTACTATGGCGTAGCTCCCGATGCCGAACTCGCACCCTGCTGCGGTACACTCGACGGAAACAACATACTCCTTGCCGCCGAGAATCTGCTCGCATATTCAAAAGAAACCGGCAAGCCGGCCGTGATGAACCTTTCGCTCGGTCACTCCTCCGGTCCGCACGACGGCACCACCCGTGCCGACAGATATCTTGCAGAAGTAGGAAAGGAAATGCTCATAACAGTTGC
The DNA here is from genome assembly GCA_910587355.1 of uncultured Muribaculaceae bacterium. GTDB lineage: Bacteria > Bacteroidota > Bacteroidia > Bacteroidales > Muribaculaceae > CAG-873. The sequence continues at coordinate 90,167 of CAJUKF010000004.1, forward strand.
TGCCGGCAACGAGGGCCTCGAGCCGATGTCAATCCGCAAGACGTTTACCGCTTCCGACAATACCGTCCGTACTTTCTTTGGCAGCAAACCTACAGCCTCCGGTACTGTCGATATCTGGAGTTTCAGTGACCGGGCACTCACCGTCACTGTGTCGGCCTATGACACCGAGACCAAGCAGATGGTGTTCAGCCATGAAGTCAGCGCTCCGACTTCCGGAACACAATACGTTACCGGTACCTACTATACCGCACAGGGCTACATACATCCTGCAAACTTCGACGAGTGTTTCGGTAACCGCGGCGCTATCCTTGTCCGTGCCTCAGTCGACGCCAACAACAACCGCTACAACTGCACCGTGTCGTTCAACACACAGTCGGGCAGCCGCAAGACAATTGTGCCCTCGATAACCGTAAAAGGCGCTGCCGGACAGACCGCAGACATCTATGCTACAGGCGATGCCGGATTACTCTCACTCGGCGTTGACGGTTATACACAAGGCGATGCATCAAATTCAATCAACGATATGGCCTGCGGCGAGAACATTATTTCCGTCGGAGCATTCGTTTCATCCGTCTCCTGGCCTACAATCGACAACGAATTCGCATACAGAAACCACGTACAGGGCGATATCGCTGGCTTTTCGTCATACGGCACCACTCCCGACGGCCGCCAGTTGCCTTTCGTCGCCGCTCCCGGTTCGGCAATCATTTCCTCAATCAGTACCTACAACTACAACGCTTCCCCTGACAACCATAGTGTCTCGGCAGTGAAAGAAAGCACCGCGCGCAACAGCTATTGGGAAGAAATGTCAGGTACATCAATGGCCGCACCTTTCATGGGCGGTGTTCTTGCCCTCTGGCTTCAGGCCGACCCCACCCTGACTGTCGACGAAGTCAAAGACATCATCAAAGAGACAGCCGTTCAGGACGAATTCACACGTGCCAATCCCCATCGCTTCGGTGTAGGTAAAGTAGACGCTCTCGCTGGCATCAAAAAAGTGCTCAATATCGGTGCCGGAGTCAACGGAGTAAAGGCAGAGAACGAAATCCTCGTTAACGAGACAGCCAAAAACGTTTTTAACATCTATGCACCTTCCGCAGAGACTGTTTTGACAAATCTCTACACCGTCAGCGGCGCACTTGCAGCCTCTTCCGAAGCCGTAGGAAACGACGCAACACTTGATGCCACCTCCCTCCCCGCCGGTGTCTACATCCTCAGTGTCAAAGCCGGTTCTGCATCCCGCACCATCAAGATTGCAATCCGCTAATATATTGATAACCATACAATAAATCATCCCTAATCCCATTTAACGGAGGCCCTTCGAAGGCCTCCTTTTTTTCTTTCTGTGTTTTTTGATGGAAAAAATTGCAAAATTCAAAATAAATCTCTAACTTTGCATCCACAAAATCGGCCCAGGTGGCGGAATGGTAGACGCGCTCGTTTCAGGTGCGAGTGTTGAGAGACG
>CAJUKF010000005.1 GCA_910587355.1 uncultured Muribaculaceae bacterium
CTGAATATTCGACCGATGCTTATTTATTATTCACATTGGTTATTAAACAACCTCTGAAAAAGCATACTAAGAAAATAATATCGTATTTCCTCACCGCCGCGGTGATACTCTTCGCCCTTGTATGGGTCTGCGATAAATTTGTCCATTTCGGCGATGTGGAGTTCACCGACAACGCTCAGGTGCAGCGTCAGATTGTGCCTGTCATCAGCCGTGTGCAGGGCTATATCAAGGAAATCCGTTTCAACGAATACGAACCGGTGCATGAGAGCGATACTCTTGTAATTATCGACGATGCCGACATGCGTCTCAACGTGGCCCGGGCCAGGGCTGATTATCAGAACGCGCTCGCCGGACGTGGTGTCGCCGACCGTTCGGTGACAAACGCCACTGCCAATGTGGCTGTGAGCAATGCCTCTGTCACGGAGGCAAAGGTTCTCCTCGACAACGCTGCGACAGACCTGGCACGATATGAGAAACTGCTTGCTCAGGATGCCGTAACCAGACAGGAATACGACCGTGTGAAGACCGATTATGACGCTAAACTCGCCCGCTATGAGATGTTGCGTCGTCAGCATTCGTCATCATCGACCGTTGTCGAGGTGAACCGCGGACGTGTCTCACAGTCGGAAGCCGGCATAGAGCTTGCAAAGGCATTGCTTGAGACTGCCGAGCTCAATCTCAGCTATACTGTTATTGTTGCGCCTTGCGACGGCTATGCGGCACGCAAGGAAATCCAGACAGGGCGGCTTGTGTTGCCCGGCCAGAAACTTGTTGATATTGTCGATGCAGGCGATATATGGGTCACTGCCAATTACAAGGAAACTCAGCTGAAGCATATCGCCGAAGGCTCTGAGGTCGAAATCACCGTGGATGCCATTCCCGGTGTTACATTTCATGGTGTCGTGAAATCAATATCCACGGCAACCGGAGCTTCGCTTGCGCGTGTGCCACAGGATAATTCTGCCGGGAATTTCGTAAAAGTGCGTCAGCGTGTGCCGGTGAGAATCGAATTCACTTCCGACAATGCCCCCGCTGACATGGAGCGACTGCGTGCAGGCATGAATGTGGAATGTAAAGTGTTGTACTGACATGGCTGAAAGGCTTGTACCCAAGGGATGTTTCGATATTCCCGATATTCCGGCATTCATTCCCCGTAAGCTCAAACCGTGGATTTTCATAGTGTTTGTGCTTATCATACAGTTCTCCGGGGGCGTATATCTTGCCGCTGCGACCGACATGGTAGGTGACAAGGCGCTCCTGAACGAGGATATACTCATGGCCGGCTATGCGTCGCTTGTGGGCATGTCGCTCAACTTCGCTGTGATGTTCCGCATTAAATTCAGGTTTTCCACAAGAATCCAGCTCCTCGCCACTGCAATAGTACTGATTCTTGCCAATATAGTATGTGCGCTCTCCGACAGCCCTGCCGTGCTTGCGGCGGTTTGTTTCGTAGCCGGATGGTTCAGGATGCAGGGAACGTTTGCCTGCAATTCAACCATTCAGCTGTGGCTGACACCGTACCGCGACATGTCGGTATTTTTCTGCTTCGTCTATATCGTGGTCGACGGCACCATTCAGCTCAGCGGCATAGCAACAGTGTATGCGGCCTTTTTCGCTCAGTGGCAATATATGAACTGGATAATCTGCGGACTGCTCGCGTTTATGATGATTGCGGTGGCAATCCTTGTCCGTCCGGTAAGATGTCCTATGTACATACCTCTGCTCGGAATCGACTGGCTGGGTTCTCTGTTATGGGGTGTATTCATGCTCTGTTTCACATTCATATGCGTTTACGGTAATTACTTCGACTGGTGGTATGCTCGTGAAATCAGAGGTGTGGCGTTTGTCGGTGTATGTGCTCTCGTGGTCAACCTATGGCGAGCTACTTTCCTGCGACATCCCTATATATCGTTCATGGCCATGAAAAACCGGAATGTTGTCAGGGCCATACTCGTATATCTTGTGTTTTTCACTCTTATGGCAACCGAACATGTGTTCGAGCACAGCTATGCCGCACAGATACTTGGTTTCGACGACACTAACCTTATCGACCTTAACTGGTATGTGTTCGCAGGTATCGCGGTCGGTGTCGTTTTCACGCTGTATACTTTTGCAAATCGTAAATGGCGCTATAAGACCATGACAGTCATAGCCTTTACTCTTGCCGCCGGATACCTCGCATGGTTTTATTTCGGCAGCGGCTTCGGTGTGGAGAAAGAGGCGCTCTTCGTGCCATTGTTTCTCAGAGGCATGGCATCAGTAATAATCTCCATAGTGTTCCTCACGTCGATTGTGCAGAGCGGTCTGCATTTTCTCGTTTTTCCGCAGGCTCTTGTCATCAACGGTTTCGCCGGAGCTGTTATGGGCGCGGCACTCGGCCCGGCGGTAGTCGGGGAGTGGTTCAGGCATGTGCTTATGCGGAATATCGTCGCTGCCGGCATCATGCCGTCACATGCCATGGTGCTGGCTATGAAAGAAATATACGGGTGGCTGCTTATAGCGGCTTTGTTTTCAATCGTTGTAATGGCCGTGAGCTACGGACCGGTACGCCCGTTCGCCATTTTTCCCAAGTGGCGCAATATAAGGCGTTCGCTCTGGCGGCTTGTCACGCCGGAGTTACCTCATTGATGTCTACGATGTTGTGCAGAATGGCGTAGATAGTGAGCCCGGCCGGTGAGTGGATGCCGAGTTTAGCGCTGATGTTCTTGCGGTGAGTGGTGACGGTATGCACCGATATAAACAGCATTTCGGCAATTTCCTTATTTGACTTACCGAGGGCTACGCCTCTCACTACGTCTTTCTCTCGTTCGCTCAGAATTTCCGATGCATCGTTTTCTTCCTGCTCATCACCGGCAGATTTTTCCGAAGAGTGTTCCGGCCGTTGCCGGAGCGCTCTTTCTATTTTTTCTACAGCCGGAATCAGAAGTTTGTTTTCGACATCGAAGTGTGACATGAGGTCGCGCTCACACATTATTATATCAAACAGCACGGCGCTGAGTCTTGCGCTTTCTTTAGGTTTATAGTGATATATGAATATGTCCTTGAGCTCGTTGAGCTTGGCAGCCATATGATTATGGTTGCCGGAGAATTTGCCTATGCCGAAGTTGCTGTCGGTGTGATTGTCGAGCAGGCGTTCGACATATTTAAACACAACCTCGTTTTCATACTCCATGTGTTTTTTCACCTCTTCGACATAATTGTCGAAGAATTTTACCAGCAGCAGTGTTACTTCGTTGGTATCGGTGCAGTGTATGGCTTCTATGAGGTTGCGGCGGATTCGCGGAATCGATACATCAAGAAAGAATGTATGGGCTCTTTTAAGGTATCCGATTAGCGAAGTCAGTGAGATATCGTCGATATTATAAGGATATCCGCTGAGAAGATTGCATACACAGAGAAAGGTAGATACATCCACATTGTTTTTCTTGCAAACCTCCGACAAAGGGCTGTCGCCGAAGCCGAAAGCTATGTCGAATCTGCTGATTGCGGGCAGCAGCAGGGCGTTGTCACGTATCAGTTCGCGCATGTTGTTGGAGCGGGTATATCTTTCCATATTCTTGAGTTGCTTACGTGGTTGCAGAATTTTCCACGCAAAATTACCTATTCTGGGTTTTTTATGCAATACTCAAAATAGGCTATCTTTCTTTACGTACGGGATATTGCTGAAAAAGGGAATCCATACAATAACTTTATTTAACAATTGTGTTAAGAGACTTTCAACTTATCTTTATACATTTGCAAATAATTATTCCTAATGGTTTAGATTGATTCATTAGGGTGATTTCAAATCTTCCTTTAATAAATTATTTTTTCTTTCTGATTAATAATTCATCTGCCGGAAAAACTACATTGCATAATAATTATATTCCTTGCATGAAACACTTTTTTATTGCGACGTTAGCGATTTGTGTATTGTCGTCAGCGTCGGCACAGCGTACTATTTCCAGTTTCAAGGAAATAAAGATTACTGACGGTGGAAGCACTGTAATTGACGGAGTAAGACAGTCAGAACCTGACATCTATTACATTTCACAGCCGGATGGTTCCTATCAGGCTGTACGACTCACTGTCGCTCCGACCGGAAAACCGGCTGCCGTAACAAAACCGTATCTGAACCTGAATACGCACAATTCAATCTGCATAAACTGGAAAACCGACAGGAAAGCATCCGGTTCGGTTGTCAGATATGGTCTTTCGCCTGAGCTGCTCGATTGCTCGTGCAGTGCTTCCGACCGGGCGATTACAAGTACATATTATTGGAACACTGCCACTCTTGAAAATCTTGAGCCGAACACACCATATTATTATACGGTGGAGAGTAATGGACAGCAGAGCGACATCTACAGATTTCGTACCATGCCTGCGCCTGACGATAAAACTCCCATAAGGGTACTTTTTATCGGCGACCACCAGCGCAACGACCATTCCGATTATGAGTGGATGCTCAATGCCGCCCGACAAACGGTGAAACAAAAATATGGAGAGGGACCTTTTGAAGACAACATTCATTTGCTGATGAATGTGGGTGACCAAGTCGATGGCGGCAAAATAGAACTCTATGAGAATGTGCATCTCTTCAAATCGAGGTCAATATCTCCCACCTTGTGCAATATGACTGCGGTGGGAAATCATGAGTATTCAGGCGATACCAACCTTCGTCTCTATGACGGTCATTACCGTGACTACGGCAATCTGGAATATCAGGGAATCAAAAGTGGAACCGCCAACTATTATGCCTATCAGGCCGGAGCTGTGTTGTTCGTGGTAATCAACTCTGACGACCCTTCTGCTGCTCAGACAATGTGGGTCCGCAAAATTGTAGCGGCTGCATCGTCTGACAGCAATGTTGACTTCATAGTCAGTGTTCAGCATCGCCCATTGTATGCCGAACAGTTCACAAACGATGTGTCGCCATGGATGCTTAATGAAATCATGCCCATTCTTTCTTCCACACCTAAACATGTGCTTAACTGCGGCGGTCACCACCATCTATATGCACGCGGACAAATGACGGATACTCCGGTTTACCACATTATAAGCGGAGGTGGTGTAGGAACGTCGCACAGTGCGTATGAACAGCTGTGGGGCACCACACCTGACAATTTCAATCACGATGAGGTGCAGAAGACTCTCGACCTTTGGACTTACCAGATTTTTGAGTTCGACCCTGCAACACGCCAGATGACCGTCGAAACATATTCAGTCGGAAATTCCCGTCTGGCTCTTGATAACGAACTGGTGGACAGTTTTTCTCGCAAGACTGACGACTCATCGGCTCCTGCTGTTCCCTCAATAATTGCTCCGGAAAATAACATTTCTCTTCCATATGCCATTGTGCAGGCTCACGTTTCCGAGAAACTTCACTCCGCACAGTATCAGATATCCCACGACAGAGAATTCACATCAGTCCTTGTAGATAAGGTCGTAACAGCAGAAGACTTCTATGGCGTGCAGCAAGATTTCAGGCCACTTGACCTCAACAAGGACCTTGATTTGACAGAGTATCATATAGCCGAAGGCTCGTTATCCAACGGAACGTACTATATCAGAGTGCGTAACCGTAATATGAATCTCAATTGGTCTGACTACTCCGAACCTGTGGAATTTACTGTCGAGGGTGCTTCTGCCCCATCGGAAATAACCCTCTCATCGAAATTCTTCCGTACAAATTCTACGGTGACTGTTAACTATAAGGGTGCACCAGTAGGGAAAAAAGCATGGGTTGGAATCTACAAGGAAAATAAAAAGCCCGGAACATCTGACCTCTCGTCAAAATATGCCTATACCTCTGGAGAATCGGGTAAGTTGGAGTTCCAGATATCCGAGCCTGATGTGTATTTCGCAGCTCTTTTTAAAGATGACGGCTACACTGAAATCGCTCCGAGAGTTTATTTCGTTGTAAGTAACAATTGTGACCGGGAAAATACTCCAGTTATTGCAACCGACAAAAGTGTATATGCTAAAGGAGAGCCTGTGAAAGTTTCTTTTATCCATGCTCCATGTATCGCTAAAGACTGGATTGGAATCTACTCAAAGACAGCCAATCCTTCAAGCACCAGATGTCCTACATACAGATATGTCGGAAGTAAGTCTGAGGGTGAGCTGACACTGAATGTATCAGGTTCGAACAACTATTCATCTGCGCTCTCCGACGGAATTTATTTTGCCGGATACTTCAATGCGGACCGATATTACGAGCCGGCAGACAGAGCCTATTTTATCATAGGCAAGCCTGCGATTACAGATACAGACAAAAAGCAATATACTTCTGCCGACAGAATCAATGTAGTATATGAGGGCGCTCCCGGCTGGGGTGATGAAAGCATAGTCGTGTATAGCGGCGGAAAGATATACTCTGAGTATCCGGCAGGACAAACTGGAGGAAGCATTGTTTTGCAACCGTTGCCTGCAGGAGACTATGAGATTTGCCTTGTCGTGTCCGATGGTACAGAGATATCCGAACGGACAAAGATATCGGTGTCGGATGTAAGTTCTGTTGGCGGAACTATCGTCGATGATTGTTCTGTTTATGTCAATAAATCAGCTATTGTGATTTCATCTGCAAAAGGCGTAAACAATGTAGAGGTCTTTTCTGTTGATGGCATCATGCTGCATCGCTCTTCGCACAATAGTTCAAGGCAGATATCAATTGACCTTGGCGGATTTCATGGAGTATGTTTCATTTCGGTCAATAATGAAAAAGCCAAAAAGATTGTGGTATCCTGAAAAACAATATCTTCGGATATTCTCATATATACCATGCGGTATATAGAGCGATTCGGATAATAAAAAACAGGAGGGGTTGTGCGCCGGATAATCTTCACAACCCCTTCTGTTTTTATATAGTGGGTTCGTAGGTATGAAATCACAGTTTTCCTTCGTCGTGGAAAGAATAATACCGGTGATTCGCTACTACTATATGGTCAAGGACACGTATATCGAGTAAGTCGCATGCATCTTTTATGCGGCGTGTGAGCTGTTCGTCCTGTGCGCTCGGCCGGAGGTTTCCTGAAGGATGATTGTGGAAGAGCATCATCGCCGATGAGTTGTTGAGCAGCGCCTCGCGCACCACAATCTTCACGTCGACGGCTGTCATGGTGAGGCCGCCGCGTCCGACACATACCTCTTTTATCGGTATCAGGCTGTGGTTGAGCAGAAGAAGCCAGAATTGCTCGTGGTCAAGACCCGTGAGATGCGGCTTCATGTACTCATAGGCCATCTGGGAGGATGCAATCTGTTTCCGCTCGACCGTTATGGCATCTGCAGCTGCACGCATGCCCAGTTCGATACCGGCAAGAAATGTGAGCGCTTTCGCCGGGCCGATGCCCTTCTGCGCCTTGATGAAGTCAGCGGCGGGGGTGGATGCGATACAGCTGAGATGACCCTTGTAAGAGGCCAGAATCTCGTCGCACAGTGCCATTACACCCTTGCCTTTGATGCCTGTGCTGAAAACGATTGCCATAAGCTCGGTATCCGTCAGGGCTTTGAGGCCGTGACGCATGGCTTTTTCACGCGGCCGCAGTTCTTCGGGCGTGTCGGCTATGAGGCGCTCACCCTTAGTGCCGCTCGTTTTTTCCTTTGCGGATGTTGATTTCCTCTTCGATATTTCGTCCACGGCGCAGCAGTATTTTTGTGGTGAAAGCTTTTATGAATCCCATACCGTATCCTCCGAGCTGGATTGCTGCGGCGGGAATGGCTATGAGTGAGATGTGCAGGGAGTGTGTCGATGCCAGCGCGCCTATGAATACGGCAAGGAAGTAAACGGCAAGTGGCATAAGCCACCAGGGCGAGACGAATATGGCAAGGAGTATGCAGACCAGTACGCCTATGACAAAGCAGGCCGGCAGCAGATGCACGGCTTTCAGCGAACCGGGGTAGAGCAGGGCGAGCGTGATGCGCGACATGCCGAAAACATACACCTGACGGAAGAATTTGCGTAGGTCGACACGACGCTTGTGCCAGACATATGCCGGACGGATAAGGCCTATGGAGAATCCTGCCTGACGAATCCTGATGCTCATGTCGATGTCTTCGGAGAACATTTCGCGGAAACCGCCTGCGCGTTCATAGACCTCGCGGGTAAAGCCCATGTTGAACGTTCTTGGCACGAATTTCTCCAGCTGTATCCGTCCGCCGCGTATGCCGCCGGTAGTCATGAACGATGTCATGGAGTAGTTTATTGCCTTCTGCGTGTCGGTGAACGAATCATGAGCCGCGTCGGGGCCTCCGAAGCAGTCGAGTCCGCTGTCTTTCAATTCACGGGCCAGTGTGTCGATGTACTGCGGGGGAATCACACAGTCCGAGTCCACGAATATGAGCCAATGTCCGTTAGAGCGCTCGATGCCGTAGTTACGAGCTATCGAACGGCCTTCGTTTTCTTTGTAAAAATATGAGGCGCGTAGTCCGCGGGCAACGGCATCGTCCACAATATCCTTGCAGGCCACCGTTGAGCCGTCCTCGACTATTATAAGTTCGAAATCTTTGTCGGTCTGCTGCAACAGGCTTTCACAAAGGTCTTTGACCTCTGCCGGACGGTTGTAGACCGGTACTATGATTGAAAAGGAGGGTGTGTGCTCAGCCATCAGCTCATACGGTTTTTATAGTCTTCGTAATCGAAACGGCGCAGATACTCGCAAGAGCCGTCGGCGCGCTGCAGCACGAGGTCGGGATGCTGTATGCCGTTGAACATGGTGGTCTTCACTGTCGTATAGTGATTCATGTCCTTAAGGGTGAGCCTGTCGCCGGGTATGGGTGCGGTTTTGAAGAAATAATCGCCTTTGAAATCGCCGCTGAGGCAAGAATTACCTCCCAGACGCCATGTGTGGCCGTCGGAGTCCTCTTTGTCGCAGCTCTCGGCCACGTCGGGCAGATAGGGCATTTCGAGAGTGTCCGGCATATGACAGGCAAACGAAACATCAAGAATAGCCGTAGGTATGCCCCGGTCTTCCACCACGTCCACGACTGAACTTATAAGGTCGCCGGTCTGCCATGTGAAAGCGCTGCCGGGCTCCAAAATCACCTGAAGGTTGGGGTGACGCTCGCGGAATGCTGCGAGCACTTTTATCAGATGTTCGCGGTCGTAGTCTTTTCGGGTCATAAGATGTCCGCCGCCCATATTCACCCATTTGAGCGAGGGCAGGAGGTGGCCGAAGTCACGCTCGAAAGATTCGAGCACCTTCTCAAGGTCATATGAGGTTGATTCACACAGAGCATGGAAATGCAGACCTTCCACACCTTCGGGGAGACCGTCTACGAGGTCCTCACGACCGACTCCGAAGCGTGAGCCGGGCAGAGCGGGATTGTATAAATCTGTCTCGATGACAGAGCAACGCGGATTCACTCGCAGACCTGTCGATACACCTCCGCGACGGACGCGTTCGCCGTATTTTGCCAGCTGCGACAGCGAGTTGAACGTGATATGCGAGCTTCGGGCAATGAATTCATCTATATTGGCATCGGTGTATGCCGGGGTATATGTGTGAATTTCGCCACCGAGGCATTCGGCGCCGAGACGCAGTTCGTTAAGCGAACTTGCCGTGCAGTTGCGGCAGTATTCGGCAATAATCGGGAATGTGCGCCACAGCGCGTTGGCTTTGAAAGCCATGATGATTTTTGCGCCGCTGCGTTCGGCCACATCGTTTATGATGCGGAGATTGGCACGGAGCCTGTCTTCGTAGACAATATAGAAAGGAGTGGGTAATTCGTTGGCGGTCATTTTTTTATGACAGTATTTTGAATCGTGCGAATTTCAGAAGCAGTGTGCGCCGCGAGCCGTCGGCAGAGAAATCTACGACTATCCGGTGGTCGGGCCGGGAGGTGTCAATCTGAGCTATGACACCGAGACCGAAGGTAGGATGTTCTATCCGTGCCCCTTCTGTTAACTCGGCGGAAGTGTGAGTGGTGTGGCCTCCGGCTGAGGCAGATGCGGCTGACGGTGCGGACGGGCGGCTTATGGCCGGCTGCGGGCTTTGGAAAGGACGCGGACTTTGAACAGGACGCTCCTCGGTGAGTCTGCGGAATGGATTTGTGGAGGCTGTGTCAAAGGAATTCCGGCCTAAGTTGCGTGTGCCGCGGCTCACGGGAGCACCGTCGAAGGTCGAGCCTGTCATCTTGCGCAGATATTCCGGTGCTATATCGCGCAAAAAACGTGAGGGCATCGTCGACATCTGCTGGCCGTTTATCATCCGTTTACCGGCGAAACTGAGCATGCAGAACTGTTTGGCGCGGGTAATTGCCACATACATCAGGCGACGCTCCTCTTCAATCTGGGCAGCGTCAAACTTACTTTTTACCGAAGGTATTATTTCTTCCTCGACTCCGACCACGAAAACAGCTCCGAATTCGAGACCCTTGGCCGAATGGATAGTCATTAGCGTCACGCTGTCTCCGTCGGCATTGTCGGAGTCCTGGTCGGTCAGCAGTGATATTTCGGCAAGATACTGCGTCATGCCTGCGTTTTCGGGCCCTCCTTCCGATGTCGCACGGTCGGTGAATGCGTCGACACCTTTTATGAGTTCGAGAATGTTTTCATGCTTGGATACATTCTCCGGCGTCGTATCTGAGGCGTATTGTGTGGCGAGGCCGGTACGGCCGAGGATGTCGCGGGTAAGTTCTGCGGCAGTCTGGCCTCCGGTAGCTTCCGTATTGAACGTCATTATCATTTCGGCGAAGTCGCGCAGTTTGTTTGCGGTTCCGCCGTTGATACTCACACCGTAGTGTCTGGGGTCGAGAGAAATCTGCATCATGCTTACTTCTGCCCCCATGGCGGCCTGCATGATTTTCGATACGGTTGTCTCTCCGATGCCGCGTTTAGGCGTATTGATTACTCGACGGAAAGCCTCGTCATCGTCTGGGTTGACTGCAAGTCTGAAATAAGCTATCGCATCTTTGATTTCTTTACGCTGATAGAACGACAGACCTCCATAAATGCGATAAGGTATGTTGCGGTTACGAAGGGCTTCCTCCACCACGCGGCTCTGTGCGTTTGTACGGTAGAGAATTGCGATTTCGTTGTAGGGAAGATGCTTGCGCATTCGAACCTGTGATATGCGGCTCGCCACAAGATAGGCTTCCTCGTAGTCGTTGTAGCTTTGCACGGCCTCTATGAGGTCTCCGGGAGAATTATTGGAGTATACTTCCTTCGGTATCTGTTCTTTGTTGACGGCTATGAGTGAGTTGGCCGCGCCGATTATATTCTGAGTCGAGCGGTAGTTTTCCTCAAGCTTGAATGTGCGCAGAGCAGAAAACGTCTGTCTGAGATTGAGAATGTTGCGGATATTGGCTCCACGGAAAGAGTAGATGCTCTGCGCGTCGTCGCCTACAACGCACAGATTATTGTGTTCGCCGCAGAGCTGAAGCACAATCATGTGCTGGGCGAAATTGGTATCCTGATACTCGTCGACAAGGATATATGAAAAGTACTGGCGGTAAAAATCGCGGATGTCTGCATTGTCGCGCAGTAGCACATTGGTATAGAAAAGCAAATCGTCGAAGTCCATTGCACCGGCTATTCGGCATCTGTCGCGATAGGCTTTGAATATCTCGGCTGTGCGGGAGCGCTTTGCGTTTGCGTCGGCCTGCATCAGTTCGCGGTCGGCGGCATAATCTTCAGGAGAGTACAGGTTGTTTTTGGCGAATGATATGTCGGAAGCGACTTTCGACGGCGTGTAAATCTTGTCGTCGAGTTTCATTTCCTTGATTATACTCTTTATAAGGGATTTGGAGTCTGCCGCGTCGTAAACCGTGAAGTTGCTTTTGAAGCCTATGCGGTCGGCGTGCCGGCGCAGTATGCGGGAGAAAATGGAGTGGAACGTGCCCATCCATAGTTGGGAGGCTGTTTCGGGACCGGTAAGCTTTTCGATACGTTCACGCATTTCGTTTGCGGCCTTGTTGGTGAACGTAAGAGCCATGATATGCGACGGACGGTGTCCGTTGTGCAGAAGATGCACAATCTTGTACGTCAGTACTCTCGTTTTACCCGAGCCGGCACCGGCAATAACAAGTTCGGGACCGCCGAGATACTCCACGGCAGCCCGTTGTGCTTCATTGAGGCATTCGAGATAACTTGAATCGCCTTCCATCAGCGGAACTGATTTATTTGTGGCATGTATTCGAAACCTGCTTCGGCAATACGGCGGCAAAGGTCGGCGGCATCGATGCCGAGGTCGCTGCAGAGTGCGTCGAGTGTAGGGTATTGGTCGCGTAATTTGGTATTAATCACGCTCAACAGCATTATGGGGTCCTGAGGAAGTTCGTTCATATTCGTTTTTTCCGGCTTGCCAGAATTTTGTTTATATTGTCTCCGGCCCACAGACCGGCCAGAATCAGGATAATACCCAGAAGACCGATTACGGTTACGGGCTCTCCAAGCACTATCGCTGATACAATCAGTGTTATCACTGACTGAAGATACATGTAGTTGTTGGCTTTTACGGCTCCAAGTTGCTTGACCGACACCGCCCAGAGAACGTAAGCCACGGTCGAGGCCCCGACACCGAGGAAAAGCAGATTGCCGAATACTTCGGGGCGTCCGATTACATCGGCCAGGTCTACTGTATCGTTTTCGAAAATAAGGAACGGTATGGCGGTAAGGAGGCCGTAAAAGAATGTCTTGCGTGAAATAAACCATACGTCATAGTTGGCGTTGAGACTGCGGAGCACAAGAGAGTAAATCGCCCAACTGAAAGCTGCCGCGAGCGAAAGGAAGTCTCCGAGAGGATTCACAGCCACGGCCGTAGAACTGTTGAATACCACGCAGCCCACGCCGAGAATAGCGATTGCCGACCCGAGCCATGTGCCTATGCCGAGTTTTTCGTTTTTGTAGACAAGTCCGACCAGCATGGCCGTGAGCAGTGGCGACATTGAGGTTAGCAGTGACACGTTGGTCGTGAGTGTGTATTTCAGCGCTGTGTTCTCGGCAATAAAATAAAGAGAGCCGGCGCACAGACCGCAAATACAGAAGAGGCCCTCGTCGCGGAGATTCGATGCCCACAGGCGCTTGTGGCTGATAAAGGCAATGAGTACATAGGCTATGAGAAAACGTGCCATATATATTTGTACGGGTCCGAGGCCGTTTTCAAGCAGTACTTTGGATGATACAAAAGAATATCCCCACATGCTTATTGTGAGGAACGCTGCTATATGGCCTACGAAATTGCCGCCAAGCATGCTGCGTGTCTGTGCTTTTCTGAACATGGTGATTTATTCCGTTCGTGTCACAAAATTAGTTAAAAGTTTGCCTCACGCAAAACTTATTTATAATTTTGAAAGTATTATTTATGAGAAAATGAGGAAAAATAACGTTCAACACTATTAATATAAAGAAAGATGAAATTAATTAAAACAGCTTGTATAGCACTTTTGGGCTGCAGCCTTCTCATAGGTGAATGCGGCTGCTCCTCTATGACACAGACTGGCAAAGGCGCTCTTATAGGCGGAGGCGGAGGCGCGGCTCTCGGCGCAGGCCTCGGCGCTCTCATCGGTGGCGGCAAAGGCGCAGGTATCGGAAGTGCCATCGGTGCTGCAGTAGGCGCCGGTGCAGGTGCGCTGATTGGCAAGAAGATGGATAAGCAGCAGGCCCAGCTCGAAGAGCAGCTCGGACAGCAGGCTCAGGTAGAAAAGACAACAGACCAAAACGGCCTTCAGGCTATCAAAGTCACTTTTAATGGCGGTATCCTCTTCCCGACCAATGGCACTACTCTGTCGTCCAATGCCAAGACTGACCTCTCCAATTTTGCTGTATCGCTCCGTGAGAATCCCAATACCAACGTGCAGATTTACGGCTTCACAGACAATACCGGTTCATATCAGGTGAACGAACGCGTAGCTACCGGCCGTGCCGATGCCGTGCTCACATATCTGGCCAACAGCGGTGTAGCTCCTCAGCGTCTTACGGCGCAGGGTATTCCTATGGCTGACTATGTTGCATCTAATGACACTCCGGCAGGCCGTGCACAGAATCGTCGCGTTGAAATCTATATCACCGCCGACAAGACTATGATTCAGCAGGCCGAAGCCGGTACGCTCCAGTAAATATACGTTTTATAAATATATGGAAAACACCGCGAAGCATGCTTCCGCGGTGTTTTTTATGCGTTATATTCAAGATAATTATCAGATTGCGTCGTTCTCCACATTCTCAAGCTCGGCGACGGGAGCCGGCTCGTCGGATGTGGCGGCCTCGAGTTTCTTCATGATAGAGAAGATGAATATGGCCGAAATGAGGCAAATCACGATGAGTATACCCCAAAGACACCATACCGGAATGGCTCCCCAGAGCATCATGGGAATCGACACGAGGTAGTTTCCTATGGCGGTGGCGGCGAACCAGCCGCCCATCATGGAACCCTTGAGTTTGGGCGGCGCCACCTTGCTGACAAACGATATGCCCATGGGTGAGAGAAGAAGTTCGGCAAATGTGAGCAGCAGATAGGTGGATATAAGCCAGTTGGGCGATACATTGCCCTGTGTGCCGCAGAGAGAGAAGGAACCAATCATCATCACTCCGTAAGCTACTGCGGCCATGAACATGCCGTAGCCGATTTTACGGGGAGCGGATGGCTCTTTCTTGCGCTTTGCGAGCCAGCCGAATATTGCAAGCGACACAGGGGTGAGTGCCACTACATAGAAGGGATTGAACTGCTGATATTGCTGGGGCTGTAGGCCCTGCAGCGGTTCGGGAGTGATGCTGTAGAAATATGTGATTGCGGCCCCTGCGGCGGCAAGGATTGCTACGGATATGAGACGACCTGAAAGGCTCTTGCTCTGGAAAAGACTGAACAGAGCGTAGACGCCTACGGCCACAGACAGAAGTGCCCATACGTTGAAGCCGATGCGTGTCCAGCCTGCGGCTTCAGGAGACGTGCAGCTCTTGGCGAATTCTGTGAGGGTTGCGCCGTTCTGGTGGAATACCATCCAGAAGAAAATAACGACTGCGAAAACAAGGAGAAGCGCCACGACGCGCTGTTTGGTCTGCGCGGGAGTGAGGTCAGGACCGTTCTGCGTCTTGACTGTAGCGGTCTTGTCTTTCTTGCCGGTGATGATGTGTGCGAATGTGCGTCGACCGAGAAAATAGATAAGAGCGCTCACAATCAGTGATGCGCAGGCCACGCCGAAGGCATAGCTGTAGCCGGTTGTAAGAGTGGTGAGGTATTCGTTGGCAAACGCCGCAAGGTCTGTGCCCGTGCTCATGCCGCCATCTGCCGCAGTCTGAATGAGTTCGGCACCGTTTTCATGTCCGTCGAGATACTGATTGCATATGGCCGGAAGAGAGGCTACGTATGTGAGGCCCTTGGCTTTCAGTGCCATATTGCACATGGCTGTGGCAGCCATGGGAGCGAACATCGAGCCGATGTTGATTGCCATATAGAACAGCGAGAAAGCGGCGTCGCGCTGACCTGCGTAACGGGCTTCGTTGTAAAGGTCACCTACCATAACCTGAAGATTGCCTTTGAAGAGGCCGGTGCCGACAGAAATCAGTGCGAGAGCCCCCAGCAGAATCACAAGTGATGAAGTGCTGCGTATACCGGTAGGTATTGACATGACGAGATAACCGATAAACATCACGGCGATGCCGGTTACCACGCATTTCGAGAAACTCCATTTGTCTGCGACCCAGCCGCCTATGAGGGGCATGAAGTAGACAAGCGCGAGGAAGCCGGCATAAATCTGGCCGGAAATTGTTGAGTCAAAGCCGAATTTGGCCTGAAGGAACAGCAGGAAAATGGCGAGCATCGTGTAATAGCCGAATCGCTCGCCCGTATTGGCAAGCGACAGCACATACAGGCCTGCCGGTTGATTTTTGAACATGTATGATAAGTATTAGATTGTTAATTCCGGTTTTAGGATAAAATTAAAAGGAGACCGCAGTCAGCGGTCTCAGCCAAATTTAGAAATCTTGCGCAGTTGCGCTTCATTCAGAATTTTGATACGTCGCCCGTCAACTATCAGAAGATGCTCGTTGACAAATGTGGATAGTGTGCGGATGGCGTTGGATGTCGTCATGTTCGACAGATTGGCCAAATCTTCGCGCGCCATATATATTTTTAACGTACAGTTGTCATCTTCGTAACCGTAGTTGTCAGCGAGTACAATCAGTGCCTCCGCCAGACGTCCGCGTATATGTTTCTGGGTGAGGTTGACGATTTTCGTGTCGGAGCCGCCGAGATTACGGGAGAGCTCATGGATGAAAAACCACGCAAGATTGATGTTGCTCTGTATCAGATTGCGTACAATGCTCAGCGGAATAGCACCGAGTATCGAAGGTTCGAATGCCGATGCGCTCGATACATAGGGCTCGCCGGCGAAATATGCACGGTAGCCGAAGTACTGCACCGGCCGAATGAGCCGAAGTATCTGGACACGGCCGCCTACACCTTCTTTTGTTTTCTTTACCTTGCCTTTGAACAGACACCACAGAAATTCCGGCTCATCGCCTTCGGCATATATGAGTTGGTTTTTCTTGAATGTATGTATCTGGAGGTTGTCTGTGACAAGTCTCTTTTCATCGGCAGATAATATAGACCATATATCGGCCATGTCTTCGTTTATTACTTTTTCAAGCGCGGACTTCAGCATAGAGTGGAAATGAACGTCTGTTACGTGGAATAGTCTATTGGATTGCAAAAGTACAAAAAATATGTCATATTTCAGCTGTTGCGATGCTAAAAACTTTCTATAGTCCTGTTTTTTGGTGCTTCCGGAGAACTTTTGTGGAGAAATACGTCTCTTTTACCCACTGTCGGAGCGCGTATGAAAATGCCGGTAAAGAGCATAATTGCAGATATTCCATTTTTTTCGTTACTTTGTAAAAAAATTAATGACGCAGAGAATGATGCTCCCCGATGCAGAATATGAACAAACAAAGCCCGGTGGCGTTGTAATTCTATACGTTTAACTTTATTTACAGAGGGTTATGCAGTCTTTTAGGCGTCTGTTTTTCATCACGTTGATTAATTTGTTGCCGCTTGTCGTATCGGCGGAAGGGCATTCTCCCGGTGTCGGGCTTGTGCTCAGCGGAGGAGGAGCCAAAGGCATTGCGCATATAGGCGTAATCAAGGCTCTGGAGGAGAATGATATACCGATAGATTATATAGTCGGCACGTCGATGGGTTCCATTGTGGGAAGTCTGTATTCGATAGGCTATACACCTGAAGACATGATGCATCTTCTCGCATCACCATATTTCGGCTCAATGTCTACGGGTACCCTCGACCCGTCGTACACCTATTATTTCGCCCGTGAACGTGCTACTCCGCAACTTTTCAGCATAGGGCTCGGACATGATGGCCGGCACGACAGAGAGCGCTACAATCCCTCGTCGATAATCGCTCCATCGCCCATGACTTTCGGCTTCATGCAGATTTTTACGCCGGCATCGGCGGCGGCCGGCAATGATTTTGACCGGCTTATGGTGCCCTTCCGCTCCGTTGCCTCCAACATCACAAAGCGGCGTGCCGAAGTGCTTTCGCATGGTGATTTAAGTGATGCCGTGCGTGCTTCGATGAGTTTTCCAATGATATTTCAGCCACTTAAAATCAATGGTGATATCATGTACGACGGCGGTCTTTACGCCAATTTCCCCGTAGAAGTGATTGATACCGTATTCAATCCGGAAATCATATTGGGCGTGGATGTAGGTCAAGGAAAGTCGGAAACACCGCCAAATACATTCATGGACCAGATTGACATGCTCATACAGCAGCCTCAGTCGCATGAACTTTCTGCCGGGCGCGGCATAAAAATGCGTATAGACCTTGATAAGTTCGGGCTGCTCGACTGGGCGGAGGCTGCAGTAATCTATCAGCGTGGCTATGACTTCGCCATGGGCATGATGGATTCAATCAAAAGCCGTGTAAAGGAACGCCGTCCGGCCTCGGAAGTCGAACAGAGGAGATTGGCTTTCCGCAGTTCTCTTCCTCCGATGAGATTTGAGAAAGTGAATGTCACAGGCGGTTCGGCACGGCAGAATGCATATATAAAGCATTTTTTTGAGCCTCGTCACGGATGCGATACCATTGGAGAAACATCGGCTCTTAAGGCTTATTACCATGCTCTGTCGAACGACAAAATCGAGACACTGTCGCCGCAGGCCGTTCTCTCGAATGATTCTCTGATGTTGTTTACGTTGAATATCGATGCTTATCTGAAGAAACGGGCTGGACTCGGTTTCGGAGGCTATGTGACATCAAGTAATAACAGTTTCCTTTACATTCGTGCCGGATGGTCAACCCTGAGTTTCAGTTCTCTCGGTACGGATATAGAGGCCTGGATAGGCCAGAGTTACATGGCCGGAGCACTGTCCGGCAGTGTGAATCTGCCCACGCGCACCCCTTCTGCTTTGCGGCTGCTTGCCGTAGCTTCGCGCCGACGTTATTTCGAGCGGGAAAAGGTGTTTTTCAAGGATGACGAGCCTACCTTTGTAACCCGTCACGAATATTTCGGACGGTTCAGCTGGGCGGTGGCCGCCGGTCGTACGGGCGAGGTGAATGTCGGTATCGGTGCTGGGAAACAGTACAATACGTTCTACGACAACATACGCGTGCAGTCCTATCACTCCGGACGTGACCGCACAAGTCTTGTGCTCGGTCAGGTTTTCGGGGAGTACAACTCTTCAAATCTCGATTCTCCGAATTTTCCTACAAAAGGATTTATGGGATATGGCCGTATAATGGGTGTCGCCGGAAAAGTATGTTACCGTCATACCATGGAAGACGGAGCGGACCCTGTAGAGACATCCGGCCGTCAGACGTGGGCTCAGGTAGATTTGAAGGTGCGCCGTTATATCGACCTGCATAAGCACTGGTCGTTGGGTCTTGAGGCTCAGGGAGTGGCAAGCACGCGTAAACTGCTGGGCGATTATTATTCGGCCGTCAGCAGTGCGCCGGCTTTTACTCCCACACCTGCATCACACAATGTTTTCGACCCGGGGCTTCGGGCAAACAGTTTCATCGCTGCAGGCGTAGTGCCGGTATATAAATTCAACAGCAATATTTCGGCACGTGTTTCGGCTCATGCTTTCGCACCTTACCGGGCTTTGGTCGAGACTCAGGACGGAGGTGTCCGTTATGGACGCCGGTTCGGTAAAATCGAGTTTTTCGGCGAAGCTGATGTCGTTTTCAACTTCCATTCCGCATCGCTGAGCGCATATACCAATTATTCAACGTCGGAGCGGCATTTCAATGTGGGAATCGCTTTCGGCATTTATATCACAGCTCCTTCATTCTTATGATATGAACAAAGTAATTTTATTAGGCAATGTGGGCCGCGACCCACGTATGAGAATGGTCGACAGCAGTCAGGTAGCCGATTTCCCGCTGGCAACTACCGAGCGACGCACTATGCGGACTCCCGACGGACAGGAGGTGCAGCTGCCTGAGCTGACAGAGTGGCACAACATCGTCATGTGGGGCCGCGCGGCCGAGTTTGCGGAGAAATATATACGTAAAGGCTCGAAACTTCTTATAGAAGGCAAATTACGTACCCGTTCGTGGGAAGACCATAATGCCATAAAGCGTTATATCACCGAAGTGTATGTCGACAGTTTTGAGTTGCTGCCAAAATAGTTTTTTAACATAAAATGATTTAAATCATCAAGGTCTTTATGAGCATAAAGACCTTGATAAAACTGTGTTTGCTATGTCTCAGTCTGTTTTTACTGATTTCGACCGCAAATGTATGCGCCGCGCCCTTCAGCTGGCCCGTGCAGGTTTGGGTCATACATCTCCCAATCCTATGGTAGGAGCCGTGATTGCCGCTCCCGACGGGCGAATCATAGGCGAAGGGTGGCATCGTCATTTCGGGGGGCCTCATGCCGAAGTGAATGCCGTGCGTTCGGTCCGTGAAGCCGACCTCGCGTTGTTGCCTCAGTCTACGATTTATGTCACTCTTGAGCCATGTTCGCATTACGGTAAGACTCCGCCTTGTGCCAAAATGCTGTGCGAGTGTCGGTTCAGGCGCGTGGTAATCGCTGCCGGCGACCCCAATCCTAAGGTGTCGGGCAGGGGAGTGCGGATGCTTCGCGATGCCGGCATCACTGTTGACGAAGGCCTTATGGAGAAGGAAGCCCGCGAACTCAATAGGGCATTTATGACATCACAGATACTGCGTCGGCCCTTTGTTACCCTGAAATGGGCTCAGAGTGCCGACGGTTTTATGGATGCGCGCCGCAGCTACGGCGAGGGCGCATACCGTTTTTCTATTCCCCTTACATCACAACTTGTGCACTGGCGCCGTGCACTTCACGATGCTATTGCCGTAGGTGCCCGTACCGTTCTTGCCGATAGGCCACGTCTCGACGTGCGTCTGATTGAAGGGCAGTCGCCGCGGCCGGTGGTTTTTGACCGGCACTGTCTTATATCACCTGCATGTCTGTCGCAGATGCGCTCTGATGCCATTGTAATTGACAGCGATGAGCCCCTTGCCGATGTGATGCATCGCCTCTATGCCGATTTCGGCATAAGTTCGCTTCTGGTGGAAGGCGGTGCCGGACTTTTGCGCTCATTTCTTGCTGCCGGCCTTTGGGATGAGGCATGGGTAGAGGTATCGCACATATGTCTTGGTCATGAAGGCGCTGTCATGGCTCCGGCCATAGCGCAGCTTCCTGAAAAAACTGTAATTATAAGTCATAATAGCGTTAATTTTTATTCGCACTACGGGCTCTGTGGCGTTAAAAACATATAAATGCGGCGTAAAACGTCGCTTTTGGCTCAAAGAGTTTGCCCTATTTAAGGCAAAGTTATAACTTTGCATCTTGAAATATTACAAACCGCAGATGAAGAAACTTGCAATACTCAGTTTGTCGGCTGTAGCAGCCGGTGCTTTCTTTGCCGGCTGCAATTCCTCTTACGACAATACAATTCAGGAGGATTTAGCCACAGACGTTATAGTATCATCTTTTTCCCTGAGCAAGGATGACAGTATCCTTGCTAATCTCGACACCGTATTCTTCTCAATAGACCTGCAGAGAGGCCGTATTTTCAATGCCGATTCTCTTCCTTACGGTACAAAGATAAACAAACTCGTGCCGGTCATCACTTTTCATCAGGGGGCTTCGGCCGTAAATCTCACTGTAAAGAAAGCCGACGGAACTGATACAGTCTACAATTATGTGACTAATTCTAAAGACTCTATCGACTTCAGCCATGGTCCTGTGTCGATGGCTGTGACATCGCTGTACAATTCATTTACGTACAACTATACCATAGAAGTCAATGTCCATAAACTTCCTGCTGATACTCTGGTATGGACTAAGGCAGAGTATTCTTCGCTTCCGGGCAGCAGCAATGTCGCAGGACAAAAGACCGTAATGACTGATGGCACCGTGCTCTGCGTCACCACCGATGGCTCGAAGTATTATCTTAACAAGACAGTAAATCCAAATACAGACTGGACAAGTTCTGTAATTACTATGCCTGCCGGTGCTGATTTGCGCTCGTTCAACGCCGACGGTGATACATATTATATTTTAGCGGGGGGGGCGCTTTATCGCTCTGCTGACGCCGCCCGTACATGGTCGTCTACCGGTGTGCGCATGAACCATATCTATGGTATTTATCAGGGGCGTGTAATCGGAGCAGCCAATGCATCGGGTTCATGGCAACTCGTGCAGTATCCGCAGGCACAGGCTGTCGCTCTTCCCGAAGGTATGCCGGTCAGTGGCACTTCCCAGCCGGTAATGTTTACCTTTCCAATGGGTGATTCTCCTCAAATGGTTATGGTCGGCGGCCGCACGGCAGACGGTGCCCTTACAAACGCCACCTGGGCTTTCGACGGAAACAGCTGGGCCAATATCTCCACCACTCCCGTCCCTAAGGCTCTCTCAGGCATGATGCTTGTGCCTTACTATTCATTCTATGAGAAGAAAGCTTTTGTATATACCCGTTACTCCATTCTGCTTGCAATGGGTGGTTATGACGGTAAGACAAACAACTCCACGGTTTATCTTTCAGACGACTGCGGCATGACATGGTACGAGGCATCAGAGACAATGCAACTTCCCGACTTTATGGTCGCTCTTCATGATGCTGATGCTGTTGTGGTCAATCAGACATTCACCGACGCTGCACTCAAGCCAGCTACAGCAGGGCGCAGCCTTTTGTCTTCGTGGTCTCCAGTTGAGCTTGCATACCGCATCCCGGGTTCTGCTGTAATCGGCAATTCTATGCCCGGCAGCCGTGCCACAGAGGCTATCACAAGTTGGAATTGCCCCTATATCTACAGCTTCGGCGGTGTCAAGCCCGACAACACACTTCAGTCAACTGTGTGGCGAGCTACTATAAACCGTCTCATGTTCAAGCCTATCCAGTGATGCGGTTCTCGAGGTCGTTTGTACGCTCTGTTGTCCGGCATGTGCGCCTCTATGTCATGACGTGTGTGCTGGTGTGTGCATATACGGCCTGTGCTCAGTCTGTTCCGTATAAATTCGACCTCGGTATCAATCTCGGCATGAGCGGTTATCTCGGAGATGCCAACCGTGCCAATCTGATGAGCCATCCCGGTTTTGACGGCGAACTGTCGTTCCGTTACATCGGCGATGCCCGCTGGGCCGTCCGCGGTCTTTTCTCGGTGCTCGGCCTGAGCGGCAATACAAAAGATATGAAAGATGTCCTCCCCGGCGGTGCCGAATACTCGTTTTCGTCAACTGTCTACGACCTCGGCGCACGCGGTGAGTTCAATTTTTTTCCCTACGGCATTGGCGAGACATACAAACGTCTGCGCCGTTGGACACCTTATCTCACCGTGGGTGTCGGCGTAGCCATGGCTTCCGTGTCGGGAAAATCATATATCGCGCCGACCATACCTATGGGCCTCGGCGTGAAATTCAAAATCAGCGAGCGGTGGAATCTCGGAGCCGAATTCACCATGACAAAGTCATTCAGTGATAATTTCGACGGAGAAAACCTCTCCGACCTCAACCAGATTAAAACCGCTTTTTATAAAAATACCGACTGGTACTCGCGCTTCACAATCGGTATTTCGTATGAATTCGGCAAGCGCTGTGAAACATGCCACTATGTCGACTGAAAACAATAATATGACCACCGTCGGACCTATTGACCGTTCAAGGCTGCCGCTGCATGTCGCCATTATCATGGACGGCAACGGACGCTGGGCTACTTCACGCGGATTCGACCGTTCGTCCGGCCACGTTGAAGGTGTGAATACTGTGCGGCGTATTACAGAAGCGGCATCCGAGCTGGGCATAGGCTACCTTACGCTGTACACTTTCTCAACCGAAAACTGGAATCGTCCGCAGGCCGAAGTCGACGCTCTGATGACACTGATTGTTACGGCTATTGAGCGCGAAACCCCCGACCTTATCAAGAATAACGTTCGCCTCACGGCTATAGGCGATTTGAGCCGCCTGCCCGAATTTTCGCGTCAGCGGCTGTGCAAATGTATGGATGACACCGCACACTGCACCGGTCTCACGCTTGTGCTCGCTCTAAGTTATTCGTCGAGGTGGGAGATTATTGAGGCTGCAAAGAAAATTGCAGCAGCGGCTGCCTCAGGAAGTATCAACCCTGATGAAATCGACGAAAAACTCTTTGCGGCCTCGCTTTCTACGGCAGGTATGCCCGACCCCGATTTGCTTATCCGTACCGGAGGCGATTTCCGTGTGAGCAATTTCCTCCTCTATCAGATTGCATATACCGAACTTATCATAACTCCCACTTATTGGCCTGACTACAGCAAAGACGAGTTCCGTGCCAACATAGTGGAGTATCAGCACCGACAGCGTCGCTTCGGACTTACCGAAGAGCAAGTGGAAACATCCGGCTGACATCGGCTCTTTGTTTCATTTTTTCCATTCATTTATCATTTGAAAATCTCTCTTCGTCACAACCGAAAGATTAACAACACATTATGCGTTTCAAGATATTTTTGCCTCTTTTAGCTCTCATGCTTGCAGCTCCCGCAGCGGTGGCTCAGACACCCGCAGACACGGTTTACGCTCCTCCGGTGCTATATACCGCCATGCCACGCACTTACGAGATTGCAGGCATAGAAATAGAAGGCGCTCCCAACTACGACGATGAGCGTATCCTCGGCTATGCCGACCTCAAAGTGGGTGAACGAGTGGCGATTCCAGGCGACGACATTACGCGCGCTGTGAAAAACCTCATGCGTCAGACTCTCTTTGCCCAGGCCCGCATCGAACTCGTAAAGACCGCCGGCGACAAGGCATGGCTTAAAATAATACTGCGTACTCAGCCCCGTATCGGAGAGGTGAGATATCATGGCGCGAAAAAAGGCGAAATCAAAGACCTGCAGGAACGTCTGAATCTTGTCAAAGGCAATCAGATAACGCAGAATATCGTAGACCGTGCCAAGATTATTGTGTTGAAATACTATAAGGACAAGGGTTTCGGTAATGTGACTGTGAACATCAACCTTCACGAAGACCTGTCGCACGAAAACGAAACAATCGTGAACATCGACATTGACAAGCACAGTAAGGTCAAGGTGCATCGCATCTATCTAAAAGGCAACGAAATGCTGTCTGACCGTGCAATCAAGCGTACGATGAAGAAGACCAACGAGAAAAACAACATTCTGAAGCTTTTCTCTCAGAAGAAATTCGTCGAGAGCGATTATCAGGACGACCTTAATCGTATTCTCGAAAAGTATAATGAGAAAGGTTATCGCGACGCACGTATCGTGGCCGACAGCGTTGTGCCTTATGACGAAAAAACTGTCGATGTCTTTATTGACATTGACGAAGGCAAGCAGTATTTCATCAAGGACATCTCGTGGGTGGGCAATACAATCTATCCTACGGAAATCCTCAATGATTTCCTTGGAATGAAATCGGGCGACATCTACAATCAGAAGCAGATGCGCAAACGTCTGTCTGAGGACGATGATGCTGTAGCCAACCTCTATATGGACAAGGGTTATCTCTTCTATAACCTCGTACCAATTGAAAAAGAAATCACAGGCGACTCCATTTCGCTCGAAATGCGTATGATGGAAGGTCCGCAGGCCCGTATTAACAATGTTGTAATCAACGGTAACGACCGACTGTACGAGAAGGTAATCCGTCGTGAGCTTTTCGTCCGGCCGGGCGACCTCTTCTCAAAATCAGACCTCATGCGTTCGGCGCGCGAAATTGCCCAGACCGGTCATTTCAACCCCGAAACAATGGATATACAGCCTGATCCTAACGAAGAAAACGGTACTGTTGATATCATCTTCAATCTTGAGACCAAGAACAACGACCAGATTGAATTTTCGCTCGGCTGGGGTCAGACAGGTATAATCGGCAAGCTCCAGCTTAAATTCACCAACTTCTCAATCAAGAATCTCTTCTACCCCTCCACTTACCGTGGCATCATACCTCAGGGCGAGGGACAGACATTCACTATCAGCGCACAGACCAACGCCCGCTACTATCAGAGCTATGCCGTTTCGTTCCTTGACCCCTGGTTCGGCGGCAAGCGCCCCAACTCGCTCTCTGTATCGGCTTACTACAGCCGTCAGACAGGCGTCAACAGTTCGTTCTATAACAGTCAGTGGGCCAACTCGTCGATGTACGGCTATGGCTACGGGTATTATCCCGGCTACAACAACTACTACAACGACTATTATCAGAACAGCTATGAGAACTCTCTCGACCCCAACAAATATCTTCAGCTGATTGGCATCAACGTAGGCTTTGGCAAGCGTCTGAAATGGCCCGATGACTATTTCACATTCACTGCCGAACTCGGCTACAACTGGTACTGCCTCAAGAACTGGGATTATCTCTATTATATGAATACCGGTAAGTCAAACGCCCTCGTGCTCGGCCTCACACTTGCCCGTACGTCTATCGACAATCCTATCTTTACCCGAAGCGGTTCGATGTTCTCGCTTAATCTGCAGCTTACACCGCCGGCTTCGCTCTTCACCGGTCACCGCGACTGGGAGAAGCTTGCACGCGAGAATACCGAGGAATCACGTCAGAAACTCTATCAGTGGATTGAATACTGGAAAATACGCTTCAAATCGCGTACATATACACCCCTTACCAACAGCGAGCAGTGGACTCCGGTGCTCATGACCCGCTTTGACTTCGGTCTTATTGGCAGCTACAACAAATATCTCAAGACACCATTCGAGACGTTCTATGTGGGCGGTGACGGTATGTCGGGTTATTCGTCGACAGCAACCGAGACTATCGCTTTGCGAGGCTACGATAACGGTGTTCTCACACCATGGCGTCGTGAGGGTTATGCATATACACGTATGGGTATAGAACTCCACTTCCCGCTCATGCTTCAGCAGTCCACAACAATCTATGCGCTCACCTTCCTTGAGGGCGGCAATGCATGGACATCCGTCGGGCAGTTCGACCCCTTCTCTCTGAAACGTTCGGCCGGTGCCGGTGTGCGCATCCAATTGCCTATGGTAGGTCTCATGGGTATTGACTGGGCTTACGGCTTTGACAAAGTCGACGGCATTCGCGGCGGCAGTCACTTCCACTTCATTCTCGGACAGGAATTCTAAACCTTTTCGCTCTTTCGTTGTCTTATAAGTATAACAGTTAAGAAAAGAATTATGAGAAAGATATTCATGACCCTCATCCTTGCGGTAGTCACATGCGTCGCCGCATCGGCTCAGAAGTTCGCTCTGGTCGACATGGAATACATATTCAGCAACGTTCCTTCTTATGAAATGGCCAACGAGCAGCTCAATCAGCTTTCTCAGCGTTGGCAGAAAGAAGTGGAAGCTGTGAGCAAAGAGGCCGAGAATATGTATAACAGTTATCTCGCAGATAAAGTATTTCTTACCGACGAACAGGTGAAAAAGCGTGAGGCTGATATCGTGGCAAAGGAGAAATCCGCGACGGAGCTCCGTTACCGTTACTTCGGCCCGGAGGGCGAGCTTTACCAAAAACGCCAGACACTCCTCAAACCTATCCAGGACGAGGTATACAACGCTGTCAAGAAGGTAGCTGAAGAACGTGGTTACCAAGCTATTTTCGACAGAGCTTCGTCGAGTGACATCGTTTATGCATCTCCACGTATCGACATTAGCAACGAAGTACTCTCAAAATTGGGATATTCCAATTAATTTAGTTAAATTTGCAAAACCTTTGAATTATATAAAAATCGTCATACAATTATGTTCAAAAAAATCGTATTCGCACTCCTCCTCGCGCTTCCTATGAGTCTCTTCGCCCAGAAATTCGGCGTAGTCGACATTGAAGCCGTTCTCTCGGCAATGCCTGAAACAAAGGCCATGCAGACACAGCTCACCGACACATCCAAGAAATACGAAGAGGAATTCCAGAAACTTCAGGAAGAGGTAAACAAGCTCTATGCCGACTTCCAGAACATTCAGAACGACACAGAGACTCCTCAGTCTATCAAAGAGCGTCGTATGCAGGAGATTCAGGACAAGGCCGCAAAGGTTGACCAGTTCCGCAACACAGCTTCGCAGGACCTTCAGCGTCTTCAGGAGACTCTCATGACTCCTATTCAGAATAAGATGACAGATGCAATCAAGACTGTCGGCACAGAAGGCACCTTCACTGTTATTCTTCCTAAAGACCCGGGTCTGCTTCTTTATACCGGCGCTGACGTGATTGACGTTACCGACCAGGTAAAGACTAAGCTCGGTCTCTGATAATCACTGAAATTCAAATAGTTTAACGGAGATGTATCACGATCTGGTGCTTCTCCGTTTTATATTTTTCTTCGACATTCACAGACCAACCTGATTCCGGTAAAAACAATCCCAAGGGGAGCCGGTCGATTATCGGTTACTATAATAGGATATAATATGCGTCAATTAGATTGATAAGATTTCCGATTAAGTTGCAAAAGAACTGTGTTGTGCGTATTCAATTCGGACGATGATTATCTGTCTTTGTCTGATGTGTGTACTTTGAAATTTAGCTTTAACTTTAAAGCACGATAAATACATATTAAGTTCAACTAAATTTATACATTATGAAAAAACTAATTGCAGAGGGATTAGGCACCATGTTCCTTGTTCTCCTCGCCTGCGGTAGCGCAGTTCTCGCCGGCCCCTCAATCGGCACTCTCGGAATCGGTCTTTGTTTCGGCCTCGTGCTCGTGTGTCTGTGCTATTGCATCGGCAACATCTCGGGCTGCCATGTCAACCCCGCCGTTTCGCTTGCCATGTATCTTGCAGGCCGTATGAGCGGTAAAGACTGCATCGGCTATATAGTATTCCAGCTCCTTGGTGCCACCATTGGTGCCGGACTCCTCTTCTGGTTCATGAACTCCGGTGTCGGCTATAATTTCGGCGGCATCACTTCTCCCGATGAATATCTGGCTACCAATGTGCTCCAGCCCGGAGCCACTTCAGGCATGGCACTCCTTGCCGAAGGTCTCCTCACATTCTTCTTCATATTCATCATTCTTGGTGTCACCGATGCACGCAAAGGTTTCGGCAATTTTGCCGGTCTCGCTATCGGTCTTGCCCTTGGACTTGTAAATATTGTCGGTATTCCCGTCGATAACTGCTCGGTCAACCCGGCCCGCAGTTTCGGTCCAGCAATCTTCTGCCCCGCTGCATGGGGTGATTTTTGGATTATGGTGGTAGGTCCCGTTATCGGCGCTGTCCTCGCTGTAGTATGCTGGGTAGCGGTTGCCGGTAAATCGAAATAAGAAATCATATTACATAAGACCTGAGGGGCTTTGTCAGAAATTTCTGGCAAAGCCTCTCTTTTCGTTCGGTTTTGCCATGTCGCCGTTTATTCTTAAATTTGGGCCAAATAACAAAAGATTAGATACAAAATTATGATTGAATCCAGTATGAATGAAGAAGTAAGAGTCTACCATAGTGTATGGAAGAATTTGATGTTGGGATTTCTCAGCCTGCTTATTGCAGGAACTGCAGGCTTCTTGCTTCAAGATTCGAATTCTCGTCTGGACACAGTTGACGAACTGATATTTTGGAGCGGCCTTATTTTATTTGGTGCGGGTGGCTTATTTATCATCATTAGCATATTATATAACAAAAGCCAAAATCGCCCGTTATTTATAATCTATAACGACAGAATAGATTGTTATGTGCAGATTAAAAGCGCTTATACTTCTATTTATTATGCGGATGTTGAGCAGTTTCGTTTGGTCAATCTTCGTTCGGTTAAGTTTATCGCAATCGATTATAAAGAAACTCCATTGGCAAATAAAATGGATAGTGCTTCAGTCTTGATGCGGTGGGGATTGAAGTTTAATCGTAATGTGACCGGAGCAATTGAAAATCTCCCGGCCGATAGTCTGACAATGAAAGCTAATGATATTTTAGAATTGCTGAACAATCGGTTGGAGACTTGGCGCGAGACAGAGTCATTAAGCAGCCGTTGTTCATTTTAGTAAATGACCGTTCTGCATTCATATAGGGGGGACTGTGTACATATAAAAAACTATAAAAGTGACAAAATGGCACTTCTCGCCCGTGGCACATTTTTTGCCTCTGTTGTTATAGAAAATATAAAGTGAAACATAAAAACACACTATAACCATGCAGAAAGGTACAATCGGTGTAACAACCGAGAACATTTTTCCCGTTATCAAAAAATTTCTCTACAGCGACCACGAAATATTCCTCCGCGAACTCGTGTCGAACGCTGTCGATGCAACTCAGAAACTCCGCACACTCTCGTCTTTCGGCGATTTCAAAGGCGAAGTAGGCGAGCTTAAGGTCACGGTTTCTGTCGATAAGGAAGCCGGCACACTCACAGTCAGCGACCACGGCATAGGCATGACAGCCGAAGATGTTGACAAATACATCAACCAGATTGCATTCTCCGGTGCCGAAGATTTTCTGGCAAAGTACAAAGACAACGCCAACAACATAATCGGTCACTTCGGCCTCGGATTCTATTCCGCTTTTATGGTTGCCGACAAGGTGACAATCAATACTCTCAGTTATCAGGAGGGCGCTGAACCCGTACGCTGGGAGTGCGACGGTTCGCCCGAGTACTCCATGGGCAAAGGTGACCGCACCACACGCGGCACCGACATCATTCTCCATATCGACAAAGACAGCCTCGAATTCCTCGACCAGCAGCGTGTCGACATGCTCCTGCGCAAATACTGCCGCTTCCTCCCCGTGCCAGTCGTATCAGGCAAGGAGCGTGAGTATAAGGACGGCAAATGGGTCGACACCGACCGCGACCTCGTAATCAATTCCACCGAGCCGCAGTGGATGAAGAAGCCCTCCGAGCTAACCGACGAAGACTATCTCAAATTCTATCAGGAGCTCTATCCCGGCGAGGAAGAACCACTCTTCTGGATTCACCTCAACGTCGACTATCCCTTCACGCTCACCGGCATCCTTTATTTCCCGAAAATAAAGAACAACTTCGACATCAACCGCAACCGCATCCAGCTCTATTGCAATCAGGTTTACGTCACCGATTCGGTCGAGGGTGTAGTTCCCGACTTCATGCAGCTCCTCCAGGGCGTGATTGATTCGCCCGACATCCCCCTCAACGTGTCGCGCAGCTATCTTCAGGCTGACAGTGCCGTCAAGAAAATCTCCGGCTATATCACCAAAAAAGTCGCACAGCGTCTCGAAGACCTCTTCAAGGCCGACCGTGCCGCATTCGAGAAGAAATGGGACGACATCCGCATATTCATCGTCTACGGTATGCTCACCGACGAGAAATTCTGCGAGCCTGCTCTCAAATTCCTCCTTCTCCGCGATACCGAAGGCCGCTACTTCACCCTCGATGAATACAAGACCCTTGTCGAGACCGACCAGACCAACGCCGACGGCAAAATCGTTTATCTCTACGCCACCGACGCAACCGCTCAGTACAACTACATCAAGGCCGCAAACGACCGCGGCTATAATGTCCTCCTCCTCGACGGTCAGCTCGACAATCACTTCGTATCACTCCTCGAGCGCAAACTTGAGAATACCGAGCTTGTACGTGTCGACGCCGATGTCATCGACAACCTTATCCGCAAGAATGACCGCAAGTCGGCCGGCCTCTCGCCCGTCGACACAGCCATTCTCTCGCAGCTTTTTCAGGACGACACCCGTAAGGTCGAGAAAGCGACATTCACCGTTCAGTTCGAGGCTCTCGGCGAGACCGACCAGCCCATTGTCCTTACGCAGAACGAATACATGCGCCGAATGAAAGAAATGGCAACCATGCAGCCCGGCATGAACTTCTACGGCGAGCTTCCCGACAGCTATCAGCTCGTTGTCAACACAGAGCATCCTCTTGTAAAGAGCATCCGGGAGAAAGCCGACGCAGCACTTGCCGCTACCGTCCAGCCGCTCCTCGATACAATCGAAGCCCGCAATGCCGATGCCGAAAAAATCCGCAAGGATGCCGGCGACAAAGCTCTCTCTGCTGAGGATGACCAGCGAGTAAAAGACCTTGAGAAAGAAGTGGCCGACGCACGTTCGGAGCAGACCAAAGCCATCACCGCTTATGCCGCACAGGCTCCCGAAGTAAGCCAGCTTGTCGACCTCGCCCTTCTCGGCAACGGTCTCCTCCGCGGCGAACAGCTCAGCAGCTTCATCGAGCGCTCTGTCAAACTCATGCAGAAATAAGCCGCATTAAAACTTAATCATCACTCTCCATATCTTCAACCGCCCCCGGTGTGCATCATGCTCGCCGGGGGCGGTTTATGTATCAAAAGTCAATCAATGATATCCAATTAATCGCGTCCGCGTCTCTAAATGTAATCATGTTTCTTCACACCGGAATCACGAGCATCGGTATGTCGGCCTGGAAGAGCAGACGGTGGGCGAGGCCGGGGCGAAGCAGGCGGCTGAGCGCATTGCGCCGACGGTTCGGCACTACTACGAGGTCGAAGCCGTGCAGGGCGTTGAGCTCCGCAAATTCTCGGTCAGAGTCAGCCTGCGATACCGGAACGGATTCAAAGTGGTAGTGCTTAAAATTGGCCCGGCAATAATCGCTCAGGCGCACAAGCGCTTTGTCGACGGAGTTTTCGTTGAAGCGGCTCTTCTTAGGTATGTGTACGATTGTCACAGCAGCATCGTCCGACCCGAAAAGACGGTAAAGAGTGTCCATTGCCAGGATGTCGTTCTGGTCGATATTGCTGAAAAATAGAATATTGGTAGGGTGGAGTGATTTTTCTACTGTTACCGTTTCAGGCACCGTAAGCACCGTGAAGCGGCCCTCGTCGAGGACTTCGGCGGTGATGCTGCCTATCATGTCGCTCTCCTTCTTGCGCGCCTCGCGTGTACCCATCACAATCAGGCGCGGCGTGTGCATTTTGGCGTAATCCACAATCGCGTCTTCGGGCACACCTTCTGTTACGTCAAGATTAAGTTTTACAGCCGGAATTACACCGTCGAGCATGCGGCGCCGCAGACGTTCGGCGAAGTGCGACATGAGCGTGCGGCCGGCTTCAGTCATCTGCTGGCGTGCCCCGCTTTCACCTATCTCGTACGACAGACTGTCTGAAAGTTGCATCTTTCCTGCGATATACGGGTCGATATAGCTGTAGAGAAGGTCGACGGCGGCATTGTGTTTCGATGCCAGGGTGCATCCTACCAGAGCTGCTTTGAACGAATGCTCGCTGAAATCGACCGGCACAAGGAACGTATGACACGCTTTTGCCGGCGATATATTGTCGCTGAAAAGCTCCTGGTTTTCGACTATGCGGAGTGCCAGCGGCAGGTCGTTCTCGCGTATGCGCACACGTACGCCCGAAGAGAAACCGGGAACTTCGAGATTGACGTTGTTGAGCTCAACGCGGATTCCTTCATTTTCGAGCAGTGTCCGCACCATAAGGGCACGCTCGTAAGTGTGTATTGCCAGAGTAATCAGTCGCGACATTGATGTGGATATTAAAATTGAAAAAGGACGCGGTCGCGAGGGCCGGCGTCCTTATATTGTTGAATGAACCAAGAGAGATTTTATTCGGCCTCTTGCTGCTGGAGGATTTCAACAGCCATGTCGTAGATAGTGCTGTCGTCAAGTACAACAATACCTCCGTCGGGCCCGGGTTCGATGTGTACACCACAGTTTTTGCCGAAGTCGTAATTACTGCCGCCGAAGTAGTTGCGTACGGTCTGAACGGTGGTGTTGAGCCTGTCTGCAATCTGATGCATCGAGCCGTCGGGAAGGCGGTCTTTCAACCGACGGAGTTCGTTAAAGGTGATTGTCTTGGTCATATCTTTTTTCTTTTTAAAGGATGGTTGATATGTAGGTTTTTATTTGTAGTTGCTAAGTTAATGCCTATTTTCTTATTAAACAAACAAAGTGAAGAAAAAAATATATGTTATAAAACATAAGTTTGTCTTTTTGTTTGATATGAAGTTACTTGGGTGGCAATTAGCTTCCGGATTGCAGTCTGTTGGTGTCAGAGTGCCGCTGTTAATGGTCTGAAATCTTATATGCGTTCCACATCCGAAGCTCTCATCCAGGCCTTGGTGCCGTTGTTGATTTTGACATTGTACCATCGCGGCGATACCGGGTCATCGGGCGTGTCGACAGAGTCTACAATCTCCACGGTCGTGCCCTCGTGGATGGTGATTATTTTGTCGCCGCTCTTGCCCGTTGCACGGGGCGAAGACGATAGCTGGGACGAAGGCGTGGTCACTACGGCGAAATTGCTGTCTGTGGCGTTGTCGGCGGCATTCACGGCAACCGTGATGAGATAGGCGCAGACAAATATCAGCACGATACCTCCGAAAAATCCGGTTTTACGGAGTGAAACATTGCGCGAAAATATGTAAAGAGCAATTGCTCCGCACAGCAGCGCGAATGATGCAAAGGCTATCCATGCCCAGGCATTTGCTGTCGCTGATGACACTACGCTCTGATGCAGCTTTGCTACGAACGGCGTGTCATCCTCGGGCCTGTCCTGTATGCGCGAGCGCACGAATTCAAGATTCTGCCGTGCATCCTCGTTTGTAGGGTCGAGTTTGAGGGCACGCATGTAGCAGATTACTGCCTTGCCGGGATTGTCGCGGCGGAAATAAGTGTTTCCGAGGTTATACCATGCGGTTGAGCTGGGGCCGTCTGTGGCGATGCTTTGCTCATAGAGGGCAGCCGCGCGGGCGTAGTCTTCCTTGGAGTATGCCGAATCGGCCTGGGTGCCGAGGCTTACAGCTGAGGCGGCGAATGCCGTCAGACAGATGAAAAGGAAAAATATGAGGTTTTTCTTCATGATTGCTTAGCGCTTTCTTACATCTTCAATATTCTTGATGGCTGCCACAGCCTCGTCGTAAAGTCCGGCTATTTCGGCATCGGAGTGCGTGGGAGTGAATCGTGCCATTTCGCATTGGTTGAGTACGTCAATCACATGGTCGGTGTCAGCTTCGGGCAGACCGTAGGCTTTCAGTTTGTCGGCCACGTTGTCGAGCGTGAGCTGTGATGCCGAAATCGATAGCTTGTCGCTCAGATAGCCCCACAGCGCCTTTGCGAGCGATGCGTAGAAGAGTTCGTTGTTGTGTGCGTTCATTGCTGCACGGGCTTCGCGCAGGCGTTTGTTTGCCACTCGTCCCGCCTTGGCCAGCTTGCGTCCGGTGACATCGGCACGCAGCCTTATCTGACGGCGGTAAATCACTGCCACGGCAATCAGAATGAGTACCAGAAGCACATATGCTCCCCAATACCCCCATGAGCGGATTACGAATGTGCGGCTGTGCGTCTGCCGTTCGTCCGACATCGGTTTGATGTAGAGTATGTCGTCAATAGTCTTGCCCGAGAGGGCTGTCTGTTCAACAGCAGGGGCGGCGTTTGTTCCGCGCAACACCTTTATGGGTTTCGAAGGCACATCAACCGTGACATATTTATTATCCGACGGGTCGAAATATATGAAAGGAGTTCCCTCGATTGTGAAATCGCCCATTTCCTGCGGCACAATCGTGAAATCGGTGCGGTAGGTGCCGCTCATATTCGAGCCCCCTGTAACGTTGGCCTGTATGTCGGTCTTCGGGGTGTAGGCATCGATGCCTGCCGGGAACTGCACATCCGGTTCGGCGAGATACTTGATGTTGCCAGTACCCTTTACGGTATAGGAGTAAACGGCAGCTTCGTTGGTGCGAAGCAGTTCAGGCTCAAGGGCGGTGGATACACTGAACTGTCCCACGGCACCGCTGAAACCTGCCGGGCGCGGCTCTGGAAGGGGTTTGACTGTAAGGGATGCGGCGTTTGATTTGGTCGTGAGTTCCTGCTCCACGGAGTGAGGCGCCGAGAAAAAGCCCATGTTTATCATCTGCACCTGCTCGACGGTCACCTTATACTCACCTGAGTTGACGGTGAGGCGTCCCGATTTCTGCGGATAGAGCAGGAGACGTTTGAAAACTACGGTATGGTAGTTCTGCCCGTTGTAATGTTCCAGACTTACCTCGTTGCTCACAGGCAGTTCTTCGCAGAGGAAGCCGTCGAAAGCTGGCTGTACTGACGGGAGGAACGACGTGATGCCGTATTTAGTGTAAAGTTTGATAGTGGCTACAACTGGCTCCTGCTCGTAGACGCTTGATTTGGAGAAATTGATGCGTATGAGAAGGTCGTTGGCCGATACTTTCTCTGTCGGCTGCGAGCCTGCATAGGGGTCCTGCTGCCGTCGCGAGGCGCCCGGTTGGGGCGAACCGCCCGATGTCGATGCGTCACCGGGCAGAATTTCGAAGCGTGCCGCACTTGAATGCAGTGTTTTGCCGCCGCAGTTGACCGATACGGCCGGAACATCTACGGTTCCCGGAGTGTCGGCTCGGTATGTGAACGAGAAATCGAGTGTGGTCGACGAAGTGGCGCGTCCGTTGACGATGCTGTACTCCGAACGTGTCGACAGGGCCGGTCCGTAGAGCAGGGTACAGCCTTTGAGCTGCGGTGCGGCCGGAGCGCTTGCTTCTCCGTTCGACAGACGGAACGTAAGAGCGAAGTTTCGTCCCTGTACTACGTTCTGGGGCCGTACGAGCGAGAATGATGCCTGTGCCTGTGCGGCGAGGGCCGCAATAGCAAGCACAAAGAATAGTATGAAACGTCTGAATGTCATAATCCGAGGGTATTGAGGCTTACCAGGGCTTGTCGGTCTGAGGACGGCCTGCGGGTTGCTCCTCTTCTTTTACTTTCTTGCGTGTCTGGTTTTCTTTATTCTGCATTGACTGGAGAATCTGCTGGGCTGACTGGGTCATCTTCTCAGGTTTTGGGGGCTGCTGCTGTTGTTGCTGTTGCTGCTGTTCCTGTTGCTGGTCCTGCTGCTGTTGTTGCTGCTGCTCCTGCTTGTCCTGTTCCTGTTCTTGCTGGCTCTGGTCCTGATTCTCCTGCTCCTGCTTTTTCAGCTGGGCGAGGCGCAGATTCTCACGCGCGTCCATGTCGTCGGGCTTCATGCGGAGCGAGCTCTTGTACATCGCTATGGCACGGTCGTACTGCTCGTCGTTGAAAGCCATGTTGCCGAGGTTATAGAACGATTTCTGCGCTATTTCGGGGTCGTACTGCTTCGCGTCGGGAATCAGCTGCTCGAAGAGTGCTCCGGCCTGCATACGCGGGTCGTTCTGAGTGCCCTTGTTGTCGTCCGACGCGAGCTGTACCAGTGTCACGGCCTTGTTGTATTTGGCGCGGATTGAACCGCCGTTGTACTCCAGGGCCTTGTTGTATTCCTCAAGTGCTTCGTGATACTTCTCTTTCTCGAAGAGGCGGTTGCCGCTCCGTATGTCATTGCGCTCGGCCTTATATGATTTCGACGGAGTATTGTATTTCGGGTCGGCAAGCTTCGCCTGCGCTGCTCCGGCGACTGTGGCAGAGTCAGGTGTCTGGTGTGCCTGCGGCATATTGTCGGGCATGGCGTCCGGGGTGTTATCAGGCATATTGAGTTGTGCCTGTGCGCCGAGTACACTCAAAGCCGCGAATATGGGAATGATATGTCGTTTCATTTCTTTGCCTCCTTTTTTGCGGCGGTCTCTTTGGTGAAGAAATTGATGCCTCTGAGCCAGCTGATTTTACGGTTGACAATGAATATGTCGATGATAAGGAACAGGAATGCCAGGAACGCGAATGTCGGGAATTGCTCAGCGCCGGCGGTGTAGCTCACGGTGTTGAACTCCGACTTCTGGAGCTTGTCGAGCTGCGAGCTCAGGTCGCTCAGCGCCGAGTGCGACGCACCGTTTACGTATATGCCGTCGCCGGCCGAGGCGATTTCATTGGCAAGCTGTTCGTTGAGTTTGGTTATGACGGGAGTACCTTCGGGTGTCGTGAAGCCTGGCAGAAGTGTGCCGCCGGCGGTACCGAGGCCAATCACGTCTACCTGAATGCCGTTTTCACGCGCAAGCCGTGCTGCGTCTACTGCAGCGCCTTCATGGTCTTCGGCATCAGTTATCAGAATTATAGCCTTGTGCATGTCTTCGGCCGGCGAGAATCCGTTCATCGCCATTTTTATAGCTCCGGCGATGTCGGTGCCCTGATATGTAATCTGCGACGGACTGAGCTCGTTGAGATATATCTTGGCGGTGTAGAAGTCGGCCGTAAGCGGAAGTTGCATCTTAGGCTCTCCGGCGAAAATCACCAGACCCACTTTGTCATTGTCAAGCCGGTCAATCAGTTTTTCGAGCAGCAGACGCGCGCGGTCGAGACGCGACACGCCGTCGGGTTTGTCGGTCGACGAGGCAAGCATCGAGTTCGATACGTCGAATGCTATCATCACTTCTATGCCGGCCGATGTCTCGGTCTGTTCCTTGGCTCCGGCACGCGGACGTGCCACCATGATGATTATGGCCGTCAGTGCCAGCATGGCAAGTATCATCTTTATCGCCGGCGTGTAGCGCGACGCGTCGGGCATCAGCGATGCAATCACCTCCGGTCGGCCGAAACGGCGCAGTTTGGCGCGTCGCGAGGCCCGCATTGCCATGTAGAGCAATACGAAGAACGGTATCAGCGCCAGGAGGTAAAGATATTGCGGATATGCGAAGTCAAACATAATCAGTCTTTTTACGGTATGGTACGCAACACAGTGAAGCGCAACAGAAGCTCGAGGGTGAACAGGCCCAGTGCGAGCCATGCCCACATCATGTAGTTGTCTTCGGTATGCGAGAAGTGGCGTACGTCCATCTGGGTTTTCTCGAGTTTGTCGATTTCTTCAAATATTTCGTTGAGCACACGGTTGCCTGTGGCCCTGAAATATTTGCCGCCGGTCGTCTCGGCGATAGTCTTGAGGGTTGCCTCGTCGATGACAACGGGCTGCGACTCGAATTCTATGCGTCCCGTCAGCGTGCGGACAGGGTAGGGGGCGTTGCCGTTGGTACCTACGCCGATAGTATAAATCTTCACTCCGAGCTCTTTCGCTACCTCGGCGGCGGTGACAGGTGCCACAACGCCCGTGTTGTTCGAGCCGTCGGTGAGAAGTATTATGCTCTTGCTCTTGGCTTTGCCCTCTTTGAGGCGGTTGAGCGACGTGGCAATGCCGTCGCCTATGGCTGTGCCGTCTTCGAGCACGCCCATGTTCAGGTTCTGAAGATAAGAGAGCAGCTGAGTGATGTCAACTGTCATAGGCACGCCCGTAAGGCTCTCGCCTGCGAAAATCACTATGCCTATGTTATCGCTCTCGCGGCCGGCGATGAATTTGGTTGCCACTTCTTTGGCGGCCTCGAAGCGGTCGGGCTTGAAGTCGCGTGCCATCATGGATGACGACACGTCAAGCGCGAGCACTATGTCCGTGCCTTCGGTTGAGGTCGTGCGCCAGCTGTCGCGCTGTTGCGGACGTGCCATTACCACAATCAGACAGGCAAGGGTGGCGAGGCGCAGCACAAAGAGCAGATGCCGCAGATATTGCTTCCATGTCCGTGGAAGTGCGGCGAAAGGTGCCGTCGTCGACAGTGCCATGGTGGCGTAGCTGTCGCGCTGCTTAAGTACGTACCATACTATAAGCGGCACCAGTATGAGGAGAGTCCAGAGGAAATCGGGATGTGCGAAGTGCATCGTTACTTGGTTTTGGTGGGCTCGGCCTTTTTGCCGTTGTCGGCGGCTTCGGGCTCAGGCTCGGGTTTGGGACGTGTCTGCTCTACGAACGAAATAGCGCGGTTGAACGAACGTATGTTGTCGTCAGGCAACGGACGTACTTTGGCAAACTTCACAAAGTCGGCTACCGAAAGTACGGCGCGTATTTCGTCGGCGGTCATGCGCGTCTGCGGATTGTCGCGCAGTGCTTTTAATATCTGTGTGGAGGTCATCTCCATGGCGTTTATGCCGAAGCGGCCCTGAAGATAGTCGCGGAGAATATCCACAAGACGGGTATAATATTCTTTTTCGTGTCCGTTTTCGGGCAGATGACGCTGCTGAAGGTCGTTGAGACGCTGCACTGCGAGTTCGTAAGGCGGCACGACGGGCTTGCGGCGTTCTTCCACCACAATCCGGTGTTTCCTGAATGTGAAGTATGCCCATACGCCTGCGGCTGCCACGGCGAGTCCTGCGAGGAGCCATATCAGCCAGTCAGGAATATAGTCATACCAGCGCGACTGTGCCGACACAATCGATGCCATGGGGTGGATTGTGGCAAGCGAGTCAACTTCGACGGGAAGCACCTTGAATGTGACTACATTCGAGAATGCTGTGTCCGCTCCGGGGGCCGGAAGGACGGCGAACGGAGGTATTGTCACCTCGCCCGGGTCGAAAGCCTGTATCGTAAAGTCGAATTTGAGCCGCGTGCGCGCATCATTTACTGTCGATGTGCTGTCCGAGGCCACTACATCGACACCGTTGTATTCAAGATATTCAACGCCCGGCGTAAGCACGGGGAAGTCAATCAGCTGTGCCTGCGACGACGACGGCATGTCGACCGTGACGCGCAGATGGTTGAGCGAACCCATCACAATGGCGGCGCTGTCTATGTCGGCGGTCACTTTCACCGTCGGAGCTGCCCATGCCGCTGCCGCTCCGAGGAGACAGGCTGCCGTCAGGGCGTGTTTACCTATATTTAATAAAGAGTGACGTTTCATACGGTAGAGCGTGATTTGAAGAGACCCATAAGAGCGCGTACATAGTCTTCGTCGGTGGCTACCGAAGTGTAGTCCACGCGGGTGCTGCGCAGAGTGGTCGACATCTGCTGCTGACGGGCGTACCACCATTTGTTGTAGGCCGTGCGGGTGCGGTTCGACGAGGTGTCCACCCACATGTCGCGGCCCGTTTCGAGGTCGGTCACGCGCATCAGGCCTACGTCGGGCATTTCGCCATCGCGTTTGTCATATACCTGGATTGCCATCACATCGTGACGCGAAACTGCCACGGTGAGAGGCGTACGGTAGTCCGAACTGTCAATGAAGTCTGAAATCAGAAACATGGTACAGCGGCGTTTGAGCGCATCGCTGAAGTAGCGCACGGTCTGGGCGATGTCTGTACCCTTATGCTGCGGCTGGAAGTCAAGGAGCTCGCGTATGAGGTAAAGGATGTGCTTGCGACCTTTTTTGGGCGTTATGAACTTCTCTACATGGTCCGAGAAGAAAATAGCTCCGATTTTATCGTTGTTCTGAATGGCCGAAAAAGCTATGGTAGCGGCGATTTCGGCTATCATTTCCCGTTTCTCCGGGCCTACGGCACCGAAATTGCGACTGGCCGATACATCGACCAGAAGCATTACGGTGAGCTCGCGCTCTTCTTCGTAGACCTTTACGTAGGGATGGTTGTGTCTGGCGGTGACATTCCAGTCAATATCACGTATGTCGTCGCCATACTGATACTCGCGCACTTCCGAGAACATCATGCCGCGTCCTTTGAATGCCGAATGGTATTCGCCGGCGAAGATGTTCTGCGACAGTCCGCGAGTTTTTATCTCTATCTTGCGAACCTTCTTTATCAGTTCATTTGAATCCATAAAAGGAAATAAGCGTCGGTTGGATTAATTAGGGCACCTGTACCTTGTCGAGGATGTCGGTGATAATCATGTCGGTGGTGAAGTTGTTGGCTTCAGCCTCGTAGGTGAGTCCGATACGGTGACGGAGCACGTCGTGAGCCACAGAAATCACGTCTTCGGGAATAACGTAGCCGCGCTGGTGCAGGAACGCGTAGGCGCGGGCCGCGCGGGCAAGCGATATTGAGGCACGGGGCGATGCTCCGAACGAGATATAGCCGGCAAGGTCGTCGAGACCGTATTCTTTCGGCGTACGGGTGGCGAATACGATGTCCACGATATAGCGCTCGATTTTTTCGTCAACGTAAATCTGCTCAACCACTTTCTGGGCTTCAATCACCTCCTGGGGCTTGAGGACGGGTATTACGGGACGCTGCTCGCGTGCTATGTTCATGCGAATGATTTCGCGTTCTTCGTCTTTTGTCGGATAGCCGATGACAACTTTCATCAGGAAGCGGTCAACCTGAGCTTCAGGCAGGGGATATGTGCCTTCCTGTTCCACAGGGTTCTGGGTAGCCATTACGAGGAACGGGCTGTCGAGGCGGAAGGTATTGTCACCGATTGTCACCTGACGCTCCTGCATGGCCTCGAGAAGGGCTGACTGCACTTTTGCCGGGGCACGGTTGATTTCATCGGCAAGCACGAAGTTTGCAAAAATCGGGCCTTTCTTAACCTGGAAAGTCTCGTTTTTCACACTGTAAATCATTGTGCCTATCACGTCGGCAGGCAGAAGGTCGGGGGTAAACTGTATACGGCTGTATTTGGCATCGATGAGCTGGGCCAGAGTTTTGATGGCAAGAGTCTTGGCCAGACCGGGTACACCTTCGAGAAGTACGTGGCCGTTGGCGAGAAGAGCAATCAGAAGGCTTTCCACAAGGTGCTTCTGTCCTACAATGGTCTGGTCCATACCATGGGTAATCATGGTGATGAAATCGTTTTTGCTTGCAACCAACTCGTTAAGCTGGCGAATGTTGACGCTTTCGCTCATAGTTTTTTGTTATTATATTTCAAATATTTACGTTTCTTAATCTGTTTAATATGACAAAGCCCGACGGCTCTCCGTCGCGCTTTAAACGACTACAAAGTTACTACTATAACAATTAACATGCGGCAAACGAATGTTAATTTTAATTATTATGTCTTTAACAGATATACGTTTTAAACTTTTTTATATTTACTTTGTCAATAAAGAATGAATTGCAAAATGCGCCTCTCGTCACTTTCATTATATATCGCCGTCGGTGCCTCTTTATTGGCGGCGGGATGCACCCGTCCAAAGCCGGAAACCATACGCGAGCCTGTTGCCGATTTGTCTTCCCTTATGCGCGACTACGGCACTCTTCCGCCTAAAGTCCGTCAGGACTCTTTGAATGCTTATCTCCCTGAAATCAGTGCTTTTATGAAGGTTGTTTCGGGCGGACCGGTTACAGACAGCATGCTTGTGGCATGGTCGGCATCTCCGGTGGTGACTCGCTTTACGGCAACTGTCGATTCGGTATTCCCGACACTGGAGTTCCTTGAGAGTGATTTGGGGTTTATTCTGGATTCTGGACGTCGGCACGGACTTGATTTGCCTTGTCGCCGTTATGCCGCCGTTACATACGGCCGTCCCGAAGCAGTCCTTTTTGTTGACTCGGTGATGCTCGTTGCTCTGAATCATTTTCTTGGTCCAGAATTCCCCGGCTACAGTCGCTGGCCTGTTTACCGCAGGACAGAGAAGAGTCCGGAAAATCTGCCCTATGCTCTCTCCGAAGCCATGATTGCCACACGTTATCCTTACCAGGCTACACCCGAAGAGTCTACCCTTTTGTCGCGGATGCTCTACGAAGGCGCTCTCGCCGCGGCAAAACTCGCCACGGTCCCCGACGCAACTGTTCAGGGTGTACTTGGCTATGATGCGGCTGATTTATCATTGCTTACAGAGCGTGAGGGTGAATTATGGCGTCAGATTATAGCGGCCGGCTTATTGTACGACA
The DNA here is from genome assembly GCA_910587355.1 of uncultured Muribaculaceae bacterium. Classification (GTDB taxonomy): domain Bacteria; phylum Bacteroidota; class Bacteroidia; order Bacteroidales; family Muribaculaceae; genus CAG-873. Next base: position 42,767 of record CAJUKF010000005.1, read on the forward strand.
CATCTGCCATGACATCTGCTCGTTTCACCGAGCCATCCCCCGGCATCACAGTACTTCCGTCAGCATGGCCTGCACGTGCCGGCCGTTTCATAGGCTACCGGATTGTTTCTTCATATATTAAGCAGCATCCCGATGCTACGCTGCCGCAACTCCTGTCGCCTTCCTTCTACAACTCCTCTCAGACCCTTGCTCAGGCATCTTACCGCCCGAAGTAGTAATCGCAGCTTTCACCTCGCGTTAAAAATGAAAAAATTAAACATAAAAGGGCACCGAAAGGAAAAATTTTACTAAATTTGCCCTTATGAACGAGGAAGCTCTCAGCCGAATGTACCTGAAGGAGACATCCTTTCAGGACCTGATGCAACACCGGATATTCAACGTGCTGCTGATTGCATCTCCATACGATGCCTTCATGATGGAGGAGGACGGTCGTGTGGAAGAGCAGCTTTATAATGAATATGTGTCGCTCAATCTTAGTTCGCCTCCGCGTGTCACTCGCGCGTCTACGGTAAGTGAGGCTATTGACCTCATGCGTTCAAAGCCGTTTGACCTCGTCGTGGCTATGCCGGGCGGTGAGCTGTCAGAGACCTTCGATGGCTCCTCAAAAATCAAGAGTCTTTATCCGTCGGTGCCGTTTGTCGTGCTCACGCCATTCAGCAAGGAAGTGTCCCGCCGTCTGGCTATGGAGGATTTGTCCAATGTCGACTATGTTTTCAGCTGGCTCGGAAACATGGACCTGCTCCTTGCAATAATCAAGCTTCTTGAGGACAAACTCAATGCCGACGATGTCACCGATGTAGGCGTGCAGGCCATACTCCTGGTAGAGGACTCCGTACGTTTCTACTCGTCTGTGCTTCCGCATATATATAAGTTTCTGCTCAAACAGTCGAAACTCTTCTCTACCGAGGCTCTCAATCAGCATGAACAGATGCTGCGTATGCGAGGGCGCCCCAAAGTAATGCTTGCGCGCAACTACGAGGAAGCGGTAGAGCTGTATCAGAAGTACGGAAAGAAGATGCTCGGCGTAATCAGCGACGTTTCGTTTCAGCGCGAAGGCGTCAAGGATGCACATGCCGGGCTTCGTCTCGCCGCATATCTCCGCGAGTGCGACCCTTATCTGCCAATCATTATCGAATCGTCGGAAATAGCTAATGCCGGTGCTGTGAAAGACTTCGGTGGCGTTTTCATCGATAAGAATTCCAAGAAACTGCCTGTAGACCTCGGTGATGCCATAATGAATAACTTCGGCTTCGGCGATTTCGTGATTGTCGACCCGGTTGACAAGCATCCGATAAAGACTATCACCAACCTGAAGGATTTGCAGCAGAATATTTTCGACATACCTTCCGAATCACTTTTCTACCACGCTTCGCGCAACGACATAAGCCGTTGGCTTTATTCCCGTGCCTTGTTCCCAATAGCCGATGTGGTGAAGCGTCATCGTTTCAGCGATATCCGCGATGCCGAGGCAGTCAAGCAACTCTTCTTCGACCTCATTGTAAAGTATCGCAAGATGAAGAATCGCGGTGTAGTGGCTGTTTTTCAGAAAGACAGATTCGACTACTACTCCAATTTCGCACGAATAGGGCAGGGCAGTCTCGGAGGAAAGGGCCGCGGCCTCGCATTCATCGATTCGATTATCAAGAAGAATCCCATTTGCGATAATTTCAAAGGTCTATCCATATCCATACCGCGCTCGGTGGTGCTCTGTACCGATATTTTCGACGAATTCATGGTGTCAAACGGGCTCTATCCGCTTGCGCTCAGCGATGCGACCGACCAGACAATTCTTGATGCCTTCCTCGCCGCAAGGCTTCCCGAGCGTGTGCGCGAGGATTTAATGGCGCTTTTCGAGGTGGTCGACCGTCCGCTTGCCGTCCGTTCGTCGAGTCTTCTCGAAGATTCGCATTATCAGCCTTTCGCAGGCATCTATGCCACATATATGGTGCCGTGTACCGGAAATGCCGAGCAACGTCTGAAATGGCTCTCTGATGCAATAAAAGGTGTTTATGCATCCGTATTTTATTCGGCGAGCAAGAGCTACATGACGGCCACAAGCAATGTCATCGACCAGGAGAAAATGGCTGTGATTATTCAGGAAGTGGTCGGAGAGCCCCATGCCGGATATTATTTCCCCTCATTTTCAGGTGTAGGTCGTTCGCTGAATTATTATCCCCTTGGCGACGAACGCAGCGAGGACGGTGTGGTCGAAATCGCCGTCGGTCTCGGCAAATATATTGTCGACGGTGGCCGGGGACTCCGCTTCTCTCCGAAACATCCCGATAGCATTCTCCAGACCTCCACTCTCGACCTCGCTCTGCGCGATACTCAGACCAAAATGTTCGCCCTTCCTCCCGATATGCAGGACCACTTCACCGTGCAGCTCGACGAAGGGACGAATCTCGCCAGAAAGAATGTGCAGGACTTCGCCAATACCGGCGCTCTCAGATATATGGTCTCCACATATGACCATATTGACGGAATGCTCAAGGATTTTGAGGAGGGCCGTGGCCGGCGTGTTGTCACATTCAACAATATTTTTCGTGACAAGGCGCTTCCGCTTGCCGATGCCCTCGATTTCATGCTGCATCAGGGTCAGCACGCAATGCAGCGCCCCGTCGAAATCGAGTTTGCAGGAAACATTGCCGACAAACCCAATGCCGAAGGCATCAAAGGGCATCTTTACTGGCTCCAGATACGTCCGATTATCGACCATAAGAACCTGATTAACGACGAAGTGCTCGATTATCCCGACAACGAGCTCATTCTCCGTACTGATTCTGCCTTGGGCAACGGTATGGTCGACGGCGTGCACTCCATTATTTATATCCGCCCCGAAGTGTTCAATTCGATGAACAATGTTGCTACTGTTGAGGTCATAAGCCGTCTCAACGCTCGGTTCCAGAGCGAGGGGCGCGGCTATATACTCATTGGTCCCGGACGCTGGGGCTCCTCGGATTCGGCACTCGGCATCCCCGTACGGTGGGCCGATATATCTGCCGCACGCGTTATTGTCGAGTCTGCTGTCGGTAATTATCGTGTCGAGCCAAGCCAGGGCACGCATTTCTTCCAGAATCTCACATCATTCGGCGTGGGGTATTTCACCATCGACACTGCGGCCGGTCACGGTTACATCGACCAGGCCTATCTCGATTCGCTTCCGGCCGAATATGAAGACAAATATCTCAGGGTTGTCACTTTCGACAGGCCGCTTCCCGTGGCTATCAACGGTCGCTCTGCGCGTGCGACGGTGCTTAAACCCGATTATCACATAACAGAAAATACTTATAATCCCGACCTTCCATGAGTTTTTTCTCAGGCATAAAAAGAGCTCTCGGCTTTGGTGCCGATTATGAAGAGAACGATGAAGATACCGTTGTACACATCGGTACCGACGATAATACGGACGAACGTCCCGTAGCCGAAAACGCTCCGGAGCCGCAGTCCGAAGTATGCCGTCCGGCTGTAGACCCCGATGTGAAAGCACGTATCTTCGAGGGTGCTGTGGCTGTCTTCGATGAGGCTCTCCCCGATTTCCTGCGCCGCAGTGTCGACCCCGAACTTCAGCGCCGCCGTCTTGCCGAATCGCTCGATAAAGGTGTGGATGAATATCTCGACAGTCTTGTGCACAGCGCCGAAATATATGCCGAGACACGCCTCCGCTCTGCGGCTGATTCTTCGCGCCGTGAGAGCGAACGCCTGCGCGGCGAAATGGAAAATCTCGAGCAGCAGCGTTCGGCGTTGCGCGAACAGCAGCTTAGCGCCGACAGGCGCCGCAGAGCGCTTGCCGACCGTGTCACCGACCTCGAGGCACAACTCGCAAAATCCGATGCCGAGCGTGAGCAGTTCGAGCTTGAGAACCGCAGTCTCCTTAATAAACTCAAAGTGGCCGACATACAGCCATCGGTTGTAGAGGAGATGTCAAAAGAAATTGAATCGCTCCGCAAGCAGCTCAGAGAAGGCACTACGCCTGATGCCGTGCCTGCATCCGAACTTCAGGTAAAACTCGATGAGGCGCTTAAGGCTCGCGACGAGGCTGTGCAAAAACTGGCGGACGTGCAAGTAGAGGCAGACGGAATGATTGCAAAGGCGCGCGCGGAAGCCGCCGGCGCCGCAGCCGCATGTGAGAAAGCGGAGCGTGCTTTTGAAGACTGCCGCACCCAGCAGCAGATGCAGCAGCAGATGTACAACGACCTCCAGTCGCAGCTCGCAGCCGAGCGTGAGACTGTACGGAAACTGCAGCAAGAGAAAGCCGAGGCTGTGAAAATTGCCGACAGTGTCGTCGAGCTTCAGGCTCAGATGACTCAGGTCGAAGAAATAATCCGCAAGCGCGACGAACGCATCGCCCGTCTTAAGGCTGCGAACAAGCAGCTCAAAGACCGCATCGCCGAACTTGAGGAGGTCGCTAAGCGTGCCGTCGAGCGTGATGACGGGCTTTTTAATCTCCCTCCCGAACCTTCTGACGCGGATAAAAAGAATAAACAGATACTTGATGCTGAAGTGCTCTCTGCCATGGAAGACGACTTCGAGTGTCCCGACTGGTTTGTAAGTGAGCCCGCTCCTGGAGAGACAAGTCCTCTGCTTGCCTCTGACTCGGAATTCGGCTATCAGGAGCCACCGAAAAAGCCTAAGAAACCCGAGAACGACGCGCAACTTTCTCTCTTCTGATTCTGTTATAAGTGTACAAAAGTACCGACATGCGTTTTATCTCTACAAAATCTGATAAAGTACCGGCATCTTTGTCCGACGCAATCAACCACTGCGTTGCACCCGACGGAGGGCTGTATATGCCGGAATCAATACCTGTCATACCAAGGGCTCTTTTCAATAATATAAGCGAGATGAGCCTTCGTGAAATAGCATATGTGGTCTCGACGGCTTTTTTCGGCGACGATGTACCGGCGCATGAGCTCAAAAAGATTGTCGACGAGTCATTTATGTACGATGTGCCCATGCTCAGGATTGCAGACAACCGCTATGTGCTTGAGCTTTTTCACGGCCCCACGCTTACCTTCAAGGATTTCGGGGCCCGTTTTATGGCACGCCTGATGAAGTACATCGACCGCAAGAGCAACACTCCCTGCCGCAATGTGCTTGTGGCTACTATGGGTAATACGGGGGCTGCCGCTGCAAACGGCCTTCTGAAGGTCAATGGCATCAACGTGTGTGTCCTATATCCCCATGGAGTGCTTTCCAGACCCCAGACGGCTCAGTTCACTTCTCTGGGCGAGAATGTGCATCCTATCGAGGTCGCCGGAACTGTCGAAGACTGCAAACGTCTTGTGCAGAGTGCCCTCGCAGACTCTTCGCTGTCGGATTTCCATCTTACAGGTGCCAACTCAATCAATCTGGCACGTCTCCTGCCTCAGGTCACTTTCGCGATGTATGCCTATGCACGGCTCTGTGCAATGGGTGTCGAAAACGCCTCGGAGGCATATCTGTCCATTCCGTGCGGCAACCTCAGCAATCTGGTCGCTGCTGTCATAGCCCTTAAGATGGGTACCCCTATAGGCCGTATTATCGCTGCCACTAATGCAAACAATCAGCTGGCGCCGATTTTCAACGGTTCAGCGGTACAGGCACCTCCTTATCAGCCGGTTCATACTCTTGCATCATCGATTGACATGAGCTGGCCCTCGGGCTGGCCGCGTCTGCAGCATCTCTATCGGGGTGAACGGGAGGCAATGCGGCGCGACATAATATGTGCCGCTCCCGTCAGTGACGAGAGAATATCTCAGACTGTAGCCGCTTTGTGCCGTGAGAAGCAGTACATCATCGACACTCACGGAGCCGTGGCTTATGCGGCCGCCGACGAAGCTCCCGCGGGAGTGCCTGTCGTGGTTTTCGCAACCGGCCATCCCGCAAAGCAGCTCGATACAATGACACGCCTCACCGGCACGGCGCTCGAGATGCCTGTGCAGCTTACGCGCTTCATGTCTATGAAGCGGCACTCCATTATCATTCCCCCCACCGTGCCGGCTCTTAGAAAACATCTGTTGACACTCGTTCATTAATCTTATAATCTTTCCATTATGGCAAACAAACGCGAACTCAAGAAATTCATCCGCAATACATGCGGAGCTCTCGCCTCCGAAATAATCATCGCACGTGCTGTCTTCCCGGCAATCTCACGTAAGGAAGTTCATGATATCGTCGCTCAGATTGCTGCCCTGCAGTGCACTACCGTAGCAAAGGTTGGCATCGTTTTCGACAAAGCCCCCGGTGACTACGAATCAGCCAAAGAATACCACAAGGAGCGCAAGCAGTATTTCGCCACCGCTTTCAAGGCTCTGATTGACCAGTTCGACAAAGATGTCGAAGCTATCGTGAAGCGCATGAATGCCGCACTTCCCGAAGACGTGCGCGCTGAAATAAAGGCTACTGTCAGCGAATGAATGCCGCAGCCTTCATACTGCGGCTTTTTGGCTGGAAGGTGGAGGTGACTGTGCCCGACGTGCCTAAAAGCATTATCTGCGTCGCTCCCCACACCAGCAACTGGGACTTCATTCTCGGGGAGCTGGCCTATACTTCGGTAGGACGTAAGGCCGGCTTCCTGATGAAGGACACGTGGTTCTTCTGGCCGCTCGGATGTCTGCTCCGGGCAATCGGCGGTATTGCCGTGCCCAGACGTCGTAAATCGAGCGGCTCCCTTACCGACTTTATCGTCAATAAATTCAATAGTTCGCAGCGCATGACTCTGGCAATTACTCCCGAAGGCACACGCAGCCGCACATCGCAGTGGCACACCGGTTTTCTCCATATCGCAGCCGAAGCACGCGTGCCAATAGAACTCGGAGTGCTTGATTTCGGCTCGAAACGAATTATGATTAACCGCACATTCGTGCCGACGGGCGATGTCGAAGCCGACATGAGGGCTATCAAAGACTTCTATGCGCCGTTTAAAGGCAAATATCCCGAAAAATTCACTGCCGAATGAAGTCGCTTGTCAATAATCTGAGAGTGGCCGCCCTGCCCATGCCCATAGTGTGGGCGGATAAGGATGCCAATATGCACACCGTCGAACGAGCTCTGGAGCAGCTTCCTCCCGGTACGGATGTAGTTGTACTACCGGAACTTTTCTCCACCGGTTTTGCCGACGATTTCGAACTCATGGCCGATTTGGCCGAGCGCAATACCGGCACGACCGTCGACACAATCCGCGTCTGGGCCGCACGCTATGGAGTAGCCATAGCCGGCAGTTTTGTCGCTTCGACTCCTCCCCACCTCTATAACCGCGGTTTTTTCATCGAACCCTCAGGCGAAGAAACGTTTTACGACAAACGTCACCTTTTTTCTGTCGGGAGTGAAGGCAAGATTTTCCGTCCCGGCACGACGCCTGTCCCCGTAGTGCGTTTCCGCGGTTGGAATATCGCACTTGTCATTTGCTATGATTTGCGTTTCCCCGTATGGTGCCGCTCTGTCGACAATAATTATGACCTTCTTCTGGTCACCGCTTCCTGGCCGCAGTCACGCGGCTATGCCTTCGAGCACCTCCTTGTGGCAAGAGCTATCGAAAACCAGTCTGCCGTTGTCGGATGTGACCGTGGGGGGGCCGACGAATTCGGCAAGTACGATGGCCTTACACAGATTTACGATTGCTTTGGCAAGCCCGTCGGTGAAATAGCCTCACCCTTCGTCATGGCCAATCTGAGCCTGAGCAAAATCCGGAATTACCGGGAATCATTCCCGGTCAGCAACGATGCCGACCCCTTCCAAATCATCGACAAAAAATATATCTGAGCCGGAATGGCCGGATATAAATGAGTGGTTTTCTTAAAATATCCGGAGACTATACCTCCTCCTTTTTTAGCGCTTTTTACAGCGGCGCTTTTGGGTTCGGTGCGCAGGCGTTTCCTCTTTGGCCACGGCGTGTTTGTGCTGTTCTATCATAGCGCACATTTGAGCTCGCGTGAGACGCGGATTGACGAATGCCGCGCGTAGCAGATAGTCTTTAATCCGGGCAACTTCGGCTTCAGCTGATGCAGGGAGATGAAGTATTTTGCGTATTCTCAAAGCCTTGACGGGCAGACGATAGCCGAACATGGCAGTCCCTTCGGCGAGCAAGGCCTTTGAGCGAGCCATGATTGCCGGCACCTGCTCAGGCATGCAATGGGCCGGAGCGTATGTGCGGTTGTCTGCGTCAATCAGGGTCATCAGTCTGTTGAATCGTTTCTCATCACCGCATTTATATTGCAGTTTTCGCAGTGCTTCATCGCTCATTTCCTGTGCTTTGGCTCCCCATTTTTTTGCGGCTTCATGATTCATGCACAGAAAAATTATGCGGTCAATCGCCTCCGACCGATACCTCAGCCGGCGGAGCGCCGTGTCTATAATGCGGGCGCAACGTCTGTCATGTCCCGGGAAGTGCGGCTGGCCGTCACGGCCCTTTATTGCAGTGATTGTCTTGCCGATATCATGGAGCAGTGCGGCAAGACGTATCTCGCTCTCTGGGGGTAAGAGGTCCAGGGAGGCAAGAGAGTGCTCCCACACCGTACCGAAGTGGTACTCAGACTGATTCAGGTCGAATTCCTTTTTGAGCTCGGGTATGATATACTTAATGGCACCTACCTCACGGAGAAGCTCCAGAGCTCGTGATGGTGTCGGTCCTTCGAGCACCTTGTCAAATTCCGACTGCATTCGTTCAGGTGTGATGATTTCGAGACGCGATACATATTTTTTCATCGCCGCCATGGCCGCCGGGTCTATTTTCCAGCCGAAACGAGTGGCGAAACGGATTGTGCGTATAATCCGCACCGGGTCATCGTCGAATGTCATTTCGGGGTCCGACGGAGTGCGAATGAGGTGATTTTCAAGGTCGGAGATGGCTTTGCCCGTTATATCAAGCATGCGGTCGCCCGAGATATCGTAGTATAATGAGTTGATAGTGAGGTCGCGGCGGAAGCAGTCATCTTCTATAGACCCGAAGGCGGTCGAGGGGTCGCGCGATGTGCGGTCGGTATATTTCTCCGAACGGGTCTGTACGAGTTCGATTTCCTCTCCGGGAAATTTTTTCAGATACATTCTGGCTGTGCCGTATTTTTTGAATTTAACCGGCTCGCCTATTGTAAGATGCTTTTTGCGCAGCCATTCAGCGAAAGCTATGCCTCCATCCGGAAGTGTGACGGCGAGGTCCACGTCTTTGATTGGTACGCCGAGAATGGAATCGCGGCAACATCCGCCAACGGTATATACATTGCCCTCCCATTGCGTGCCTTCGATGAGACTGCGCAGATAGTGGCATATATGCTTGTATTTTTCGGCTGTCATGGCTGTCAACATACAAAGCCGTGCTTCGGGAATCATCAGTCCGGAGCACGGCTTTCATTTATTTTATACTGTCGGGTTCACCTCGGGGGTAATCACCGATGTGACTATTTTCTGAGTGTCGGGATTATATCCCACTATGATTTCGTCGCCGGGTTTTGCGGTGCCTGAGAGCATTACTTCGGCGAGTTCGTCTTCGAGGTACTTCTGGATTGCGCGTTTGAGGGGACGGGCGCCGAACTGCACGTCGCACCCTTTTGATGCTATGAAATTCTTTGCTTCATCGCTGATTGTCACAGTGAAACCGAGGTCGGCGATTCGGCGGTAGAAGCCTTCGAGTTCTATGTCGATAATCCTGTAAATCGCATCGCGGTCGAGTGTGTCGAAGATGATTACATCGTCTATACGGTTGAGGAATTCCGGCGAGAATGCCTTGTTGAGGGCTTTCGAAAGTACGCCGTGGCTGTATTCGCGGTCAACAGACTGGGTGGTGAATCCCACACCCGAGCCGAACTCCTTGAGCTGACGGGTGCCGATGTTCGACGTCATGATTATGATTGTGTTCTTGAAGTCGATGCGACGTCCGAGACTGTCGGTGAGACGACCTTCGTCCATTACCTGCAGGAGCAGATTGAACACGTCGGGATGCGCTTTCTCGATTTCGTCAAGAAGCACGACCGAATAAGGATGACGGCGCACGCGTTCGGTGAGCTGTCCGCCCTCCTCATATCCTACATATCCCGGAGGTGCGCCGATGAGGCGCGACACGCTGAATTTCTCCATATATTCGCTCATGTCGATGCGAATCAGTGCGTCCGTCGAGTCGAAGAGATATTCCGAGAGTTTCTTTGCCAGATAGGTTTTGCCTACGCCTGTGGGGCCGAGGAACATGAATGTGCCGATTGGCTTGTTGGGGTCTTTGAGGCCGAGGCGATTGCGCTGGATTGCCTTGACGAGCTTGGTGATTGCAGTGTCCTGACCGACGATAGCATTGCGGAGCACGGGTTCCATTTCAATCAGTCGTACTCCCTCGGCCTGGGCAATGCGCTTAACAGGCACCCCTGTCATCATGGCTACTACTTCGGCCACTTTGTCAGCGTTTACTTCGACACGTTTGGCCTCCATTTCCTTATCCCAGTCGGAGCGGGCTTTGTCGAGTTCGGTCTGAAGTGCCGCTGCCTCGTCGCGCAGACGGGTTGCTTCGGCGAAGTCGTGCCGCTGTGCGGCGGCTACTTTGTCGGCTGTGGTAGTACGCATTTTTTCTTCGAGCTCCTCAATAACCGCCGGCACCGTGATATTGGATATACGCATGCGTGCACCGGCTTCATCGAGTGCGTCAATGGCCTTGTCGGGGAAATTGCGGTCGGTTATATATCGGTCGGTGAGTTTCACGCATGCCTCGAGGGCATCGTCGGTGTATGTCACACCGTGGTGCTTCTCGTAAGTGGATTTGATATTGTTGAGTATGGTGAGGGTCTGTTCGGCAGTCGTGGGCTCTACCATGACTTTCTGGAAGCGGCGTTCGAGCGCGCCGTCCTTCTCGATGTTCACGCGGTACTCGTCGAGGGTCGTTGCACCGATGCACTGGATTTCACCGCGTGCGAGGGCGGGCTTGAGCAGATTGGCAGCGTCCATGGAGCCCTGGGCATTGCCTGCGCCGACAATCGTGTGGATTTCGTCGATGAAGAGTATTATATTGGGGCTTTTCTGCAACTCGTTGAGAATAGCTTTGATACGCTCTTCGAATTCGCCACGGTACTTGGTGCCGGCGACTATCGACGCCATATCGAGCGATATGACGCGTTTGTCGAAAAGTATACGGGATACCTTGCGACGTACAATGCGCAGTGCGAGGCCTTCGACAATGGCCGATTTGCCTACACCTGGCTCGCCGATGAGCACGGGATTGTTTTTCTTGCGGCGGCTGAGAATCTGGGCCAGACGTTCGATTTCGGTTTCGCGGCCAACGACGGGGTCGAGGCGTCCTTCTTCGGCGGCGCGTGTCATGTCGTTGCCGAATTTATCGAGCATCGGTGTGTCGGCGTTACGCTGGGAGCGTGCCGATGTCTTGCGTTCGGCTCGTGGCTGAGGGTTGCCCGAAGGGGTGTCGTTTCCTTCGTTTTCGTCGCGCGGAGCTTCGGCGACGGGAGTGTCGGAGAGAGGCATTATGTCGGCTTTCACCTGACGTAAAATGGCATCGTAATCGATTCCGGCGCTTGTAAACGGAAGGAACGGGCCCATTGCGCGGACTTCCTTGTTGTGAAGCAGCGACAGCAGCAGATGCTCTATGTCGACAACTGAAGACTTGAGATAGCGGGCCTCGATTATGGCCAGTTTGATGATGAGAGTGACTATGCGGCTGTAGTAATCGGCGCTGCGGCCCTCGTCCACATCGGGTTCGAGAAGAGCTACGTCGAGGTTGCTGCGTAAATCCGCCAGACGGTCGGCGCCTACAACGCGTTCCATAAGCTCGGCTGAGCGCGTGCCGGGAGCGCATAGCTCCAGCAGTATATGTGCCGGCATGATGAACTGGTTGTTATGGTTTACGCACTGTGTGCGGAGGCGGTCGATGAGAGCCTGAACCTCCGGAGTGTATTTTTGGCTGTTTTCCATATTGTTCATTAGTAAACGCGGGTCTGGAATGCAGTGTAAGCATATATCCGCAGTAATGAATAACGCAATAACCGTGCCAAAAATTGCATGGCTTTGTAGTGAAGATATAGTAGTAAGTTAAAATGATGCCGAAAAGTTCGGCGGCATTCTTTTTTCCAAATTTTTTTCGTACCTTTGTATGAAATTTTGCGTAGCCTCGCCGCGGCCTTGACAGAGGTTGTTCCGGGCAAGGGAAAACTGCGCTCACTATACATATTTATATAGCATGCTTGAAGACGAACGTATATTCAAGATTAATATCGAGAACGAGATGAAAACGGCCTACATCGACTATTCAATGTCGGTGATAGTGTCGCGAGCCTTACCTGACGTACGCGACGGTATGAAACCCGTCCAGCGCCGTGTGCTCTTCGGAATGAATGAGATGGGCAATAACAGTAACAAACCGCACAAGAAGTCGGCCAACTGCGTCGGAGAAGTGATGGGTAAATATCACCCCCACGGCGACTCGTCGATTTACGGCACCGTATGCCGTATGGCCCAGTGGTGGTCGCTCCGCCATACTCTTGTCGACGGTCACGGTAATTTCGGCTCGATTGACGGCGATTCGCCTGCCGCCATGCGTTATACGGAAGTGCGCCTCGACCCTCTCGGAGAGGAAATGCTTCGTGATATCGACGAAGATACAGTTGATTTTCAGCCTAATTACGATAATTCGCGCAAGGAGCCAGTGGTGCTTCCGGCCCGTTTCCCCAATCTTCTTGTCAACGGTTCGGCGGGTATCGCCGTGGGTATGGCCACAAACATGCCGCCTCACAACCTTACGGAGGCAATCAACGGCTGTATAGCCCTGCTTGACGACCCCGAGATGACGATTGCCGACCTCTCCAAAATTATTGTCGCTCCCGACTTTCCTACCGGAGGCATCATTTACGGCTACGAAGGCGTTCGCGAAGCTTATGAGACCGGTCGAGGCCGAGTGGTAATCCGTGCCAAGGCCGAAATCGAATCCAAGAAAGAGCATGACCTGATTGTAATCACCGAGATTCCCTACGGCGTCAACCGTGCCGAACTCATCAAGAGCATAGCACAGCTCGTCATCGACAAGAAAATAGACGGCATAGCCAATGTGAACGACGAGAGCGACCGCGAGGGTATGCGTATTGTTGTCACTCTCAAGAGCGACGCAAACGCCAATGTGGTGCTCAACAAGCTTTACAAGCTCACGGCAATGCAGTCGTCGTTCGCCGTGAACAATGTGGCTCTCGTTCATGGCCGTCCGCGTACGCTCAACCTCAAGGAAATCATCCAGGCCTTCAACGACCATCGCCGTGAAGTGGTGCTCCGCCGCACACGCTACGAGCTTAAGAAAGCCAAAGACCGCGCACACATCCTCGAGGGCCTTATGGTGGCCGTGCAGAATATCGACGAGGTAGTGCAGATAATAAAGACTTCGAAGACGAACGACGATGCCCGCGCGCGTCTTTCGGCACGCTTCGGTCTCACTGAACCTCAGACACAGGCCATACTCGAGATGCGTCTCCGCGCACTCACCAATCTCGCAGTTGAAGACCTTCAGCGCGAAATTGACGAAATCCATAAGAAAATCGCCGAGTTGCAGCTTATTCTCAGCGACGAGAATGTTCTGCGCGAGCTTATCAAGAGCGAACTCCGCGAAGTAGCCGAGAAGTTCGGTGACAAGCGCCGCACCCAGATTAACTATGCTGCCGGTGAATTCAACGCCGAGGACTTCTATGCCGACGACGACATGATTATCACTATTTCGCACATGGGCTACATCAAGCGTACACCGCTTGCAGAGTTCCGTGCGCAGAATCGTGGCGGTGTCGGTGCCCGGGGCTCTGTTACCCGTGACAAAGATTTCATCGAGCACATCTATACCGCATCGATGCACAACACCATGCTCTTCTTCACCGACCGTGGCCTGGTGTACAAGATGCCGGTTTACGACCTTCCCGAAGGCACTAAACAGACAAAAGGCCGTGCCCTGCAGAATCTGCTCAATATCGAGCCCGGCGACAGCGTCAATGCATTCATACGCTGCAAGGGTCTCGATGACCCCGAGTATACCTCGACACACTATCTCGTGTTCGCCACACGCAACGGTCTTATCAAGAAGACCGTGCTCAGCGAATACGCACGTGTCATGGCCAAGGGCAAGAAAGCCATTCTCATCCGCGAAGGCGACAGCCTCGTAGGCGTCGAGCTTACCGACGGCAACAGCCAGATACTCGTGGCCAACCGTCATGGCCGTGCGGTGCGTTTCAACGAGAACGAGCTCCGTGCTATGGGCCGTGTAAGTTCGGGCGTGCGCGGCATGAAGATTGACGAAGATTCCGACGATGCTGTTGTAGGACTTGTCGTAATGCCTGAAAACTCGGAGAACTCCGTGCTTGTTCTTTCTCAGAAGGGCTTTGGCAAACGCTCTCAGCTCGACGGTTACCGCCTCACGCGCCGCGGCGCTCGCGGTGTGAAGACAATGAACATAACCGACAAGACAGGCGAACTCATTGCATTCAAGAGTGTGAACGATGACAATGACCTGATGATTATCAACAAGTCTGGTGTTGTGATTCGCGTTCACGTAAGCGATATCCGTATCATGGGCCGTGCCACCCAGGGCGTGCGCATCATCAATCTCGAGAAACGCAACGACACCATCGCGTCTGTCTGCTGCGTGGAGGCCGACCCTGACGAGGAAACCGAACAGATTGCTCCCGATGCCGAAGAACTCCCCGCTCTCACCGAGAGTGAGACCGAACCCGAAGAAGAGGAGGCAGACGAGGAAATCTCCGCAGAAGAAGAGTCTGAAGAAAATGAATAATTCAAACTAATAACTACTATACAATGAAGAAAATCACTCTTTTCGTTCTTGCCCTTGCCACAGCGGTAGCTGCTTCGGCACAGGCAAACGTGCTCAAAGATGCCGAGCGCGCAATGAAAGAAGGTAAGGCAGCCAAAGATGTGGTGGCAATCATCACACCGGCCTTCACGAACCCCGAGACTCAGAACAATCCCCAGACCTATGTCATTCCTGGCAAGGCTTCGTTCAGCCAGTATGACCACCTTCTCGGTCTGAAGCAGTTCAACAAACTCCCCGAAAACGGCGACAAGCTCATGGGCTCCCTTCTCGTTCAGGGCTATGAGTATTTTGCCAAAGCACTTCCCCTCGACTCTGTTCCCGATGCCAAGGGTAAAATCAAGACAAAATATTCCAAGGATATCATCAACGCTCTCGTAGGCCACTTCAGTGACTACTCCAACGCCGGTGCAGACCTCTACAATGCAAAAGACTACGCCAACGCTTACAAGGCATGGGATATCTTCTGCGCTATTCCCGAGATTCCCGCAGCCGGCGAAGCTCTCCGCAAGAACAAGACTATGCCCAACGACACTATCTTCGGTGAAATCGCCTTTAACCAGGCTCTCGCCGCATGGCAGTCGGAAAACCTCGAGAACGCTCTCGCCGCTTTCCTGAAAGCCAAAAAATTCGGCTACAACAAAAAGCAGCTCTACGATTATGCTATTTCCGTAGGTACAAGCCTAAAGAACAACGACGTTGTGCTCGCCCTCTCGCAGGAAGCTCTTCCTCTCTACGGCAAGGAAGACCCCATGTACATGAGCCAAATTGTTAACTACTATCTCCAGAGCAAGCAGCTCGACAAGGCTTTCGAAATCATCAATCAGGCTATCGCACAGGAACCCTCAAACGCGCAGTACTACGTAATCCAGGGTGTGCTCTATGAGAACTCCGATGACCCCGCTGTAAAGGCAAAGGCTATCGAAGCTTATAAGAAGGCAATGGAACTCGACCCCAAGAACGACCAGGCTGTGTATAACTACGGTCGTCAGGTTTGCGAGCAGGCCTATGCACTCGCCGACGAGTCTCCCACCCGTGCCGACGAATATGCCGAATACTTCGCAACAAAGCTCAAACCCCTCTTCGAGCAGGCTGCCCAGATTCTCGAGCAGGCTTACACAATCAATCCCGACAACATGGACGTGCTCAAGTATCTTGAAAACGTATACTACAACCTCAACGACGAAAAGATGCTCAACGACGTTAAGAAGCGCATGAGCTACTGATAATTAACTCATCCCATAAAAATCTGCGGCGTCTCCCCGAGAGGCGCCGCAGATTTTTTTATGAATTATTAACGCGCATTCAAAAAATTCATTATATTTGCACATTGCTATTTATCTAAGCCTTAATATGAATATAGATGATAATGAGAAGTTTTGTTCTTTACTGAAACGAGCTGACATATTATGGCGTAAATTTAAGGATAAGGAAGCTTTAGATTATGCGCAGCAGGCTGCGATGCTGGATAATGATAATGTCTTTGCATTATTCATACTTGCCCGGACTCAGTGGTCGCTTGAAGATTATGCCTCTGCGCTTTTAAATTTCGAAGCTATTCTTCGGAATAATGGTCGCTGCACTTCTTGTTATTCGATATCCGGCAGAAGTTTATATTCAGTAAAGACTGATGCTAATTATTACATTGCGGATTGTCTATACCACCTTTTTAGAGATAAAGATGCGCTGCCTTTTATTTCCGAGCATTTGAAAATGCGAGGTCGTGGGGTAAAGAGCGACGTTAGTAAGCAAAAGGTGTTAGAACTTTATAAAGTCCTTGTATACAGCCGCCGACCTCAGGGAAACGTACCGAAGGAAGAAGATTATGCAAGTCCAAAGCAGAGAGAAAGTATATCGAAACGGATAGACGGTCTGATAGCGGATAGGGATTATAACAAGCTCGTACGATATCTTAAGCATGTGTTAAAACGGTTCCCGGGCGATTATTTTATAAAACTCCAACTTTCCGAATACCTCCCGAAAATCGGGGATAAGAAAGGTGCGCTGCAATATGCCGAAGAAGCCTACGGGCAGGCCTCTGAAGATGCACTCGTTGTATTTGACTATGCCGATGCATTGTGGCTCAATGACAGTCGTGAGGAAGCCCTTCATTATTTTCAGGAAATGCTTGACATGGGAATCGATTATATTGCCTACTCCGAGCATGGCGAAGGACTGCGATATGCCAAGCGACTTATCCGCACTGCTACGTGGTGCGTGTCTGAGATTGAGAAAGAACTTAAGGCATTGCAGAAGTGAAACATATATATTTATGAAATATTTCATTAAAACAATAGCGGCTCTTTTTCTTGTTTTGGGGTCGTGCTCATGTGTCTCAAAAACGCAGGAGGAGGTCAACGCCGTTCCCAAAGTCACTCCGCTTACGGATTCTATTCGGGAAGCAATTCGAGAGGGTGTATGGACATCTTATGACAATCTGGGCCGTATTGCTTTGGTACCCGGATTTTTAGACAATCCTAAAACGATTGGTGACAGTCTGTATATGTTTATGTGCGCTGCGATTCGTAACCGTCCGGATACTATGCTGCTACACTTGGCATTGGAAATGTCAAACAGAACTGATGAATCCAGACTTGATTGGAAAGAGAGAAATACTTGCTTATATCAACGTATGGAGATTCTTGCTTTGTTAGGTCGTTGCGATGAAGCTTTTGCTACTTATAAGAAAACATATTATTCCGAAACCAGCCCTCTGCAATTAAGGCATCGGGGGCTGATGGCTCTCAATGAAAATAAAATGGATTCTGCCGGAATATATTTTTCAAAACAAATTGAAGTATGCGGTAAAATGCTTGCCGAAAAATTCAATCCGGGTATGGCTATGGATTGCATTGCAGCAACGTATTTTCTTCATGGAGAGGATGAGGCAAAAAATTTGCTTAATTCATACTTAAATAAATATCCCGACGATGAAATTTTGAAATTGATTGAAAGAGACTGGAATGAAAATATAATCAATTTTGAATATCTCAGTCACCTCCACGACTATTACGAAATAATGCATGAATTCATGCAGCAACCCTCTGCAAAATCAAATTCTCAAAAAACAATATGAAAAGACTTTTTATCGCAGCGCTTGCTGCAGTCCTGTTGGCCGCCTTCGGTTGCGGGGCTAAATCTGATAAGAGCGACAAGAGTGCGGACGGTCCTACGGCTTTCGACGTTGCCAATAACTCTATTGTCAATCTGATGACACAATCCATGATGAACGACGACGATTCAATACCGCTTCTTAGAGCTCTCGAAATCTCAGACAGCTTGGACGCATCCGCTCTCACGGGAATGGAGAAAATCCTATACTATGGCTCGAGAGCGCAGTTATTCGGACTTCTGCACCGCGTGGACAACGCTATAGAAGCTCTGAGAAGTCAGATGATGTGTTTCGAAGAAGATTCTCCCGACCGTCTCGCCTTCTTCGGTCTAATGGCCCTTAATGAAGGCAAGAATGATTCGGCCGCATATTATTTCAATCGTGGCATGGAAGTGTGCGATGCAAAGCTCAAGGAATCATTCAATTCAAATTTTGCACTGAAAAACATTGAGATGGCATATTACCTCAAGGGAGAGAAGGCGGCCAAGGCATTGTTAGACTCATACGTAGCAGAGCATCCTGAAGACCATGTCCTCGGTATGATAAAAGAATGCTGGCCCGGTTTAGTGCAGATGTATGAATTATCCAAGGATTATAAGGGTAATTTCGATAAAATCAGTCAGTTGGCCAGCGGCGGCTTCGAGATGTCTGAGGAAAGCGATGAGGATGACGCTTCTGATTCTCACGGTTCTGTAGTCGTGTGGGAAGAAAAATGATTTGAAATTCAATCTATTCGTTATACGGAAAGCTCCGTCGGGCGAAATGCCGGGCAGAGTTTTCTGTGTTTTGTAATTTACGTTAAAAGCGGGAGGGGAGAGGAGTGATGCTTGCATATTTTGCCAAAAAGCGCTAAATTTGTATATTTTACTGAACCCTGTAAATGGCAATGTCACTAACTTAAGCAGAAATTTCCATATGCTCCAATAATCGTGCGGATGCCAATGTACGGACGTGCCTTTGGCACGTATCAATGGAAATTGCTTCAAAGTATTAATAATAAATGTGTTAGCTATCGGGCGGTAGATACGTGCCAAAGGCACGTCCGTACAATCAGCTACTGCACTTTATTTAAGAGACATTCCGGTAAATGGGGTGGCGTTATGCATTAATCCAAGAATCTACGATGAAGGCGATTGCAATTGCATCAATATTCATAATTACCGCTACGGGGGCATCGGCCCTCGATTTCGAGGGAGCGCCGGGAGCCGCCGTACGTGTCGTCACGGATGCCTCCACGGGCCTTGAGGCCGTATATGTGCTGCCTTCGACGCAAGGTGTCACCATGGGCTACGATGCCAAAGGCGACGGCACCGTGCGCTGGTATCGCTTCAGTAATATGGGTGGCGCATATGCCGAGGAAATAAATTGTACGCGCAGCGGCAACCGCATTACGGCACAGGCGCAGAACGGCGATATGGGCTATATTATCGAAGACAGCGGCACACGCACATGCTATTGGGTGACCGACTATTCGGCTCATGAATTCCGTGCCGAGTCCCTCGGTTTTTCCGCAGAGCAGACATGCAGTCAGGCCGAGCTGACATTCACCGGCGAAGGCGGTGAAATCGCTTACTTTACAATCAACGGCCGCCGTATGGTGCTTTCGCGTGACCTTGAACTTGAATATTCCACACTCGTATTCGATGAGGACGCGTTTGTGTACAATCAGCAGACTGTGACCACGACGCTCGCATCGGCCGGAAGTTCGATTTATACCGACGCACCTCTGTGCGACACCGGTTTCACTCTTTCGGGCGACCGCTTTCTGCGGGCATGGAACCGCAGCGTGAGCGTAGAGAGCGGCACTTATACTGCGATTGCAGTAGAGGCTCAGAGCCGTGCGACACAGGAGACACGCGACAACGACAATGAAATCAAGGACAGTGCCGACGGTCTCGGCGGTTCGGCTCCCTGTGATATCACTTTTGAGGCGATTGTGACCGATGCAGCGGTATTCCGCGAATGGCAGATATCGCGCAGCCCGGAGTTCGACATCAACGACAATACTTTCAGCGAGCTTACGTTCGACTACACCTTCCGGGAGAACGGTACACGCTATGTGCGTTTTGTAGCCAACAACGCCGACGGAACCTGTGAATACACCGGCCCGGTCTACGAAATCAACATAGGCGAGTCGCAGCTCGACATACCCAATGCATTCTCGCCTCAGGGCTCGCCCGGCGTGAATGACGAATGGAAAGTAAGCTATAAATCGCTCGTGTCATACGAATGCCATATCTTCAACCGCTGGGGCAAGGAGCTGTTCGCCTCCACTGACCCGGCTCAAGGCTGGGACGGCAAGCAGGGTGGCAAATATGTCCCTGCGGGTGTTTACTTCTATGTAATCAAGGCCATGGGTGCCGACGGACGCCGTTATGAGAAAGCCGGCGATATCAACATAATAAATTACAGACAGGAAGCTGCCGGAGTTCCCGGCGACTCCGCCCAATAAACCGCATAAAATAATGAAAAGAATCTTCATACCTCTCCTTTTGGCCGCAAGCATGATTTCAGTGCCTGTAGTGGCGCAGACCAACGGTCAGAAATCATCGGTGGTTTTCGCTCCCGTATATTCACCTGAAATTCCCGCTTCGGTGACACTCTGCGGTGAAAAGATTGACCTCGACCGCCCCGACATGTACGAAGCTTTCGACCGAGAACTTACGTCGATTGCATATACCCACGGCACGACGATGCTGGTAATCAAGCGTGCCAACCGCTATTTCCCCGAGCTTTCCGAGCTTCTTAAGAAGTATGACATGCCCCAGGACCTTCTTTATCTTGCCTGCGTGGAGTCATCGCTCAATCCGAGAGCCTACTCCGGAGCCAAAGCAGCCGGATTCTGGCAGTTCATACCTTCGGCGGCCAAAGAGTACGGGCTTGAAGTAAATGACGAAATCGACGAGCGCTACAACATAGAGAAAGCCACAGCGGCTGCCGCACGATATCTTAAGAAAGCATATGCCCGCTACGGCGACTGGCCATCGGCCATGGCGTCGTACAACGGAGGCATGTCACGCATATCCAATGCCCTCGACAAGCAGGGCGCTGACACATCGCTTGATTTGTATCTGGCCGAAGAAACGACCCGCTATCCCTACCGTGTCATGGCCATGAAGACGATTCTCGAGAATCCGAGGGCTTACGGTTTCCGGCTCCGCTCCGACCAGCTTTATCAGCCCCGTAAATACAAAATTGTTGAGGTTAGCGCCCCTGTGGCATCATGGCCCGAGTGGGCCGAGGCGCACGGCATCAGCTATGCCCAGCTCAGAGAAGACAATCTCTGGATTCGCTCTTTCAAACTCACCAACAAAACCGGCAAGACATATCGTGTGCGCGTCGCCGAGGCTTCGTCTCTGTCGCGCTCCAAAGCCGGATTCAAGACTTTCAATCCTAAATGGACAACAGACTGAAATCTGACAACATAAGCATAGCCGACGACGGCACCTCCGGCAAAATCGCCGTCACGGGGGCAAGAGTCAACAATCTCAAGAATATCGACGTTGACATTCCCCACAACAGACTTACCGTCATTACGGGACTTTCCGGCTCCGGTAAATCATCGCTCGCCTTCGACACTATCTTTGCCGAAGGTCAACGCCGCTATATAGAGACATTTTCGGCATATGCCCGCAATATGCTCGGAAATCTCGAGCGTCCGGATGTCGACAGCATCACCGGCCTGTGTCCGGTCATAGCCATAGAGCAGAAAACAGTAAACCGCAATCCCCGAAGTACCATAGGCACCACCACGGAGATTTATGACTTTCTGCGCCTTCTCTATGCACGTATCGGCCATGCGCGAAGCTATATTTCGGGCATGGATATGGTGAAATACACCGATGAAAAGATTGTGGAGCTGATTAACGAGCGCTACGCAGGACACAAAATCTATCTTCTTGCACCGTTGGTGAAAAACCGTAAGGGCCATTACAAGGAGCTTTTCGAGCAACTGCTCAAAAAAGGCTATCTCAATGTGCGCGTCGACGGCGAACTCACCGAAATCTCGCGCGGCATGAGGCTCGACCGCTATAAGAACCACAGCATTGAGCTTGTGATTGACCGTGTGAAGGTGAACGGCGCCGACAACGAGCGCCTGCTCGCCTCTGTAGCGAAGGCGCTCGAGCAGGGCGACAAAGAGATGATGGTCTATGATGTCGACACCGGAGAGGCCGCTTATTACAGTCAGGAACTCATGGACCCGGCCACGGGTATTTCATATCATGACCCGGCACCGCACAATTTCTCGTTTAACTCTCCGCAGGGCATGTGTCCGCGATGCAAGGGCCTGGGCTACGTGAATATAATCGACCGTGCAAAAATAGTACCCGACGAAAAACTCTCTATCTATCAGGGTGCGCTCGTGCCGCTCGGCAAATACCGCGACACCGTGCTGTTCATGCAGCTCAGGGCGATTCTCGAAGCCGAAGGCTATACGCTCAAAACCCCGTTCAAAGACCTCAGTGACGAGGTGGTGGACGAAATATTCAACGGCACCACGTCAGTGCCACGTCTGGGCGACAGCACTGTGTCGGCTTCTGATTTCTTCCGTTCGTTCGACGGTGTGGTGAAATTCATCGAGAATATGACCGACGAGGATGCCGGTTACCAGTCGCGCAAGTGGAGCGGACAGTTCTTCACCCGTTGTACTTGCCCGGAATGTAACGGCGACCGTCTCAACAAGGAAGCTCTCCACTTTTTTGTCGATGACAAAAATATAGCAGAGCTGTGCCGCTACGATATTTCCGAGCTTTCGGCGTGGGTCGATTCGCTGAGCGAACGCCTCGGTGAGCGTGACCGCAAAATCGCTGCTGAAATCATCAAGGAAATCAGCGGTCGCCTTCATTTCCTTATTGACGTGGGTCTGGATTATCTGCAGCTCGGCCGTGCTTCGGCAACTCTCTCCGGCGGAGAGAGTCAGCGCATACGTCTCGCCACCCAGCTTGGCTCCGAGCTTGTAAATGTGCTGTATATACTCGACGAACCTTCAATCGGTCTGCATCAGCGCGACAACCACAGGCTTATTTCATCGCTCAAGCGTCTGCGCGATGCCTCGAATACTGTTGTTGTAGTGGAGCACGACAAGGACATAATGCTTGAGGCCGACTATATTGTCGATATCGGTCCGGGAGCAGGGCGTAAAGGCGGAAATGTAGTCTTTCAGGGCTCGCCGGCCGAGATGCTTAAAACCGATACTGTCACCGCCCGCTATCTCAACGGTACCGAGCAGATAGCCACTCCGGCAGTGCGCCGCAAAGGCAACGGAAAAAGCATTGTGATACACGGTGCCACAGGCCATAATCTCAAAGATATAGATTTCACCCTTCCGCTCGGCACATTCACCGTCGTGGCCGGTGTGTCGGGCTCGGGCAAATCCTCGGTTGTCAACGGTACACTTCAGCCCATCCTCAGCAAACATTTTTATCGCTCATTGCAGGAGCCGCTGCCTTATAAGTCGATTGAGGGCATTGACAATATCGATAAGGTTGTCACTGTCGACCAGTCGCCGCTCGGCCGTTCGCCGCGTTCCAATCCGGCGACATATACCGGCGTTTTTACCGATATACGCAACCTCTTTGTAAATCTGCCCGAAGCGAAAATCCGCGGCTACAAGCCCGGACGTTTCTCGTTCAATATCTCCGGCGGACGCTGCGAGGCATGTAACGGCAACGGCTACAAGACCATTGAGATGAATTTCCTGCCCGACGTGCTGATTCCTTGCGAGGAATGTCATGGAAAGCGCTATAACCGTGAGACACTCGAAGTGCGCTTCAAGGGCAAGTCGATAGCCGATGTGCTCGACATGACTATCAATCAGGCTGTTGAATTCTTTCAGGGGATACCGGCCATTTATAAGAAAATAAAAGTCCTTCAGGATATCGGTCTCGGCTATATCAAGCTCGGACAGCCGTCATCGACACTCTCGGGCGGCGAGAACCAGCGCGTGAAACTTGCCACGGAACTTGCGAAACGCGATACCGGCAAAACGCTCTTCATTCTCGACGAGCCTACCACCGGTCTGCATTTCGACGACATACGCACACTGCTCGGCATCCTCAACAAACTTGTCGAGCGAGGCAATACCGTGCTTGTGATTGAACACAATCTCGACATGGTGCGAATGGCTGATTTTCTTATCGATATGGGTCCCGACGGAGGTGCCGGCGGAGGAAAAATCATAGCACAGGGGACGCCCGAAGAGGTGGCTGCCACCGACTCACCCACGGCCCGTTTTCTGCGCGATGAAGGCATAGTTCCTCAGAATTAATAATATGCCGGAGCGTGAGTATGCCGAATGGCCTCTGTATGAAGGTGAAGACCTCGAGCTGAAAGTCGACGAGGGAGGGACACATTTTGCCCTGTGGTCGCCGGAGGCGGATGCTGTTGCTGTGAATGTTTACGATAGTGACACGGCTCCGGCTCCTGTATGCTTGTTGAACATGAGGCAGACTGAGCATGGCGTCTGGCGTGCGAGCGTGCCTGAGGAATTATACGGCAAATTCTATACATTCGCAGTTACGGCAGACGGTAAACGTCTGGCAGAAACACCGGGTATTTGGGCTAAGGCAGTGGGAACTAACGGCAAACGTGCCGCTGTTATCGATTTCGCCCGGACAAATCCCGACGGCTGGGCTCAGGACCGCGGTCCGAAGACAGAGCATTTCACCGATGCCGTGATATATGAAATGCATCACCGCGATTTCAGCGCTCACCGTTCTTCCGGAATAAGATATAAAGGAAAATTCCTCGCCCTGACAGAGCAGGGGAGTGTGACGCCTGAAGGAGCCAGAACCGGCATTTCGCATTTGCGTGAACTTGGTGTCACGCATGTGCATATTCTTCCTTCGTTCGACTTCAATTCTGTTGACGAAGCCGCTCGCCGCAAGAGACAATACAACTGGGGCTATGACCCGGCGAATTACAACGTCCCCGAAGGTTCGTATTCCACCAATCCGGCGAATCCCGTGACCAGGATTCGTGAAATGAAAGAAATGGTCAAGGCCCTCCACGATGCCGGAATCGGTGTAATCATGGATGTGGTCTATAACCATACAGCCGAGGGTGATACATCAAATTTCTCGCTCACGGCTCCCGGCTATTATTATCGTTACAGCGACGACGGCAGCTACAGCAACGCTTCGGGATGCGGCAACGAGACCGCGAGCGAACGGCCGCAGATGCGCAGCTTTATTGTAAGTTCGGTAAAATACTGGGCGAAGGAATATCATCTCGACGGATTCCGTTTCGACCTCATGGCCATTCATGATATAGCCACAATGAATGAAGCGGCAGCGGCTCTGAAGGAAATAAATCCGTATGCCATTGTCTATGGAGAGGGCTGGACGGCAGGCGAGTCGCCGCTCCCGGCAGAAATGCGGGCTTCCAAGGAGAATGTGAACCGCATGAACGGCGTTGCGGTTTTCTCCGATGATTTGCGCGATGCCTTAAAGGGTCATTTCTGTGATGACAAAGACCGCGGATTCGTGACCGGTAAGCCGGGTAATGAGGAAACCATTAAAATAGGAATTGTGGCTGCTACGGCACATCCTCAAGTGGATTACAGCAAGGGCAATAAATCGCGCTTCGCCTATGCCGGCGCACCGGTGCAGATTATTAACTATGTCTCGTGCCATGACGGGCTTACTCTCTCAGACAAACTTGCCGCTTCGATGCCTGAAAGCACGGAAGCCGAACGTCAGCGAGCAGCGCGTCTTGCCCAGACAATTGTCTTTACATCGCAAGGCACACCGTTTTTATTTGCAGGCGAGGAAATCTGCCGCGACAAGAAAGGTGTCGGCAATTCCTATAAGTCGCCCGATTCGGTCAATGCAATCGACTGGTCGCTTAAGACGAAAAATGCCGCGCAGTTCGAGTATTACAAGAAATTGATTCGTTTGCGCAGAGAGCATCCGGCATTCAGAATGACTACGGCCGGAGAGGTGGAAAAAAATATCGTATTCGATAAAGTGAAGGCCGACAATGTTGTGTCGTATTCCATTAAGCATCATGCCAACGGTGATGAATGGAGCGAAATAAAGCTTATTTTCAACGGTTCGGGAGCTCCTTATGCGGCCCGAATACCAAAAGGCAGCTGGCTTGTCATTGCCGAAGACGGCGACATATGCATTGACTCTCCGCGTATATTCAACGGCGGAAAAATATCAGTGGCTCCTGTGTCGGCGCTGATACTTGCAAGATAACCGGATATAACTAGCAAGTTAATTTTTAATTATTTTAATTCTTGCAAAAAAATTTGCCATAGTCTTTTAATAATCGTAACTTTGAGAACTATTAACTAAAGACAGAAAACTCAGGCAGATGAAAAAAGCAATCATACTCGGTCTCGCAATCTGTGCGGGCGCTTTCGGGGCCTATAAGGTCATGGAGGGCGCTGAAGAACTTAATGCACAGAAAGCAGAAACTACCCGGTGGATTGAGGCCGATTCGCTCACGGCTATCAACGCCCGCATCGCAGCTGATTTTCCTCTCACCCGTGCGCAGGTGCTTGAGGCCATTCAGCAGAAGCATCCCGAAGTGACAGATGCCGATATAGATACTTTCGTAGCCCGTCATTATATTGAAGCTACTGTCATCGACGGCGAGCAGCGTTTTCATCGCAAGGCCGCACGCAATATCGAATTACTGAATCCGGCATATAACGGAGGATTCGAGCACCGCGGAGCCTCGGCATCGGCTGAACGCATAAGTTATGTTGACTCTGTGCTCAACTTTTACCGCGGCACCAATCCCGAAGGTCTTGCGCATGAAGTCACCTACCGTTTCTCTGTCGATGTGCCATACAGCGAGGGTATAAAAGGCGACACACTGCGTGTGTGGATGCCGTTGCCGCTTGACAATGCTCTCTGCGGCCGCCAGTCGGAAGTGGTGATTGTCGACAAATCGCAGCCTGACGTCATTCTGTCAGGAGACAAATCGGTGCATAACACAGTGTTTTTCACAGCTCCTGCGCCGGCCGAGGGTGATACGGCACACTTTGAATATGTGGGTAAATATATCACAGCCGGCCAGTATGTCTCCGCAGACGATATAAAATCGAAGCAGAAACCCTACGACAAGACGAGCGAGACATACACGCGATATACACGTCTGCCCGACGGACCGCATATCATCGACATGAAAGAACTCGCATATGAGATTGTGGGCGAAGAAACCGACCCGTTCAGACAGAGCGAACTCGTATATGATTATATAATAAACCGTTATCCGTGGGCCGGGGCGCGTGAATACAGCACGCTTGCATGTATCCCTCAGTATGTGATAGACGAGGGACACGGCGACTGCGGTCAGGTGTCGCTTCTCTATATATCGCTCATGCGCAGTCTCGGAGTGCCGGCACGCTGGGAAAGCGGCTGGATGCTGCATCCCGGCGAGGTGAATCTTCACGACTGGGCCGAAGTTTACTTTGAGGGGGTCGGCTGGGTGCCTGTCGATGTTTCGTTCGGACGTTATACCGGTTCTGCCGACCCCGAAGTGACAGGTTTCTATTCCCACGGCATTGATTCGTACCGTATGGCTTCGAACAAGGGCGTCGGAGGCAAGCTTTATCCCGAAAAGAAATATGTCCGCAGCGAGACTGTCGATTTCCAGCTTGGCGAAGTCGAAACCTCGAAAGGCAATCTTTATTATCCGGCCTGGAGCAGCGACCTTCAGGTGATTGACGTAAAACCAGTTATCAGAAAATGAATAATCGCAGACTTATACTTTCGGCATTTGCTGCAGCCGCAATGGCTTTCTGTGCGTCTGCACAGTCGTCGACAGAAGCATTGGCTAAGGCACAGAGCGTAGTTGAAAATGTTCATCAGACAGTCGCTCCCGATGCCCGTCAGATTATTTTTGACATCAAAGCCTATAATGACAATGACGGAAACCTGACTGTCGGCGGCAAGACTTCCGAAACTTCTGCCCGAGAGGCAATTGTCGGAGCTTTGAACGATAACGGTGTAGATTTCGTAGAGAAAATCGAAGTTTATCCTGCCGACCGCTGGGCTATGACACGCATTCCCGTGGCGAGCCACCGTACAGCCGGCAGACATTCTGCAGAAATGGCAACCCAGTCTATTATGGGTATGCCTTTGCGCTTGCTGGAGAGCGACGGCGAATTCTGGCGTGTTCAGACCCACGACGGCTATATAGCTTATGTTCCGTCGAGTTCGGTCGTAGCCAAGACCGATGATGAGATGCGCCAGTGGCGCAATGCAAAGCGCTTCGTCGTCACTTCGTTATACCAGATTCGTGCCTATAACTCGCCCGAAGCATCCGGGCCCCGCGATGTTGTAACCGACCTTGTCAACGGCTCGATTGTCACGGTTCCCGGTGGTGTTCCGTCGATTGAGAACGGACGGCTTCATATCGAGCTGCCCGATGGCCGAACCGGCTGGGCCGAGGCTGAATATTTCGCACCGATTGAGGAATGGGCGGCTCAGAATTTCAATCCTGACACAATTCTTGACACAGCTTACAGCATGGAAGGGTCCCCTTATCTCTGGGGCGGTACATCGACCAAGACACTCGACTGCAGCGGTCTTGCCAAGGTATCATATCTCTCCAACGGTATTATCCTGATGCGCGACGCGTCGCAGCAGGCCAAAACCGGAACTCGGATTGAGGCCAAAGACTGGAAAACACTCCGTGCCGGTGACCTTCTTTTTTTCGGAAACTCCTCCACGGGACGTGTGACACATGTGGCGATTTACGACCACGACGGCAATTACGTGCATTCGTCGGGCCGCGTGAAACGCAACAGTGTCGACCCCGAATCACCCGATTATCTGACAACTCCTTTCCT
This sequence comes from uncultured Muribaculaceae bacterium, assembly GCA_910587355.1. Lineage (GTDB taxonomy): Bacteria > Bacteroidota > Bacteroidia > Bacteroidales > Muribaculaceae > CAG-873. The sequence goes on from CAJUKF010000005.1 coordinate 71,444, forward strand.
CCATGCAGTGCGTATCGCCGGCAACGAGGAGACGCCGGGAATTACGCGTGCGCGTAATCATCCCTGGTATTTTTAATATCTGAAACTTATAACAATGGACCGACGTAATTTTCTAAAAACCGGGCTGCTCGGCGCTATGGTAGCCGCATCGCCCATATCAATATCCGCCTTCGACACTCCCATCCGGACTGCGGGCAAGGCGGGGCGTCTCAATCTTTCTTTTCGTCCTTACGAACTTAAATTACGTCATGCATTCAATCTCGCGCGCAACCAGCGTACCACGACTCCGGGTGTACAGGTGCAGATTGAATACGACGGACTTATCGGATACGGAGAGGCTTCGATGCCTCCGTATCTCGGCGAGAATGTTGCCTCAGTGACAGAATTCCTCGGCAAGCTCGACCTCGGCCAGTTCAGCGACCCGTTCAGAATCGAGGAAATCCACGACTATATGGACAGCATCGCGCCTAACGACCGTGCCGCCAAAGCCTCTGTCGATATCGCTCTTCATGACCTCACCGGCAAAATCATGGGACAGCCGTGGTATAAAATCTGGGGCCTGAATCCCGAGAAAACTCCCAATACGTCATTTACTATCAGCTACGACTCAAATCCCGACGAGATGCGCAAGAAAATCGAGGAGACCGCCGGGTTCAAGGTCGTCAAGGTGAAGATGGGCCTTGACCATGACAAGGAGATAGTGGAGGCTTTACGCCGCGTGTCCGACGTGCCTATATGTGTTGATGCCAATCAGGGCTGGAACAACAAGGAAAAAGCTCTCGAAATGTGCCACTGGCTCTCAGAGCGCAACTGCCTCTTTGTGGAGCAGCCTATGGACAAGAAGGCCATTGACGATACGGCGTGGCTTCGTGAACGCTCGCCGCTGCCTATTATCGCCGATGAATTCCTTCAGCGTCTGCCCGACGTGAAACGTGCCGCGCAGTGCTACGACGGCATAAACATAAAACTTATGAAGAGCACCGGCCTCCACGAAGCCTATCAGATGGCCGTGCTTGCCCGTGCCCTGGGCATGAAAGTGATGCTCGGCTGTATGACCGAGACTTCTTGCGCCGTGAGCGCGGCCTCGCAGCTGGCACCGCTTGCCGACTGGGCTGACCTCGACGGCAATCTGCTTATCGCCAACGATATATTCGACGGTATGAAGATTGTAGACGGCAAAGTCACAATTCCCGACCGTCCCGGCATAGGCGTCATTCCAGTGTGACGCTCCTGTTTATCAACCTTAAACTATAATAATGGATAAGACACTCCAACTCTCCAAGAACGACGTGGTGTCGTTCCTCCAGAAACAACCGGCTGACTTCACTCTCTCCGACATTATCCGCTATGTGTCGGAGAAAGGCATCGAAATGGTTAATTTCATGTATCCGGCCGCCGACGGACGTCTCAAAACGCTCAATTTTATCATCAACGACCTCGCCTATCTTGAGACGATTCTCACCAACGGTGAGCGCGTCGACGGCTCATCGCTTTTCCCCTTCATAAGCGCCGGAAGCTCGGACCTTTATGTGATTCCGCGTTTCCGCACTGCTTTCCGCGACCCGTTTGCCGAAATACCGACACTCACCATGCTGTGTTCGTTCTTCGATTTTGAAGGCCGTCCGCTCGAAAGCGCTCCAGAGCACACGCTTGCCAAAGCCTGCGAAGTGTTTACGGAGCGCACCGGTTATGTGTTCCATGCCATGGGCGAGCTCGAGTACTATGTGATATCCGATGACCCGGGCCATTTCCCTGCCACTGACCAGCGCGGATACCATGAGTCGGCTCCGTTTGCCAAATTCAATGATTTCCGCACACGCTGTATGGAGTACATTGCGGCTACCGGAGGCAAAATCAAATACGGACACTCCGAGGTCGGCAATTTCACACTTGACGGTAAAATATACGAGCAGAACGAAATAGAATTTCTTCCGGTTGATGCCCGTCAGGCGGCCGACCAGCTTATGCTCGCCAAATGGGTGATTCGCAATCTCGCGGCCAAAGAAGGACTTGACATTACATTTGCTCCAAAAATTACCACCGGCAAAGCCGGCTCGGGGCTGCATATCCACATGCGTCTTATGGATAAGGAGGGTCACAGCGTGATGCTTGCGCCCGACGGCAGTGGCCTCAGCGCTCAGGCCCGTACAGCCATTGCCGGTCTTATGACGCTCGCACCCGCTCTCACGGCTTTCGGAAACATGAATCCCACATCATATTTCCGTCTTGTGCCTCATCAGGAAGCTCCCACGAATATATGCTGGGGCGACCGTAACCGCTCGGTGTTGGTTCGTGTGCCTCTCGGCTGGGCGTCCGGTGCCGGCGACATGTGTGCCGTGGCCAACGGAAAGAAAGCCTGCGACATCGCACCCGACCCGGCATACGCTGCAAAACAGACATTTGAAATACGCTCGGCCGACGGCAGCGCCGACATTTATATGCTTCTTGCCGGACTTGCTGTAGCAGTCCGTCACGGATTCGAACTGAGTGAGCCGCTTGAGGTTGCAGCCCGTTACTATGTCGACGTTGATATTCATAAGCCCGAAAATGCTGCGCGTCTTGCCTCCTTGCCGACACTTCCCACCGGATGCCGTGCATCGGCTAAATGTCTGCTTGAGGCAGCTCCCGTTTTTGAGGAGTATGGTGTTTTCTCACGCTCGATGATTGACGGTGTTGTAAAGCGCCTTGAGTCTTTCGACGGCAGCAAAGCCGCAGAGGCACTCGACGACTCCATGCTGATGCTGGAGATGGTTCGTGAATTTTTCTACTGCGGATAATTTATATCTGCGATAATTGCGACTTCGCCTTAAGCTTGTAATAAATTAGTCTCTTTATGCTGAAAATTGGTCGGAATGTAGTAATTTTGTGAGTGATATACAGCCATACTCCAGAAGTTTACTTATATCAATTTTCAGCTGACCGATGAAAGACAGGCTTAAGGCGTTCATATTTACATATCTGCTTTTTGTACTGGTTTTTGTTTTGCAGAAACCGGCCTTTGTGTTGTACTACGACATTTTTCCCCAAGAGGGTGGCGCCGCTGCGTTTTTCAATATCATATTACATGGACTTAAGCTCGACGCCTCGCTCGCGGGTTATCTTACGGCATTGCCCGCACTGATGCTGATAGTGTCGGTTTTCATGAACGGGAAATGGCTTGCTACGGCAGCTAAAATATACTTCGGCATTGTCGCGGTGCTGTTGTCTGCCATATTCACAGTTGATATGGGTCTGTATGAATACTGGGGTTTCCGACTTGATGCAACGCCGCTGTTCTATTTCTTCTCGTCCCCAAAAGATGCGTTGGCGAGCGTGAGCGTATGGACAGTCATAGGCGGAGTGCTTGTATTCCTTGTATATGCGACATTGCTTTATTTGCTGTTCGTTTACTGCCTGCTTCGCCAGCCTCTGAAACCCGTACGCCGTAAGGCATTTCCGGCGGCTGTGCTTGTTTTGCTCACCGGATTGCTTTTCATTCCAATCCGCGGAGGATTCACGGTATCGACAATGAATGTAGGAAAGGTATATTTCAGCAGCGATATGCGGCTGAATCATGCTGCGACAAATCCGGCATTCAGTCTTATGGAATCTCTTGCAAAACAGAAGGATTTCAGCAAGCAGTACCGCTTTATGCCTGAGGCCGCAGCCGATTCGCTGTTTGTAGAGATGATTTATGTCGCTGAGGCCGACAGCTTCGACAGCCTTCTTACAACTGCCCGTCCCGACATTCTGATGATTATAATGGAAAGCTTTTCCTCGCATCTGATGACAGAACTGGGCGGAGAACCCGATATAGCGCCTAACCTCGATTCTATAAGTCGCGAAGGCGTTCTCTTCACTAATTTTTATGCCAACAGTTTCCGCACCGACCGCGGACTCGTGGCGGTGCTGAGCGGTTATCCTGCGCAGCCCACGACAAGCATAATGAAATATCCGCGTAAGACGCAGTCGCTCCCTGCCATAGCATCGGCCCTCGCCGAGAACGGATATACACCGCAGTATTACTATGGAGGTGATGCAGACTTCACCAATATGCGCTCTTATCTCATGGCTTCGGGCTTTGAGAGGATTGTGTCGGATGTCGATTTTCCTGTGTCAAAACGTCTCAGCAAGTGGGGTGCACACGACGACGAGGTATTCAAGCGCCTGTACAATGACATGGCGGCCGATACCGCACAAGGAAAGCGCAAGTTCCGTGTTGTGCAGACTTCAAGCAGCCATGAGCCGTTTGAGGTGCCGTATCGCCGCCTGGCCAACGACCGCCTTAATGCCTTTGCTTTCACTGACAGTATCATAGGTGATTTCATACGGCGCTTTAAGGAATTGCCTCAGTGGCAGAATACGCTCGTTGTGCTCGTTCCCGACCACCTTGGTGCTTATCCCGAGAACATCGACAACCTTACACCGGAGCGTTACCGGATACCGCTGATTCTTACGGGCGGAGCGGTGAAATCCCCCCGACGGATAGACGCATACGGCTCACAGCAGGATATTGCGGCCACTTTGCTCGCACAGCTCGGTGTAGAGCACAGCGACTTTGTCTTCAGCAAGGATGTGCTTGATACGAAGGCTCCTCATTTCGCTTTCTTTACCGTACCTGATGCAATGGGCATCGCCGACAGCTGCGGTACGGTGATATATGACAACGTGTCAGGCAAAGTTGCTTTTGCCGAAGGCGACACTGCCGGAATCCGGCGCCGTGCCGAAGCATATCTACAGAAACTTTACGACGATTTATCGAAGCGCTGATATATGTCACTCCTTGATTTTTTACTTCAGCTTGACGCTAAGATTCTGCTGCTGATTAACGGTATGCACAGTGAATACTTTGACTGGTTCATGAGCATGTACAGCAGCAAATGGATTTGGGTGCCTATGTACGCCGCCATTTTTTTTGTAATGGTGCGGAATTTCGACTGGAAAGTGACAGTAATCTGCACAATAAGTCTCACTCTCGTGATAGTTTTCGCCGACCAGGTAAGTGCTACGCTCATCAGGCCTTTAGTCGAACGTATGCGCCCGTCGAACCCCGACAATCCCTTGTCGGAAATGGTGCATATAGTGAACAACCATCGCGGCGGACGCTATGGATTTCCTTCGTGTCACTCTGCCAATACTTTCGCTTTGGCGTTTTTTGTCAGTATGCTTTACCGCAGGCGCTGGCTTACAGCTTTTCTTATGTTTTGGGCATTGCTGACATGTTATTCGCGTATTTATCTTGGCGTGCATTATTTAGGCGATTTGCTTGCCGGCTGCGTCATCGGTTTTATCGGCGCATTCTTCATATACCGCATTTTTCAGAAAGTGAGCGGCGTTACTTATCCAAAACGTTTCGACGGTTATCTGGTGCCGGTATTTGTTGGTCTGGTTACAATCGTATTTATATTTATCTACGCCGGCGTGATGTGTATGTCAGCCTTTGACATACATTAATTCCGATTCGGTTGCTTATTATCTTTTTTTGCCGAAACCGTTCCAGCGGGCTTCGGTGCGCTGCGCCATGACATCTTCAGCCGGATTTGTGCAGGGATGCCAGAATGTTCGCATGGCCAAGGCGTCAGGCAGAAACTGCTGCTGTATGAAGTTCCCCGGATAGTCGTGCGCATACATATAGTTCTGGCCGTATCCGAGTTTCTTCATGAGCGATGTAGGCGCGTTGCGCAGATGCAACGGCACAGGGAGATTGCCGCTTTGTTCGACTTCGGCCAGAGCTGCGTCGATTGCCAGATAGGCAGAGTTGCTTTTGGCAGACTGCGCGAGATATATGGCGCATTCCGATAGGGGAATCCGGCCTTCGGGCATGCCTATTTTCTGTATTATGTCAAATGTGGCATTGGCTATGAGCATGGCGTTAGGATTGGCGAGGCCGATATCTTCGGAGGCGAGGATAACCATGCGTCGCGCAATGAATTCCGGGTCTTCGCCGCCGGCAATCATGCGGGCGAGCCAATAAACGGCAGCATCGGGGTCGCTGCCTCGGATGCTTTTTATGAAAGCCGATATTATGTCGTAGTGCATGTCACCGTTTTTGTCATATGCCTGAGGATTCTCCTGAAGACGCTCGGTGATAATGCGGTCGTTGATTACTATGTCTTCGCCTGCCACAGTCGATTGCTGCAGCAAATCGAGGATGTTGAGCAGCTTACGCGCGTCTCCGCCGGCATAGCGGAAAAGAGCGTCGGTCTGCTCGACGCGCACATTGCACTGCGACAGAATCTCGTCATTTTTTATGGCTTGTTCGAGCAGAAGCTTGAGGTCGCTTTCAAGCAGCGGCTTGAGGGTGTAGACCTGAGCGCGTGACAGTAGCGGTCGAATGACTTCGAACGACGGATTCTCCGTTGTCGCACCTATGAGTGTCACTGTTCCGTTTTCGACGGCCCCGAGCAGGCTGTCCTGCTGGCTTTTGCTGAAACGGTGTATTTCGTCAATGAACAGTATCGGTCGGCCCGACGAGAACATGCCGGACGATTCACGCGAGGCTTTTTCAATCACATCGCGCACGTCCTTTACCCCTGAAGTCACGGCCGACAGGGTGAAGAAAGCGCTGTTGGTGGTATTGGCTATAATACGGGCGAGCGTGGTCTTGCCTACGCCGGGAGGTCCCCACAGAATGAATGAGGCGATGTTTCCGGTGTCAATCATCCGGCGGATAATGCCTTTGGGACCTACGAGATGCTGTTGTCCGATATAGCCGTCGAGCGTACGGGGACGCAGTCGTTCGGCAAGCGGTTGAAGAGCCATATGCGTTTTGAAAAAACAAGGACGCAGTCGGGTGAAAAAAGCCCGAAACTGCGCCCCGGTATGGATTAAGAAAATATTACTGAGCCTGAGTGCCACCGCCGAGGAGCTCCTTCACTTTGTTGTAGAGCTCGGTGTATTCGGCCTGTTTCTCTTTGTTTACGTCAAAGTTGGCGTAGTACATGATTTCGAAGGAGTAAGCCTCGCGATACATGTCAAGAGCATTGTTGGGGTTGGCGGGATTCATGTTTTCGGGATTGGCGTTGAGAAGTTCGAGCATCTTGTCGTATGCTGCGATTGCCTGTGCGTCGGGTTTCTTTTCGTTGGCTGCGATGTAGAGACGGCCCAGACGCTGATAGAAGAGAGGATTGGGTTCGGCAGCGCGCTCAATCACCTGATTTACGTAATTGATACCGCGGTCGGCAAGCTCTTTGGCTTTCTCGGGGCTGTCGCTGTTAAGGGCGGCGTTAAGATAACGGCCCGACATGCCGAAGAAGTCGTTGAGCGAAGGATTCTCCTGAAGCTGGAGGTATGCGTCATATGCCTCGGCCGACTTGTCGTACTGTTTGTTCTGCGAGTATATAGTGGAGAGGTTCTTGAGAAGGTCGCCGTTCTTGGGGTCTTTCTCTGCTGCGATTTCATACTGAACGACAGCGAGAGAGTCCTGACCGAGACCGGTGAGGGCCTCTGCATAAGTCACGTAGTCGTTTGTTGTGAAGTTACCGTCGGGATTGCTTTCGAAGAACTTTTTGGCGTTCTCCACAGCGGCCTCATAGTCTTTGGTAGCTGTCTGGTCGAGGAAGCGCACGCGCTGCATCAGGAAGTTCGAGGGGTCCTGTGCAAGAATCTGGTTGGCTACGTCGAGGGATTCGGGATAGCGCTCGCCCCAGTAGAGGAGCACAGCGTAGCGTGCCTTGTCTTCGGGGAAGTGGTTGGGGTTCTGGATATATGTGCTGTAGAGGTCGGAAGCTTTCTTCCAGTAGTTTGCAAGGAAGTATTTCTCGGCGAGCTCACGCTGAGCCATTGCGGAGTTGGGCTGCTGCTGGAGGAGTTCTTCGAGTTTCTGGATACCGTACTGCTGGTTTACGTTGAAGTATGCGTTTGCATATTTCACATAGCCTTCGGAGTTGGAGGGGTCGTTTACGATAGCGTTCTCGTATTTTGCTGCCGCACCGCCGTAATCCTGGCTGTCCATGAGCATGTCGCCTTCGAGCACGTAGATGGAAGGAGCTTTGTTCTTCGAAGCCTTACGCGCTTTGTTGAGATATTCGTCAATGTTCTCTTTGTATTTGACGGGGTCAGCATTATAGTATGCGCGTGCGATTGCAACGGGAATCTCGAAGTTTTTCTTGGCAAGTTTCTGTGCTGTCTTGAATTGTTCCTGAGCGGCTTTGTCGTTTCCGGCCATAAGTTCGAGAGCACCGAGACCCACATAGTTGTACGGGCTTTCTGCGTCAGCAGCGTTACCTTTGTCGAAGTATGCCTTGGCTGCGGCTTTGTCACCTTTGACAAGTGCAATCTGACCGAGGTAGTAGTTTGCAAGCGACTGTTCGGTATTCGCGTCATTTAGAGTACGGTCGAGGATGGTCTTGGCGTTGTCGTACTGACCGGCCTTGTAATACTCGATACCGTCTTTGTAGCCTTGTGTCTGAGCGGAAGCAACGAGGCCTCCGGCCAGAAGCAAAGATAAGAAAACTGATTTCTTCATTTGTAGTTTATATGGTTTATTCGTTAATTACTTTCTCCTTTAAAGCAGCGTCGTCATTCACGGTCGGGGAGTTCGACGGCCTGAATGCTTACGCGAGCCGGCAGAATACCGGTTTTCATGATTATTTTCTGTCCGATGGGACCTGTGACAAACGAGTAGAATCCGCCGGCGACATTGGCAGTGGAGGCGGTCGTTATCATGTAAATCTGACGGAAAAGGGGATAGGAGCCGTCAAATATATACTGCTGATAGGGTTTATATGCCCTTACTTCGTTATCACGGTTCACTTTGAGCACTTTCACCCGGTTGGTGAGGGTAGCGCCCTGCACTGCACCGTCGGCAAGTACGCTCTTGGCGAGGTCTTCTTTGCTGATGTCTGCTGAATCCATGTCACTTGTAATCCAGCTTACACCGAGCACGCCTATGGCATTGGGATATTCCTCGACAATTTTGAAAACATCGGAAACGGAGCCGGCCGCCTGAACGGTCGGAGCAAGGGGACGGCCTGCGCAGAGTGAATCGGTGAGATATGTTGCGAGTGAAGAGCCCGACTGGTCGAGCACTACGCGGATTTTACCGAGTTTCGAGGGTTCAAGGTCATTCCATTCAGTAGACTCGCCGGTCATTATGTCGGCAAGCTCGCTCACTGTGAGCTTCTCGCAGGTATTTTTGGGGTTTACGATGAAAGCGACGGCATCGACTGCGATTTTGGCTGAGCGTACGGTGACGTTCAGCTTGCGTTCGTTTTTGTATTTGGCTTTTAGCGCACGTTTTTCCTCGGGTGTGAGGTCACGGCTTACGACCACTGTGCGTGTGTTGAGACTGAAAAGCGAATCGAATGCCTCGGCCTGCGTTCCGTAGCGCACAAGTATATGGGCATCGGGATACTGATATTCGAAGACATCGATTTCCTGAGCCATGATGTTTTCAAAGGAATTGTCGCAGACCATTGTGGCGGAGCCGCTTGTAGGCGATTTCTCCTTCTTTTCATATTTGAGGCACGACACCGAGCAGAGGCTCAGCGCAAGAGCCACTGCAGCGGCGGTGTATTTTGTTGTCAGCGATGACATAGGCATATTCGGTATTAGTCGATTCCTTTGACCTGACGATAAGCGCGCCAGAACCCGTATATGATAAGTACGATACCTACAACGTATCGGGTCCAGGCCCAGTCACCACCCCAGTTGAAGAAGTTGATGATAAGCAATACGCCCATGCCTACGTATACAATAACCATGATGATACCGAAAATGGTACGCATGATATGATTGGGTTTCATGGCATCGCCGGATTCTTCCTCGCGCCGGCGGCGACGCTCCTCGGGAGTGGGAATGTTGTAATCGCTCATAATTCTGTCTTTTAGTTGTTAAACGTATTAAAGGATGCCTTGATATCCTATTAAAATTTTAACAAATCAAGACTATTAAAGTTCGGGTTTTGCCGTATTTGAAATATACCGGCGTTAAATTAGCCGTAAAGTTAGCAATTTTTATGCTGAAAAGCTTAATCGCGATATGAAATAATTATGAAATAGTGTTAATAAACCTACTTCAGGAAAGGTTGACGGCCGTTTTCACCCGGGCGTAGCCCCCTCAGCCAATCTGGTGCCTGCATAGGACGTTTACCCGCAGGCTGAACGGAAATGAGTTCGATTGTACCATTTCCGGTGCCTGCGAAAGCATGTTTTGAAATCAGTGCGAGTTCGCCTGGCATAAGTCTGGGTGCCACTAATCCGTCGGTGAGTTTTGTAGCAAGGATTTTCACTGTCGTTTCATTTTCTCCTTCAGCACCGCCCATAGTGAGATTGCTCCATGCTGCGGGATACGGGGCGAGTCCGCGCACATGGTTGTGGATTCCTTCTGGAGTCCTGCGCCAGTCTATCAGACAGTCTTCTTTGAAAATCTTTGGAGCGGGAGTAGGCTGTTCATCGCCTGTAAGCTCGCTTTGTGGAGTAGTGTGAAGGTCGCCTGCTATAATATGCCGCACAGTGTCAAGTGTAAGTGTGGCGCCCAGTGTCATAAGCCGGTCGTGTACAGAACCTGCGTTTTCGTCCGGCCCGATTTCTATGCGTTCGCGGCTTATGATGTCGCCTGTGTCTATGTTATGGTCGAGGAAGAATGTGGTGACACCGGTCTCTGTGTCGCCGTTCATCACCGCGCGGTTGATAGGAGCTGCTCCACGGTACCGGGGCAGCAGGGCCGCATGAAGATTGAACGTTCCCAGTGCCGGCATGGCCCACACGGCTTCGGGAAGCATACGGAAGGCTATGACAATGAAAAGATGCGCATTGTACGACCGCAGTTCATCGAGAAACTCCGGATTTTTGAGCTTTTCGGGCTGCATTACCGGTATGCCGTGAGCTACAGCGTATTTCTTTACGTCGCTCTGGCTTATTTTCTGACCGCGGCCGGCGGCTTTGTCGGGCATCGTGACGGCGGCTACGATATTGAAGCCGTTTTTTACGAGGGTGTCGAGGCTTTCGACTGCAAATTCGGGTGTGCCGAAAAATACTATTCTGAGTTCGTCCTTTGTCATTGTCTGTTGTTATTTTGAATGGCTCCCTCTTCGAGAACGGCCCATAATTTGTCGCCTGCCGGCACAGGAGCTGTAACGTCGATTTCCTTGTGCGATACAGGGTGTACGAAACGGATGCGGCGTGCGTGGAGCGATATGCTGCCGTCGGGGTTGCTGCGTTTGTCGCCGTATTTGAGGTCGCCTTTCACCGGACATCCGATAGCCGACAGCTGAACGCGTATCTGGTGCTTCCGGCCTGTCATGAGATTGACTTCGAGTAAATTGTAGCGTTCCGACGATGCAATCATGCGGTAGGCGAGTCGCGCCTCTTTGGCGTCTTTCGAGGGCTTTGTAGAGGCATATGACTTGTTGTTGCGTTCCACCGAAGTTATGTAGTGGGTAAGGGTGGCGGCCGGTTCTGCCGGTGTGTTTCGTGTTATGGCCCAGTAAGTCTTGTGTACTTCGCCAGAGGCGAACATGGCGTTTAGTCTTGCAAGAGCTTTCGATGTTTTGGCAAACATCACCACGCCGCTCACGGGGCGGTCAAGACGATGCACGACGCCCATGAAAACGGCACCGGGCTTTGAGTCGCGCTCCTTGATGAAGCGTTTGAGGGTTTCGACGAGAGGCTCGTCGCCTGTCTTGTCGCCCTGCACGATTTCTCCGCTGGCCTTGTTCACTATTATTATATGGTTGTCCTCGTAGAGTATTTGCATGTCGCTGATATTATATCTGCAAAATTAGTTATTATTCTTTAATTAATAAATGACGGCAATCAGCTTTTTCTTACCTTTGCATGCTAAACCGAAATATATGCTTCAGGCTCAATACTGCCCTTACCGACTTGATTTTCGTTTCGAAGCCCGCACTTCGCGGGCGGTGATGCATCATAAGGATACATATTTTATCAGAATATACGACACCTACGCACCTGAGGTGACCTTAGGAGCAGGCGAGTGTCCGCTTTTCGCAGGACTCGGTGCCGACGACCGCCCCGATTACGAAGCGCGTCTTGCAGCCGCATGCCGCAATCCGGAGCTGGCGCTTGACGAGGAATACAGTTCTATCCGATTCGGATTTGAAATGGCTCTCGGTCGTGTCGCTTCCGATGTCTCATGGCTCGCCGGGGAGGTTGGAATTCCTACAAACGGTCTCGTATGGATGGGCGACAAGACCACAATGGCATCGCGCATTGACGAGAAGCTTGAGCAGGGCTTTAAAGTGCTCAAACTTAAAATCGGGGGCATCAATTTCGAAGAAGAAGTCGATTTGCTTGCCTCGATACGTCGCCGCTATGCTCCGGAAACTCTTGAAATACGACTGGATGCAAACGGGAGTTTCTCTCCTGAAAACGCTGTCGGATGTCTCGAACGTCTTTCGCGATTTTCAGTACACTCTATTGAGCAGCCGGTTAAAGCCGGGCAGCCCGAAGAGATGCGACGAATATGCGCTATTTCACCTATTCCTATTGGACTCGATGAAGAATTGATAGGCACACGTACCTTTGAAGAAGCAGAGAAGCTTGTCTCTTTTATTCGTCCGCAATATCTCATTCTTAAGCCCTCATTGTGCGGAGGTTTCAGCGGCGCGGATGCTTATATAGATATAGCCCGTCGCCGTGACATCGGATGGTGGGCTACATCGGCGCTTGAATCAAACATAGGTCTTGCTGCAATAGCCGGCTGGGTTGCGGCTAAAAAAACTTCGTTGCCTCAGGGCCTTGGCACCGGTCTGTTGTACAGCAATAATATAGAATCGTCATTAGAAATGCGAGGAGAATGTCTGTGGTATAATCCCATGGCGGTATGGCAGTCAATAGAATCATTGCCATGGAGAAACTGAAATCGTTTATAGCCGAATGGACCTCAGATGTCCCGTATATAACGGCTCATACGTCCGGCTCGACAGGCAAGCCAAAGGAAATCAGACTTCTGAAATCTGATATGAAAGCATCTGCTCTCGCCACCAACACTTTTTTCGGCATCAATGAAAAATCTGTGGTAGGTATGGCGCTGTCAGTAGATTATATTGCCGGAAAGATGATGACTGTCCGCGCACTTGAATCCGGTGCTGCGCTTGCTGCCATAGCGCCGACGAATGACGTGCGTCTGCCGGACAGTCACCCTGTGATTGATTTGCTGGCTGTCGTGCCGTCACAACTCAAGTCGTTTATAGCCCGTCCGGAATACGCCATGCGTGTCCGCAATCTTCTTGTCGGCGGCGCGCCTCCGGCAGTCGACGACCTCCACGCCCTGGCTTTGCTCGGCTATAATGTCTGGATAAGCTATGGAATGACAGAGACATGCAGCCATGTGGCGCTTGCACGGGGCGACGATGTACGGAGGGTTTTTAAGGCTATGCCGGGTATATCGTTTGATGTTACCGACGATGAAAGGCTTGTAATCAGAGCTCCGCATTTCTCGTTCAGAGAGCTTGTTACCAACGATATTGTTTCTTTGATTGGCGACAGCCGCTTTATGTGGCGCGGACGTGCCGACGGTGTTATCAACAGCGGAGGCATTAAATTCCTGCCTGAAGAAATAGAGACATTGTATGCGCCATTTCTCGACGGAAAGCGTTTCTATGTCAGCTGGATGCCTGATGCGAAATGGGGACAGGCGCTTGCGCTTGTTATTGAGGCGGAAGAAGATGATAAAGACGCAATCCGCCAAGTTCTCGGACATGGAATCACGGACAGACATAAGCTGCCGAAACATATTTTCACCGTCAAGGTTCTTCCCGAAGCGTCAAATGGTAAAATCCGCAGGATGACTCCTGCAGAACTGATGCGTTAAATAAATGAGCTGTGCGGTCTGCTGTTAGAAAAAAAATAGCTAAATTCGCTCCCTGAATTATAATTGATAATGAATATAAAAACAACACTTGCCGCAGCGGCGCTCCTAATATCGTGTACTTTAAATACTTGGGCTGAGAATATTCTCGGTATAGATGGAGAGGAGTCGACCTCGGTAGGCATATATATCAAAGACCTGACGACGGGCGATGTGCTCGTCGACCACAACTCGCAGCTTGCTCTTACCCCGGCGTCGGTGATGAAAGCTGTCACTACAGCCTCCGCGCTGAGCATCAACGGCCCCGACCGTTGTTTCACTACCCGTGTATCACTCAGGGGCTCTAAAGGGGCTGCCGGCGTATGGAACGGTGACTTGATTGTGGCCGGTGCCGCCGACCCGACCCTCGAGAGCGAGAATTTCAAGTCGAAACTCGGTTTCTGTGATTCTATAGTCGCGAATCTTAAAAGAAAAGGAATTAAAAAAATCACGGGAACCGTTGTGGTGCGTCAGACGCTCAAAGATGCCGGTCCTATACTCCAGTGGGAGATAGAAGATGTGGCTTGGCCTTATGGTGCCGGTCTCTATGGTTTCAATTACCGTGATAATACTGTTACTGTATATCCCAATACAGGCAGAATTGTACCTGAGGCCCCGGGTCTGAAAATTGATGTGAAAAAGGTGGCTAACGGCAGCGACCTTGTACGTGGAGTGGGCAGCGACCGCCTCATCGTATATACCCGTGATACAAAAAATACACGTTGGGCTGTGAGTACCACAGTTCCCGACCCCTCGGCTGTTTTCAAGGCACAGCTTTCAGGGGTTATGAAAAGAGCTGGAATTACAATGGGAACTAAAGCCGTGGGTGCCGGAGAGGAGACTCTGCTGTACGCGCACCGTTCGATGCCATTCAGTGACATTATGCGTTCGCTTATGGTGCGTTCAGACAATCTTTTTGCCGAAGGCATCCTACGCTCCATAGCCCCCGAGGCCTCACGCAAGGAGGCTATCAACCGCGAGAAAGAGCTTTGGGCGACACGTGGTATCAACACGCGGTATACTATTATAAATGATGGCAGCGGTCTTACCCGTGCCAACCGTCTCTCGGCACACTTTATCGGTGATGTGCTCGAATGGATGTCGCGCTCCGAGTATGCCCGGACTTATGCCGGTTTCTTCCCTCGTGCCGGAAAGGAAGGCACAATGCGCGGATTTCTTGCAAAAACACCTCTGGCAGGCCTTGTCGCCCTGAAGACGGGAAGTGTGAGCACCGTACAGTGCTATGCAGGGTATAAATTTACCGACGACGGCACTCCTTCGCATGTAATTGTTATATTGGTGAATGGCTTCTTCTGTCCGCGTAAAGATGTGCGTGAAGCTGCCGAAAATCTTCTCCTCGATATTTTCAAGTAAATATTTATTCACATGACTGACATCCGACAACTGATTCAAAAGACTATAGAAATCGAAGGTCTCCTCAAAATACTTCTTGACAGAGATGACCCGCATGCCCGCGAACTTCTATCTGACAGATATGATGAGTTTTGCGGACTTATGGACATTTTTGTCGGCCATAACGGTTATACCGACCCTCATTTGGGGTGTGTGAAAGACGATGAGGCTGAAGAAACTCAGGTAACACCCGAGATTGAGGCTGCCGAGCAGGCAGTGGTGCGTGGACAGGAAATCACGGAGACCTGTAATACAGATGAGGCAGAGAGCGTTGAACTCACGGAAACCGAAACCCCGGCTCCTGCTTCAGAGAATAGTCCTGCAGAGCCGGCTGAATCTGCGGCTAGAGTCTCTGACCGTGCTGAAGAAGCTTTTGCACTCCGGGTTCCCCATGAACGCAATACGGCCCTTCTCCGTGCTTTTACGCTCAACGATAAATTCCGTTTTATCCGTGAAGTATTTGGCGGTGACGAACGCGATTTCAACGACACGCTGTCGCTTATCGCGGAGATGGACACCTATGCGGAGGCGGAGGAATATATAACGGGAGATATGATGCTTGATAAGGAAAATCACGGTGTTGCCGAGTTCCTTGATTTCATAGCGCCTTACATGAAAC
The DNA here is from genome assembly GCA_910587355.1 of uncultured Muribaculaceae bacterium. Taxonomy (GTDB): domain Bacteria; phylum Bacteroidota; class Bacteroidia; order Bacteroidales; family Muribaculaceae; genus CAG-873. The sequence goes on from CAJUKF010000005.1 coordinate 87,267, forward strand.
ACTGACGGTCATGTCCGGAAAACTCTATATAGTGCCTACTCCAGTCGGCAATCTTGCCGATATGTCGCCGAGAGCTGTGGAGGTGTTGCGTTCGGCATCGCTGATTCTGGCTGAGGATACACGTACATCGGGCGTTCTGCTGAAGCATTTCGGCATTTCTGTGCCCATGGCAAGTCACCATAAATATAATGAGCATCACGACCTTGAGCCTGTTCTCAACCGTATAATTGCAGGCGAGAATATTGCTCTTGTCTCAGATGCAGGCACTCCCGGTATTTCCGACCCCGGATTCATGCTGTCGCGAGAGTGTCGTCGTCGTGATATTCCGGTAGAGACACTTCCCGGACCGACGGCTTTCGTTCCGGCACTGGTTAATTCTGGTCTTCCATGCGACAGATTTTTCTTCGAGGGATTTCTGCCTGTGAAGAAGGGCAGGGCATCGCGACTGGCCGAGCTGGCTGAGCTGCCCGTAACATTTATCATATATGAATCGCCGTTGCGTCTCGCCCGCACCCTGAGTAATCTCGCTGAAGTGTGCGGCGATGACCGGGAGGCTTCCGTATCGAGGGAGATATCTAAGATTTACGATACAACCCATCGCGGTACGCTCAGCGAACTCACACAATATTTCTCCGTGAACCAGGCACGAGGTGAAATTGTTATTATTATTGCAGGTAAGCCCCGGGAAGATACTAAAAACCGGCGCCACCGCAATAAATTCCGTCCCGATGACGGAGACGGAGACTCTTAATTGAATTTCAACCGTTTCAAATAATTACTATTATGAGAAAATTAATTGCAATTGGCATTACAGGCCTTCTTATTCTTTCGGGATGCACCGATAAAAAGAAACTCGAAGAAGCCGAAAAGCAAAACGATGCTACCCGTGCCGAGTTGATTGAGGCTGTCAATGACCGTGACCAGCTTCTGTCGCTTGTCAATGAGATTTCTGCCGGAATGGACCAGATAAAACAACTTGAAAACATACTTTCGGTTTCGGGTAAGAACGAGACTCCCGGACAGCGTGAGCAGATTCAGGCCGACATCGCCGCTATTCAGCAGACCTTGCAGCAGCGTCGTGAGAAACTTGCCGAACTTGAGAAGAAGCTTTCCGCTTCATCGGTAGCAAATAGCGAACTCAAGAAGACAATCGCTTCGCTCCGAAGCCAGATTGATTCGCAGGCAGGCGAAATTACCACTCTCCGCACAGACCTCAGTGAGGCTACAGGAAAAATCGGCGAACTCGATGCTGCCGTTGATTCTCTTCATACCACTGTAACAACAGTTACTGCCGAACGCGATTCCACCGAACAGCAGAATACTATTATTACAAATGAGCTCAATCAGTGCTTCTATGCCATTGGCACCAAGTCGGAGCTTAAGGATAATAAAATTATAGAGACCGGTTTCCTGCGCAAGACAAAACTCATGAAGGGTGATTTCGACCAGTCGTTCTTCACCACTGCCGATAAACGTACACTCACAACCCTTGACCTCAATTCCGACAAAGCTGAAGTGCTCACAAACCAGCCTGCCGGTTCATATGTGATTACCGAAGTCAATGGTCACAAGGTGCTCCGAATTACTAATCCTGTAGCTTTCTGGAGCCTTTCAAATTATCTTGTAATAAAAATTGATTGACAATTTTATAAAGTATAGGAATAGCGCCCCGCTGTCGATGACATCGGGGCGTTTTTTTTGTGCTTAAATGGCGTGAACTTTATCGGGGCTGTCCAAATATCTTAGGGCCAGGCTGTATGGGGATGCACATCCGTGGCCGGAGGACAAAAAAGCCGGAT
>CAJUKF010000006.1 GCA_910587355.1 uncultured Muribaculaceae bacterium
TCGTCGCGGCGGGCTGCCTCGCCGTCGGCGGTCTGGTACTCCTCGCGGAAGTGTGCGCCGCACGATTCGTTGCGGTTGAGGGCGTCGATAGCCATCATCCTGGCAATCACGAGGAAGTCTTCGAGACGAAGAGCTTTTTCGAGTTCGGTGTTGAGGTCATCGGCCTTACCCACGATGCGGAGGTCGGTGTAGAATTCCTTCTTTACTTCTTCGATTTCCTCAAGGGCCTTTACAAGGCTCTGGAGTGTGCGGCCCATGCCTACGAGGTTCCACATCACGTGGCCGAGACGCTTGTGGATTTCGTCGGGGCTTTTTGTGCCCTTGATGTCCATAAGTTTCTTGATACGTGCGCGGACATCGGCCTCGGCTTTGTCGAATTCGGGTGCTGTTGTCTTGAAACGGGGCACTTTAATCTGGTCGCTGAGGTAGTTCTGCATGGTGTAGGGGATTACGAAGTAACCGTCGGCGAGACCCTGCATGAGGGCCGAGGCACCGAGGCGGTTAGCGCCGTGGTCCGAGAAGTTGCATTCGCCGATAGCGAAGAGGCCCTTGATGGATGTCTGGAGCTCGTAGTCTACCCAGATGCCGCCCATGGTGTAGTGGCTGGCGGGGAATATCATCATAGGGGTTTCGTACGGGTTATCGTCCGAAATCATCTGATACATGTCGAAGAGGTTGCCGTAGCGGTCGCGTACGACATCGGCGCCGAGACGCTGGATAGCGTACTTGAAGTCGAGGTAAACGGCGTTGCCTGTACCTACGCCGTAGCCTGCGTCGCAACGCTCTTTAGCGGCACGCGAAGCGATGTCGCGGGGGCAGAGGTTGCCGAATGCGGGGTAGCGGCGCTCGAGATAGAAGTCGCGGTCTTCGTCGGGAATATCGGTAGGTTTCTTCTTGCCTGCGCGGATAGCCTCGGCGTCTTCTTTCTTTGCGGGTACCCAGATGCGGCCGTCGTTACGGAGCGATTCGCTCATAAGGGTGAGCTTGCTCTGGTCTTCGCCGTGAACTGGGATACATGTGGGGTGAATCTGTGTGAAGGCGAGGTTGGCGAGGTATGCGCCTTTCTTGAAAGCCTGGACGGCGGCTGAACCGTTGCAGCCCATGGCGTTGGTCGAAAGGAAGAATGCACGGCCGTAGCCGCCGGTGGCGAGCACAACAGCGTGAGCGGCATAGCGCTCGATTTCGCCGGTGACGAGGTTGCGGACGATGATGCCGCGTGCGCGTCCGTCGATGATGACGATGTCGAGCATCTCACGGCGTGTGAACGACTTGACGGTGCCCTTCTGAATCTGACGGTTGAGCGAGCTGTAAGCGCCGAGGAGGAGCTGCTGGCCTGTCTGGCCTTTGGCGTAGAAGGTACGGCTTACCTGAGCGCCGCCGAACGAACGGTTGGCGAGGAGACCGCCGTATTCACGTGCGAATGGAACGCCCTGAGCGACGCACTGGTCGATGATGTTGTTCGACACTTCGGCAAGACGGTAAACGTTTGCCTCGCGCGAGCGGAAGTCGCCGCCTTTTACAGTGTCGTAGAAGAGACGGTAAACGGAGTCGCCGTCGTTCTGATAGTTCTTTGCAGCGTTGATACCGCCCTGAGCCGCGATAGAGTGAGCGCGACGGGGGCTGTCCTGGATGCAGAAGTTATATACGTTGAAACCGAGTTCGCCGAGAGTGGAAGCGGCGGACGCGCCTGCAAGGCCGGTACCTACGACGATGATGTCAAGATTGCGCTTGTTGGCGGGGTTTACAAGGTGCTGGTGAGCTTTGTAGTTGGTCCATTTCTCAGCGATGGGACCTTCGGGAATCTTAGAGTCGATGGTGTACTCGGGCTTGTTGCCGGTTTCGACGTCGGCGAATTCCTGCATGATGGGGGTTGAATCAATCATACCCTCAAGGTTGAGTGTCTGTGCCATATCTCTGAGCGGAATTATTAGTTTATAGAATCGGTTGAAGCCTCGACGGGAGCAGCTTCAGGAACTTCGGCTTCCTGAGCGGGAGCGGGCTGCTGCATATGCTCGCGGAGCATGTCTACAATCTGCATGGCAGTGGAGAGGTAGCGGTCGGATGCGGCTGCAGGCATGGCCTTCGCGGCATCTGCGATAGGAGCGAGCTGGTCGAGGTATTCCTGACCGTTCTCAGCGATGAACTGCTCCATAACCTGCTGACCGCCGCCGTACATGGCCTGCTGCTGGAGAGCCTGCCAGCTTTCCATGAATTTGGTGACGGGTTCTTCGGCGCGTGCGGAGAGACCTTCGGTGTACTGCTCGACGAGAGCTTCGTTGGTGGTGTAGTAGTTCTGATGTGCGCGGACGGTGAATACGATAGCCTGGGCGATGAAGAGAGCCACAACAATCGAAGTCCACCAGAGGGCGATTTTCTTAAGACGGGGGAGCCAGATGGTGTTGTTCCAGCCGATGGTCTGGAACATCGACCAGAAGCCGTGGTTCATGTGGAACCAGAGAGCGATGAAGCCGATGATGTAAATCACGGGAGTGTACCACTGCGAGAAGGCAGCCTCAAGGAAGAGTGTGCCGTAAGCGGGGTCGGCGATGAGGCCGTTTACAGTGGGATAGGCCGAGAGGTTGTGCGACAGGAGTTCCTGAAGCTGCATCTTTGCCCAGAACTGAATCATGTGCACTACAAGGAATGCAAGGATGACAATGCCGAGCACGAGCATGTTTTTCGACGACCATTCAACACCGGGATAGTGGGCGTTGACGGCATAACGGTCGACACCGCGGGCGCGGCGGTTCTGCACCGTAAGCCAGAGGGCGTAAATGATATGGATGATGAACAGGAGTCCGAGCCCCATTGACGCGATAAGCGCGTACCAGTTGGCACCGAGGAACTCGCACACGGCGTTATACGCGCCGGGCCATATGAGTGCCACTGCGTTCATCAACACGTGAAATGTTACGAATAGGACCAAGCAGATGCCGGTGAGGGCCATCACGAACTTACGTCCTATAGATGAGCATGTTAACCACATAAGATGATTGTTTTTGGATTGATTTATTGATTGTTTGTTACTTGCGGTGCGAAAGCTCCGTGCCTGCGGGCACAGAGTTTTATTGTGCAAATTTAGTTCTTTTAAACAATTACTGCAACTTATTGTCTAAAAAACTGTCATAATAAGAAAAACGCTTACTCAGCTGCCGGACGTGTGTAATTGTCTTTTTCGCAGCGTTCGGTCATCTTTTTTATACGCGCCTGAGTTTCGGGATGCGAGGAGAACATTTTCTGTATATATGAGCTCTTGGCCTGATTCGGTTCGAGCGACTGGAGCTTTTCGAATGCCATGACCATGCCCCAGGGGTTGCGTCCTTTCGATACAAGGAAATCGTAGCCGCAGTTGTCGGCTTCGTTTTCCTGTTTCTGCGAGTATTTGGCATTGATAAGGCCCTGAGTGAGCGTGCTGAACTGCGATTCGGTGAGAGCTGCGGCTTTGGAGCCTGTAGAGGCGATGCCGTCTTTGAGGGCATCGGAGAGGAGCTGGGTGCGGAAGGCGTTTTTGGAGTGGTGCTTGAGGACGTGGCCTATTTCATGGCCGATAACGCCCATTAGTTCGTCGTCGTTCATGAGGTCCATGAGAGCGGCAAAGACGCGGACGCTGCCGTCAGGGCATGCGAATGCATTGATGTCGACCACATTGTAAACCTTGAAATTCAGGGGGATGCCGTCGGCTTCGGTAATGCCTTCGGTAAGTTTGCGCAGACGGATTGTGTAGGGGTCGTCTTCGGGAAGTACAGGATTGTTCTTGTCCATCCAGTCGACCGATTCCCTGACGTACTCGGCCATCTGAGCGTCGGTGAGTGTGGCGGCTTTCACAGCCTTGGCAGCGCCGCCAACGGCTTTACGGAGATTGAACTGTGCAGGAGCCGAGAACGCTGTCGAAATAAGAAGCGCTAATGTGAAAAATCTGATGATTGCGTGTTTCATATCTTTGATTGAGGGTTGAATATGCTTTTGCGAAGTACTACGGGTACGCTGAGACCGCCCTGCGCGACAGCAACTTCAAGCTGCTGACCCATGCGTAAGTCATTGGCCTGGCGCTGAGTGAGGGATACAGTGACCATATGGCCGCCGGCAAGCCGGATGTCGGCATAATGCACCTTGTATTTTTCTCCGGTTGCAATGTAACGTCCGCGTCCGACGCGCCGCGTGCGCTGGCGTTCTTTGTAATATTTGTTTTCGACTGTGGCAGACGAGGGAGTGATATCATTTTCGTCAGCCCCTATATAATTGAGGGCATAAAAAACGCCGGCAAGAACCGACGGAATGATAATCTGCCATACGGCGAGCCGCAGGTATTTTTTCGAAAAGCTGAAAATGAATCTGCCTTTGCGCGCGAGCAGAGCGGAAACAGGGAATGCGGCTATGACGGCAACGGCGGCGACAAGCCACTCATCGACAAGCGTAAGGGAGCGCAGTGCCAGACATGTACCGATGCCCGACACGGCGAGAATAATGATTAAAACGGAGACCGTATTCTTCAGTATGCCCGATTTCATGCCGCTGAAACAGATGTCATTGATTCAGGTGCACAAAGATACGAATGATTTCAGTGTCTGCAAAATAAAAAACAAGACCGGGGCCTTGTTTTCATCTATATAGAAAAGTGCGTCAGTGCTGAGTTTCGTCCGTGTTGTCGGCTTCGGCCAGAGCCTCGGCCCCGAATGCTTCGGCTTCCTCTTTTGTGAGTTCGCCCTGAAAGATGCCGAGACGGTCGTATTTTAGGTCCTTGCCGTTAGCAAGGCCTACGGTGTAGTAGAGTGTGGAGCGGCTAATGCGTACTATATTTTCCTCGGGATATTTTCTGGCTATGCTCTTACGTATGGCTTTGGGTATGAGAGATTCGGGCACACTCTTCTTTTTGCAGTCAACATTAGTCCACTTGCCTTTGTTGCTGAATTCGATTTTTGCGCCGTTGGTGAGCCTGACATCGTAGTCGGTCTTTTTGAGGAGATGTCGGTCGACTTTCACCATGCAGACTTTGGCTTTGGGAAAGTGTTCGTCGAGCATTTCACGGGCAGCCTCGGGCAAATCCTTGCGGTTGATGCTGTATTTGTCGAGGGGAAGCGCCGCAGAGGCCGAAATCACTCCGGCCACGAAGGCTATCATTATTATAAGTTTTCTGAACATGTTTATGTTGTTTTTACGGATTGTATTAACGATTGCGTTTAAGGTAATGTTTTACAAGTATAGCCCAGGGCTTGAGGTCGCTGTCTTTCCACTCACGGCCATCGCTGGCTGCGGAAGGACGGAGCATAGAGCACGTCTCGTCTTTGTCGCTGATGCTCCATGCAACCCAGCTGATGCCGTTGCGGTCGGCATACTGCATCCATTCGTCCCATTCCTTAGGATTGATAACACCGTCGCCGGTGTGCTCCATGCCGGCACATTCGCTCATGATGAGCGGAAGGCCTTTGGAGAGGGCATAGTCGGCTTTGTCGCGGAGCCACTGTGTGTGGGTTGTGGCGTAATAGTGGAGAGAATAGAGGAGATTGCCGTGAGCGGTGACCGGGTTGTCGGCGGCTTTGTCGACTTCCTGGTCCCAGCGCGGAGTGGGAACGACTACGATAGCTTCGGGGCTGAAACTGCGGATGACGGGGATAAGCGCTTCGGCATATTCCTTGCATTCGTCCCAGTTTACTTCGGTGGGCTCGTTCCATATTTCATAGAGCAGGTTGGGTATGCCTTTGTATTTCGATGCAACGTGAGTGAAGAAGCGTTTCGCGTCGTCGAGTTTGTTGGGGTGGCTGTGGAAATCCACGAGCACATATATGCCCTTGTCGAGGGCGCCCTGTACGATGTTGTCGACGGCTGCATATGCAGCTACGCTGTCGCAGTCGAAACCGCTGTCGAGATGGGCCACACCGATGGAGCAGCGCACCATGTCGGCGCCCCAGTCATCGGCGAGTCGCTCCACTGTACCTTGGTTATAGAACCGCGGCCACATGTTGTGCCAGCCCATGCTCACACCTCGGAGCTGTACGGGCTCGCCCTTGCTGTTTACTAACTGTGTGCCTTCGACGCGCAGATTGCCATGGCGTTCGACGGGAGTAACGGCAGACATACAGAAAACGCCTGCCATAAATGCGGCCGCTATAGAAAGAATTCTTATCAATTTCATTTCTGATTTGTGTTATTATATCTGCAAAATTAATAGCTTTGTGCTGCGTCTGTTTATCTTATCTTATCTATTTATTTACTTTTACGATATGTTGGTATATTTTTTAAAAAAATCTATGATATTTTCTGTCAATCGGAAGTTTTTCAGTAACTTTGCCATTATTACAAGTAATGTAATGATTAAGACCCATATGAACTTTCTACGACTTGCGGCGGTGTTGTGCACCGTGTTGTACATTATCAATATCTGTGAACCTCTGTCGGCCCGTGACGGAGTGTCTGTTCCATGTCCTGATTCTGTAGCTCTGTCAATAGCGCGAGAGGCTCCGGATGTAGCCGCTGTACGTGCCAAATATGTAGCCGAACTGGAGCAGGGGCGTGCGGCTAATATTCTCCAGGGCCCGGAAATGGATTTCGACTATAAGTTCAATTCTGCCGGAGGACCCGACAAATGGGGTGTATCGATAGGTCAGGCTTTCGATTGGCCGGGAGTATACGGAGCGCGTCGTGAGGCCGCAGGTTATCGTGCCGAAGCTTTGGGCCGTCTTTACCGCGGAGCCTTGCTCGACCGTGCCTATGAAGTGAAGCAGCTGCTTGTAAAGCTGTCGGTTGCCCGAAGCCATATGTCGACTCTTCAGCAGGCAGAGTATGCCGAACAACAACTTGCCGAGGCTTATGCCGGAGCTTTTGACCGTGGGGAGGCCACAATTCTCGATGTTTCAAAAATCAGACTGCAGATTTTTGAAATCGCCAATCTTGTGGCTGCTGCCGAGGCGACGCTTCATGATATCGAGGCTTCCCTGAGAGCTTACGGTGCCGACCCCGATAAGATTGTGCTGCCGGAGGTGACAGACAACGCTGTGCTGAAGCCCTATGAGTATTACCGTGAACTTCTTCTTGCCAATGACCCGACGATAGCGGCTGCGTCGAGTCTCGCGGGTGCAGCCTCTGCAGAAGTGAAAGTCGCGCGCCGCAGTGCACTGCCTTCTTTCAAACTTGCCTATACCCACGATTTTGAGGAAAACGTGCATTTCAACGGTTTTTCAGTCGGTATCTCATTCCCTGCATGGAGCCGGCGCAAATCGGTTCGTGCCGCAGAAGCCGAGCATGAGGCAGCGCTTATGGAAGCCGATGATTATGCTATGCGTGTCAACGCGCGCCTGATGAGCGATTATGCACGCTGTCAGACTCTTAACCGCCGCATTGATGATGCGCGCTCTACATTTGCATCAGATGATTATCCGGCACTCCTCAAAAAAGCTCTTGATGCCCGGCGAATCAGTCTGTATGAATATCTGAATTCCTATCGTGAGTATTATCAGTCTAAAACCGCTTATATAGAGCTTTGCGGAGAACTTGCCGCCGGCATCGCTTCGCTGTCGCGCTACGATATGCTTGAGCCATGACAGAAATCATTCCATATTCTCCGCAGCTTAAAAGCGTGTGGGATACTGCCGTGGGCGAATCACGCAACGGCCTGTTCCAGCATATGCGGGATTATATGGATTATCATGCCGACCGCTTTACAGACTGTTCAGTGCTCGCAGCCGATGCCAAGGGACGCATAATAGCTGTTCTGCCGGCCCATGCGTCGGGCGATGATGTTTCGTCACATCGGGGGCTTACATTCGGCGGCTGGCTTATGACACAGCGTGCCGACATGCCAGCAATGATGGAGGTATGGACCGCTATGACAGACTATTACCGAAAGTGCGGTTTCCGCAGTCTCTATTACCGGCCTGCTCCGTATATTTATCATAAATATCCGGCCGATGAAGACATTTACGCGCTTTTCCGTGCCGGAGGGGTGCTTGATGCCGTCCAGGTGTCAAGTGTCGTCGACAACAACTGTCCGCACGGCTTCGACATGGCTTCGCGCCAGTCGGTGCGGAAAGCCGCGGCCGCCGGCATCGGGGCCGGTGAATCGGCTCGGTGGGCCGAGTTCTGGCAGATACTCTCCGGCCGCCTTCAGGAGCGTTATGATGCCCGTCCGGTGCATACACTTGACGAAATACTGCTGCTGCATAGCCGTTTCCCCGAACAGATAAGACTTTTTACGGCAACTCTCGAGGACCGGATAATAGCAGGCGTAGTGCTTTATGTCTGCGGCACTGCGGTGCACAGCCAGTACTGCGCATCGACTGACGAGGGCCGTCGTCTGCGTGCGTTGCCCTTACTTTACCGACATATTCTTGATGCCTGTGCCGCCAGCAGATTCTTTGACTTCGGTACGTCGAACGAAGATGGGGGCAGAATACTCAACGAAGGCCTGATACGGCAGAAATGCGGTTTCGGGGGCCGTGGAGTGGCTTACAATGCATATAGGGTCCGGTTCTGAATAAGAATTATTAATAATCACATAATACAGTATGGAAAGAAAATGGTTTATTGTTTATAACGGCCAGCAAGTAGGCCCGCTGACCAAATACGAGCTGATTAATTACGGTCTCAGTCCTGACTCAAGCGTATGGTGCCAGGGAATGCCCGACTGGCGCCCCGCCGGTGTGATTCCGGAACTCGCCGATGCAATCGGCATGTCGCCTGCCGGGTCTATGCCACCTCCTCCGCCTGCTAAATCGAAAATTGTGGCCGGTATTCTCGCTATTTTTCTGGGCTTCCTTGGCGTTCAGTATTTTTATATCGGCAAAACAGTCGGCGGCATCATAAGTATAGTGCTCACGCTTGTCACATGCGGACTATGGGAAATTATACCTTTCATTCAGGGAATACTGATGCTGGTGATGAGCGACGACGAATTCAACCGCAAATATCTGTATTCGCAGTCTCAATTCCCGCTGTTCTGAAAAAACGCCTCATAAAAGACTGAAAATTCGCTGAAAACTCGTAATTTTGCGGTTTAAAACACAGAAACCGAATAAAACGATATGAAACGTACAAAAATAGTCGACATATTCGCCCCGGAGCATATCGGCAGCGAAGTATGCGTCAAAGGCTGGGTGCGTACGCGCCGCGGCAATAAGAACGTACAGTTCGTAGCCCTTAACGATGGCTCGACCGTACGCAACCTTCAGGTCGTGTTCGACCTCACGAAGTTCACCGACGAGCAGCTCAAGCCCGTCACCACCGGTTCGTCTGTCTGCGTGACCGGCAAGCTCGTTGAATCGATGGGTAAAGGCCAGACATGTGAGGTGCAGGCCGACAGCCTCGAAATCTACGGCACAGCCGACCCCAACGAATATCCTCTCCAGAAAAAAGGTCACACACTCGAATTTCTCCGCGAGAAAGCGCATCTGCGTCCGCGTACGGCTACCTTCGGAGCTATTCTCCGCATCCGTTCGGCTCTCGCCTTTGCCATTCACAAATTCTTTCAGGAGAAAGGGTTCTTCTACCTCAACACACCTCTCATCACCGAGAGCGACTGCGAGGGCGCAGGCGCTATGTTCCAGGTGACAACCCTCCCGCTCGACAAGCTCCCAAAGAATGAGGACGGCAGCATTGACTACAGCAAGGATTTCTTCGGCAAACCTACTGCTCTCACCGTATCGGGCCAGCTTGAAGGCGAACTCGGTGCCACAGCTCTCGGAGCCATTTACACTTTCGGCCCGACATTCCGCGCCGAAAATTCCAACACACCCCGTCACCTTGCCGAGTTCTGGATGATTGAGCCTGAGATGGCCTTCTACGACATCACCGACAACATGGACCTCGCCGAGGAGTTCGTGAAATACTGCATCGGCTATGCCCTCGACAACTGCCGCGACGATATCGACTTCCTTGCAGAGCACTTCGACCCCAAGCTTGTAGAGCGTCTTGAATTCGTTCTCCACAACGATTTCGTCCGTCTGCCCTACACCGAAGGCATCGAGATACTCAAGGCTTCGGGCAAAAAGTTCGAGTTCCCCGTAGAGTGGGGTGTCGACCTTCAGAGCGAGCATGAGCGTTTCCTCGTCGAAGAGCACTTCAAGCGCCCTGTGATACTTACCGACTATCCCAAGGAAATCAAGGCTTTCTATATGAAGCAGAACGAAGACGGCCGCACCGTACGCGCCATGGACGTGCTCTTCCCCATGATTGGCGAAATCATCGGCGGCTCGGAGCGTGAGGCCGATTACGACAAGCTGCTTGCACGCATCGAAGAGCTTCACATTCCCATGAAGGACATGTGGTGGTATCTCGACACCCGCCGCTTCGGCACAGTGCCTCACAGCGGCTTCGGTCTTGGTTTCGAGCGCCTTGTGCTTTTCGTTACAGGCATGACAAACATCCGCGACGTCATTCCGTTCCCCCGTACGCCCAACAACGCCGAATTCTAAGAAACTGAATATTATTATATAAACAAAACAGGCTGTGCCGGATTGCCGGTACAGCCTGTTTTGTTTTAATGCGGATATTGCATCAGGAGAAGTCAGTCAACACGGATTTTGCGTGCTTTACCTCCTTCTTTGACAATATAGATGCCGGGGTCGAGATTTAGAGCGCCGACGCCTTCGGCTCCGCGTGCTATTACTCGTCCGTCGACAGAGTAAACATCGCATTTCGATGAGTCTGCTGCGGTCATTTCAACGGAATTGGTCCAGTCCTCAAGTCGGAATGCTGGCGAGAGGGTCTGGGTCTGAACGGCTCCATCGGCCCCTTCTACAGTTATGCGCAGGTCGTACCATTTGTCATCGCTTCCGCGATTAATCTGGTCAAGAGCCGCTGTGTAGTAATTACCGTATCCCGGCAAGTAGAAATATTCCGGAATTTCAGTAACCTGCAGCGCAGAGAATTCTGAACTGCCGTGAGGCGCATATTCGGCTCTGACAGCCGTCGGAGCTTTGAAATTGAATTTCTTCATGCCGTTGAATGAGAACGTTGCGGCTGTAATCTCAAGGTAAGCTTTTGAGCTGTTGTCGAAACGGTCGGTTATCTTGTCGCCGTCGCGGAACTGGAGTGCTGTCACGGTAGGTATATATCCATCAGCGGATTTATACGATAGCGCAGCTTTGTTCACACCGGGTATGTTGCCGTCGATGAGTACGTTGGACATTTCCATTTGCATGGTGTAAGTCTCTCCGTTACCCCATTCGAGCCACTTGACAAAGTCGCCGGGTGCGGAGCAGATTTCTTTGCCGTCGCATGCTACGCTGACTGTGCGATGGTAGCCGCCGATTTGCTCGAGTTCGGCCTCTGAAAGTTCGTCTGTGAAGTTGTATGAGTCAATGCCGAGTTCTTCGCCGTATCGTCCGGTGAAACCGTACTGAAAGCCATTGTCCCAGGCATCGCGGTCAGATGAGGAGGGGATGCATACAAGCGCTGGCACAGCATTGGCAAGCTGAGCTTCTTCCGGAGCAGGTACACTGAATCGCGGATGACCTTCGTCGGGAAACGGGTCTCCGTTCAGCATCAGGCTTGCTGAGCAGACAAGGTTAAGGCCGCTCGGCATGAGGCCGTCGGGTGTGAGGCGGTATGGCATCGAGGACACCGATGCGTCTGCCATGACAACGAGCCCGTCGCGCAGTACAGGATAAAATTCATATGTTCCGTCGTATCCCTCAGGTGTCCAGTAATAGCACCTGTCGGTAGGAAATTCATGATTGTAGTTTCCCATGCCTATATAAGCGCAGCACTGTTTGTCGGCCGCAACGAGATATCCGGTCATGGCAAAAGCCGGAGGCGTCTGTGTCGCGGCCCAGGCTTCGCTCATTGGTGTCTGTGAGAATTTTGCCGATGCGGTATGCCAGCCGTTTTCAGCCGGACCGTTGTATTCCTTCTCCAGGTCGACAGGAATGACCATGAATACCGGGCCTTGTTCCCAAGAGAAAGCATCCATTCGTGTAAGGCTGTAGCGCTTGGGAATCAGGTTAGTGGAGATGCGGGTGCAGCTTTTGCGGAAGGCCGCAGTCTCGTCCATAAGAATGGTGCCGAAATCGTTGTGGCGCAGAACCAGCAAGTGGTCGGCAATGGAGCAGTTGCCCGGGTCGCCGGTGGCAGGGAGCGTGAGCTCGATGCCGGAAGGCGACATGCGGCCTATTTCGGTTGAAATTTTCGCGTTGCGCTGGTTGAGCATGATTCGTTTATTGCCGGAGAGCTCAACGTCTTCCTCAAACAGAAATATTCCAAGATTTTCGTTGTCTGATTTTATATAGACGACCACGTCGTATACGCCGGCTTCTGCATTGATGGTAAATATAGAGCCGCTCTGTGAGGCCTGATACATTTTAGGTGCGTTCGGGTCGGCTGATATGGCAAGCACATTCTGCACTTCCTGCCCTCTGGTATTATCAAGCATGACACTCACGGTAATCTGATATGATGTTGCCTGTGCGGCCTGGGTCTTCAGCCGCGTGTCGTGCGCCGGCGTTGTCTCTATGGGGCATCCGGGGGGCACGCTTCTTGTGAGCAGAGGTGATATGACGTCTGCTTGTGCCGGAATGCATGCCGTAAGTGCCATGACTGCCGCAGCAAGCGTGTGTATTGTTGTCCTGAGCATTATTGTATCGGAGAAAAATGTAACTATGAGATGTCTGTAATAAGCGGGAGGACGAATCCTCCCGCTTCGTTTCAAAAATATTCAGTGGTTTTACTTGACAGCAATCTTCCTTGTCACAATACCTTTGACAGTCTGAACGCGTACGATATAGTATCCGGGAGCATTCACACTGCATTTGTTGCCAGTGAAAGCTCCGGCCATGATTCCGTCGGCGCCGTAGACTTGTGCATCTGAGAATTCACCGTCGATGCAGATATCGAGACCGTCAGCATAGATTCGCAACATGTTATCCTTGACATAGGAGATTCCCGACGAAGTGTTTTCAATTTCGCCGTCTTTATTGAACAGCATCCATACCGGCTCGGTGTTGGGAGCTTCGTCAAATCCGGTCACGACGAGAATATATTTCTTATCAGGATAAACATTTCCGAAGCCGAAGTTGAGTTCGCCGTTGTAAATCCTCTTTATTCTGCGCTGCATGAATACATCATACATCCAGTCGTCAAGACGATTCTCAGCCAGATATTCTTCGAAGTCATATGTCTCGCCGTAATAAAGGGCATAAGGCGCTGAGGCATCGCCGGGTATGATGGTCATATCGGCGGTAAATGTTTCGGACGAATACTGAGCGTTCGAGGTGATGCTGTTCAGCTTTAGCTCGAATGTGTTATCGGTCTTATTACGAGATTCTGTGGTGAATTCGGCGTAGTATACGGGCGAAGTGCGGTAACCGCCGTTATCCATCAGATAGGCGTAGATATAGTACTCTGTATCCCATTTGAGTGCGGAATAGCCGCCGATTTCCGAGAGAGTGCCGTCGAGCGGTCTGGTATTCAAATCCCTGCGTGCGTAATAGCGCCAGTCGTAATAACCCATACCTGCAGCGGTCCACTTGGGAATATTGTAATTTTCGTGGATTGTCTCGATACCGCCCATTTCTGCAGCGGCTCCTTTGGAGATTACGCCGAAAATATAGGGGCGTACCATGTCGAAAGAATAAATGGATGCAGAAGCGCCGCTGATAGAGGGGTCGTAAGCTTCGATAAACATTGCCTCAAAGTTCTCGTCTACGGTGCTGAAGTCGGTGAGTGTAGCCGATGTCGTCTCATATTCTTCGTAACCGAATACGGCAGCCTGCATAATGGCATCAATCTTGATGTTGTCGAATACGATTGTCTGTTCGCCGGTATATACCTTGTCTTCGGTGACAAGCGGACGGAGTGCGTTGCGCAGATAGTTTTTCTCGTCTGCCTCGCTGGTCAGGTCGTAGCCGTCTGTTATATATTTTTCAAGAATGACAGCTGCATATGAGTCGTCGTTGGAGGGTGTGACCTTGATTGTGAGTTTCTTTGTTTCGGGCTGTGTGCCGTCTTCAATAGAAACCGTTTCCACGGTGAAGGTGTTGTCGGAAACAATCTGGTCGGCTGTGCGGACGTTGATTTTGGTCATGGGCATATAAAGCTCGCCGTTTTCGTCGAGGCCCATTGCATATACGATGTAATCCTGCGAAGCGTAAAGGTCGCCGAATCCCCATGTGTACGTGCCTTTTTTGGCCGTCATCTGGTATACGGTAATCCAATCCATGTTGAATGTCTCGGCACCGGTCTTGAAGAAATTTATGACGGATTCGAACATTTCTTTATCGCCGGGATAACGCGAAGCTTCGATTATATTGGCATACCAATATATGTTGTCTTCGGAAGGCACGCCCTTGACAGCAATGACTTCTGTACCTACATATGCAGTAGACAGGTCGATGTGAGGAGTTTCAACCGGTCGGTCGATGCCGCCGACGAGATTGAAAGAAAGTACGATTTCATCGTTGGAGTGGCCGAGTGTGTGGTCGGCGCGCCAGCGGCTGTCGCCTGCAGCGCCTTTGGGAATGGTGATGGTATATGCACCGTTATAAACCGGCTGGTTTAAGAGCGCATAGAAAGTTGATTTGCCCGAAACCATACCGGTCAGGGTTGTCAGTGTTCCCGTGCACTGGAAGTCTCCGTTAACTTCCTTGAAAATAATGGTGGCATCGTAGCCGGATACTGCCTTCACATCAGGGTTGTCGCAGATGAATATAGGCATTGTGAAGCTTTCGTAAGCGCTGATGTTTCCGTCAGCGTCGGGCTTGGGGCTATGGAAGTCAATTGCGAGGTCGTAGGCAGCCGCAGGCACAATGGTGTATGAAGCTTTTACCGGGGTCTTGTTTGTGCCGGATGTCTCGCCCTGGGTGCCGTTGAGAGCCTCTTCGGGGAAGGTGACGGTGAGAGTTGCATCCTCAGGGGAGGTGAGTGCCGGCTCGAAATTGACAGTGACAACATTTTCGGATGCCGAGACAGTGTATGCGCTCTTGTCTATAGTTGTTTCACCGAGGGTGACAACTGCTGCGTCTGCATCGGCCGATACAGCAGAGAGACCTGAGAAAGTGAATGAGACCTTCGACATTTCGGCCAGCAGCAGTTCTCCGTCGGGGTCAGTTGTGAATGAGAAGTCGACATCGCTCTTGGGCGCGCCTTCGGTCACAACGATTTCCATGAGCGGATTTGTGGCGATTACGTTTTCGTCAGCGTCGAGGAGGTTGAACAGGCCGGGCTGAAGAATTACTTCCCAGCGGTCGGCGGTGTTTCCCTGTGCGCCGCCGAGGTCAAGTTTGATAACATTCTCGTCAAGAGCGGGGTATGCGTATTGAACGGGGAATGTTTCGCCGTTTTTCTTGAATTCAATATAATCCGGTCGGTCCATAAAGCTCGGAACGTATGCAACGGACGTGGCCTTGGGGAACTGCAGGTCGATGGAACTGAAGGTCTCGTCTCCTTCGGCCGGAGATGTGATTACATATTCGAAGGGGTCTTCTTCTTTCGGACGGTCGATGCCGCCGACGAGATTGAAAGAAAGTACGATTTCATCGTTGGAGTGGCCGAGTGTGTGGTCGGCGCGCCAGCGGCTGTCGCCTGCAGCGCCTTTGGGAATGGTGATGGTATATGCACCGTTATAAACCGGCTGGTTTAAGAGCGCATAGAAAGTTGATTTGCCCGAAACCATACCGGTCAGGGTTGTCAGTGTTCCCGTGCACTGGAAGTCTCCGTTAACTTCCTTGAAAATAATGGTGGCATCGTAGCCGGATACTGCCTTCACATCAGGGTTGTCGCAGATGAATATAGGCATTGTGAAGCTTTCGTAAGCGCTGATGTTTCCGTCAGCGTCGGGCTTGGGGCTATGGAAGTCAATTGCGAGGTCGTAGGCAGCCGCAGGCACAATGGTGTATGAAGCTTTTACCGGGGTCTTGTTTGTGCCGGATGTCTCGCCCTGGGTGCCGTTGAGAGCCTCTTCGGGGAAGGTGACGGTGAGAGTTGCATCCTCAGGGGAGGTGAGTGCCGGCTCGAAATTGACAGTGACAACATTTTCGGATGCCGAGACAGTGTATGCGCTCTTGTCCACAGTTGTTTCGCCGAGGGCGACAACTGCTGCGTCTGCATCGGCCGATACAGCAGAGAGACCCGGGAAAGTGAATGACACCTTCGACATTTCATCCAGCAGCAGTTTTCCGTCTGGGTCGGCGGGGTCAGTTGTGAATGAGAAGTCGACATCGCTTTTGGGCGCGCCTTCGGTCACAACGATTTCCATCAGAGGATTGGTTGCGATTACGTTTTCGTCAGCGTCGAGGAGGTTGAAAAGGCCCGGTTTAAGAGTCACTTCCCAGCGGTCGGCGGTGCTTCCCTGTGCGCCGCCGAGGTCAAGCTTGATAACATTCTCGTCAAGAGCGGGGTATGCGTATTGAACGGGGAATGTTTCGCCGTTTTTCTTGAATTCAATATAACCCGGTCGGTCCATAAAGCTCGGAACGTATTCAACGGACGTGGCCTTGGGGAACTGCAGGTCGATGGAACGGAAGGTCTCGTCTCCTTCGGCCGGAGATGTTATTACATATGCGAACGGGTCGTCTGTCGCATCTGTTGCACGCGATGGTGCTGCCGCATAGCTTGTCTGAGCGAAAAACGCCACCGACAGCAATGCGGTTAATAATAATGAAGTAAGTTTTCCTTTCATGAATGGAACATTAACGGTTAATGGGAAATCTGTGGACAAATGTTGTACTTTGGATGAAATTAGTGGAAAAATGATTGATTTATTAATGAATTTGTTGTGATTGAGGTGGGTTACGGGAACAAAATTAATACTTTTTGTATAATATCCAAAAAATAATCAAGGCATTTGTGCAAAATATACGTTTTGTCATGGGCGCCGGTGCAAAATGACAGAAAAAGCTCCTGAAAGGAAACATTTTCAGGAGCTTTCTAAAAAAATTATGGTAATGTTGCTGTTATTGCCTGTTGTAAAAATCGAGAATGCGTGCGCGGAGCAGGGCTTCGTATTTTGCCTGCACTTCATTTGCGAGGGCCGAGGTATAGTCTGATTTCGCTTTAGAGAATTCAGTGGCGTTGGCACGGCCGTTGTTGTATTTTACCTGCATGGCTTCGAAGGCAGCCTGCGCCGAAGCTGTGGCCCGGGTGGCCGCCGAGTGTTTTTTCTCGGCTCCTACCGCTTGTGTGTATGCCTGTGTGATTGCCTTGTACAGAGTGTTGCGGGCATCATCGAACTGGAGAGCGGTCACTGCGGCCTGCGCTTTTGCACGGCGGATGTTGTTGCGTGTGCCGAAAGCGTCGAAAATAGGCACGCTGAGCGAGAAACCGATTGATTTAGAGAAATTATGGCGCATCTGTTCGCTGAATTTCTCGTTGTCGAATCCCGATGTCTTGTAGTAGTTGGTGCCTACGCCGGCGCTGAACGACAGCGTTGGAATGTAACCCGAGCGGGCGACATCGATGTACTTGTCGGCAGCTTCTTTTTCAATCCGTCCGGCCCTGATGCCGTGGTTGTTCTGCATGGCGTTGGCAAAAACCTCTTCGGGGTCGAGCAGCGGAAGCCGGCTGTCGGCGAGCGGCTGCACTGTGAAATCTTCGGAGGAGGGGAGATTGAGCAGTTGCGAGAGGTCTACAAGGGCGAGAATCGAATCGTTCTCCGCGTTTACAACGCTCACCTCGTCCTGCGCAACCTGCGACTCGGCTTCGTAGATGTCGAGTTCGGGAATTTTACCGGCGTCAAGCATCTGGCGGCGCCGTGCCAGCTCGTCGGTGGATATGGCGAGATTGATATTTGCCACCCGTACCATTTCGGATGCATACAAGGCCTGCAGATATGCACCTATAACGTTGAGGGTCACATTGTCTTTTGCGGCTTCGGTGCGCTCGACGAGCGCGCGGAGGTTTGTCTGCGAATATTTGAGATTACGCACGGCGCGCAGTCCCTGGAATATGGGCAGCGACAGCGAGGCCCCTACCGAGAACGACGATGTGTTGCGGTTGGCGTATGTGTTGTCGGCGGTGAGGCCGCGGCCGAAGTTGAAACTCTGCGAGCCGTAGCCGTTGAGCTGCGGCAGGAACTGGTCTTTGGCTTCGGTTACGGAGAGCTCACCCTGCTGCTGCGACACCATGCGCTGCCGCACTTCGATATTGTGGTCAATGGCGTAGGCGATACAGTCGTCGAGCGACCATTCGCGTGCGCCGGCCGAGGCGGTGATGACAGCCGCAGCGGCTATTAATGCGAGGCGTTTCATTGCTGAGTGATTGCATCGCCGCGGAGCACGGCGTTTTTGTCGATACCTTCTTTTACTTCGAGGTTTATGCCGTCGCTTAGGCCGGCCTTGAAGGCTGTTTTGTTGTAGACGTGCTTTGCCGAGTCGGCGAGGACGAATACATATGTGCTGTCGCCTTCGAAAGTCACTACACCTTCGGGTACGGTGAGCACATTCTCGGCCTTGTCGAGAATCACGGCTGCGTTTGCGCTGTACCCGGCACGGAGGCCTTCTGAGCTTTCGAGGGTTAGAGCGGCCTTGATTTCGAATGTATTAGCGCCGCCGCTGTCGGTGCCTTTTGGCGATATGTATTCAATTACGGCGGTGGGAGTTATGTCGGGCATCGCGCCGATAGTGATGTTCATGGGCATGCCCACGCGGAGGCTGCCGACTTCGGTCTCGTCGACATTGCCTTTGAAAATGAGGTTGTTCATATCGGCGATAGTGGCCACGGTAGTGCCGTCGTTCATCGTATTTGCCTGGATGACAGAAGAACCGACCTTGACGGGCACGTCAAGAATAAGGCCTGTGATGGTTGCGCGTACGAGTGTGTTGCTCTCCCTGGCGTTGTATTTCGACACGCCTTCGCGTACGATAGTATATGTGTCTTTGGCTGCCGACAGTTCTTCAGTGGCCTTGTCGAGGTCTTTCTGCGCAGTCTCATATTCTTCGCGTGAAATCACCTTCTTGTCGTAGAGGGCTTTGGCGCGGTCGTATTTGATACGGGCATCGTTTAGGTCTATAGTGGCTGAGTTTACACGGCTTTGGGCAGAAGAGAGTTGAGAGGCATCGGGGATGACCTTGATTTTTGCGATTACGTCGCCTTCGTTGACGAATTCGCCGGCCTCGACGCAGATTTCGCTTATGATACCTGAAATCTGAGGCTTAATCTGAATTTCGTCGCGTGGCTCGATTTTACCGGTAAGCACTGTAGAGCGCTCGATAGTTGCCACAGAGGGATGCACTTCGTTGTAAAGAGTTTCCTTCTCGCGTGAATTCAGGAAAAGGAATACGAAGGTACCCACGAACATCAGGACAATCAATGTCCATAGCAAGATGCGGAATACTTTTTTCATCGTAGATTATATAAACTGTTTTTAATTGCTTATTTGTCGCGCAGAGCCTCAATAGGTTTGATGCGCATGGCTTTGATTGCCGGAAGCGTGCCGGCCAGCGAGCCGAGAATAAAGAATGTGAAGACAATGCCCACGGCCATGCCGAAACTGATTTGAAATCCGGCGTAGCCCAGCAGGGGTTGGTAAGTGACCTTGTCGGCCACATAGAGCACCAGAGTGGCGAAGCAGACACCGGCTGTACCCGACACGAGGGTGAGGAGCACGCTTTCGGAAAGCACCTGACCCGTTATGTCGGCGGGCTTGGCTCCGATAGCGCGGCGGATGCCGAATTCGTGGGTGCGCTCCTTGACGATAATCCACATGATGTTGCCTACGCCGATGACACCGGCCATGAGTGTGCCGAAGCCTACGAAGAACGCAAGCAGCGATATGCTCAGAAATACCTTTGAAATCATCTCGAACATCTCCGATATATCCATTGTGCCCATGGCCTGCTCATCGGCGGGATGAAAAGAATGGAGCTGTGCCAGCGTGCGGCGGATGCTGCCGAAGTTGTCAGACGGCTTATGTCCCGGAGTGGCAGTGAACACAAAGAAATGGACGTTGCGGTCGGACGACAGCGCACGGCGCATGGTTGTGCCCGGCACGATAAACGATTCATCAACGCGGCCTCCGATAGAAGCGTCGCTCAGCTGCGAGGCCACACCGATAACACGGAAGTACACGCTGTTTAGGCTGATGTATTTGCCTATGGGGTCTTCCATGCCGAAGAGGTCGGCAGCACGGCTTTTGCCTATGACAACTACCTTTGCCGATGATGAATAATCGGCTTCGTTTATGAAGCGTCCTTTTTCGATGACAGGCATTGATATGCTGGCGTAGTCGGGTTCGATGCCGAGCACACGGCCTGCGGCGCTTTTGTCATTGTATGCGGCTGTGCCGCTGAGGTTGGTCACGCCGCTCGAATACTCGATATAAGGCGCATTGGCGCGCACGGCCTTGAGGTCGTCTTCGGTGAGGTTCCAGAATGTGCCTTTGTTGAAGCCTTTGTATGATATGGAGCGTGCGCCCGGGAAAATGCCGCCCATGTTGGTCGACAGACCTGCGAAATTGCGGCTCATCATGCCGGTGAAGCCGTTGGCTCCGCCCCAGAGCATACCGAGCATCGCCGTGCCCCAGAAAATGCCGAAAGCCGTCAGGAAAGTGCGCGTTTTGTTGCGCGCGAGAGTGGCGCCGATTTCGCGCCAGTTTTCTATGTCGAAAAATCGTAGTTTCATTCGTCTCTGAGGGCTTCTACAGGTTTAACTTTGATTGCTTTAAGTGCGGGGAGCAGACCGGCGAGGGCTCCAGCTATGACGAGTACGACAGTGACCTGGACGGCAATGCTTATGTCGACAGTGGGATTGCTGATTGGTGAATCTTCTCCGCTTCCGAAGAGTAGGTTGATTACCTGCAGTACGAGCATACCGAGGAAAACACCGGCATAACCTGAAATCGCCGTGATAGCTACCGCTTCGGCCAGTATCTGGGTGAGAATTGAGCGCGGTTTTGCACCGATAGCGCGGCGGATGCCGATTTCGTGAGTGCGCTCGCGCACCGAAACGAACATGATGTTGCTCACGCCCACAATGCCGGTGAGAAGTGTGAAGATGCCTATGACCCATGTGGCCCACTGTAAATAAATGAGCGCTTTGCCCGACGAGATGCTCTGCGTCAGACGGTTCCATGTCCATATGGCGCTGTTGTCGTCGGTCGCGAAATTATGAGTGGTGGCCAGAGTGCTCCGCAGATTCTCCTCGGCTTTGTCGCCGCCCTCCTCGGTGATGATGCCCTCGTAGTTCACAACGAGCGATTCGATATTGTCATCGAATCCCGTAATGGCCTTGTAGGTAGTGTATGGTACATACGAGCCGCTCATCCAGCGGTGATTGTACACTCCGACGATGTTCCAGCTCAGACCCATGCACTTGAGTGTCTTGCCGAGCACTTCGGACGGCTTCGCGTCGTTGCCGAAGAGCGTGTGCATACTTTCTTCGCTGATTAATATCGAGCGGCGGAGATTGGTGATGTCGGGGTCATTGATTTTACGGCCCGCCGATATCGTTACGCGCTCCATGTCGAAGTCTGCGCCGGGGAAAACGGCATTGAAGCCCGTGACCTTGCCTCTGGGGCTGACAATCTGTGCGGTGTCGTTCGATGCCGTGGTGCTGACCTGAGAAACGTTAGTGTTGTTCCTGTCCTTTTTGACGGCATCCATGTCGGTGTCCTTAAGCTGTATGCGCCGGCCTGCCTTGTATCCTTTGTAGCCTTTGCCTGTCATGCCGCCCCACACGGTAATGGAGTTGTTGACACCCGACCCCATGCCTTCATTGAAAGAATTCTGCACTCCGCGTGCCATACCGAGCAGAATAATGAGCATGAATACGCCCCAAGCCACGGCAAGGCCGGTGAGGAATGTGCGCAGGCGGCTGTTGCGCAGGGTCTGGCCTATTTCGTGTATGAGGTCAAACATTGTCTGGAAGAATTTGGCCGTCGGTGATGCGGATGATGCGGTTGGTGGCAGCGCCCACATTGGGGTCGTGGGTCACAATCACTGTAGTCATGCCTTCGGCGTTGAGGTCACGGAAAATCTGCATTACCTCTTTTGATGTATGTGAGTCGAGCGCGCCGGTAGGTTCGTCGGCAAGAATGAGCGAAGGATTGGTGACGAGGGCACGTGCAATGGCCACACGCTGCTTCTGTCCTCCGGAGAGTTCGCCCGGCAGATGAGTGGCGCGGTCGGCAAGGCCGAGACGCTCGAGCTGTTCCATGGCCAGAGCGTTGCGTGTCTTGCGGCTTACTCCCTGATAGAAGAGCGGCAGGGCGACGTTTTCGAGAGCGTTTTTATAATTGATGAGGTTGAAAGACTGGAACACGAATCCGATGAGATGGTTCCGGAGTTCAGCGGCACGGTTCTCGCTCAGATTGTGGATAGGCACACCGTCGAGCACATAGTCACCCGAATCGTAGCTGTCGAGAATACCCAATATATTTAGTAAAGTAGATTTTCCGGAACCTGACGCACCCATGATTGAGACCAGCTCACCGCGCTGTATCTCAAGATTGATGTCTTTGAGAACGTGGAGCGGCACTATGCCGGGATAGGTCTTGTTGACATCGCGAAGGGAAATGATTGTATCCATTTCTGTAAATTGTAGATTAGTCATACGCTTATATAGACGCACAAAAAATCGTATTATTACACTTTGTCGCATTTTTTTATCAAATAATTTCAAATTGCCTGTAAAAATTGTATGATAAGGAATAAATTCCTACCTTTGCAGCATTACGAGCCGGTCTATTCCTTACTCTCATCCATAAGCCAGTCAACAATCCCTAATTTGATATTAATAATATGAGAAAACAACTTTTACTTCTGCTGTTCGCGGCCATTGCTTTGGCCGCTTCAGCCGCCGCACCGCGCATGAGTGCACTTCAGGCGGCTGAACTTGTGAAAGAAGGCAAGGCAATAAAGGTGTCAGCCAAGCTGCACCGCCGTACTGCGGTTGCCGTTTCGGACGCGCGTTTTCATAAAGCCGCTCCTGCCAGAGTGAGCACCGCACGTCAGTCGGCTATGGCCAAAGTGCGCGAAAACGCACCCGCACGCGTCACGGCCCGCGGTGCCAATCTTTACGGATACATTTACTTCAACAACATATTGATGCAGGACGAAGAGGCCGAAGTCGTAGGTCTCTATGAATTCCAGGGCAATGAGCTCGACAATGTATGGTACGACCCTCTGTACGCCGAGGAATTCATGTATCTTGCAAACGGCTGGCTCCGCAACGGGCATATCTGCGGTTATGCTCCGTCGTACTGGGGCCCGTATCTGCTGGGTCTCTATTACTATGAGTGTGACTTCGAGACAGGCGAAATCATCGAAGGCTCCGATGCCGAAATGGAAAACCTCGACAACGGCTATTTCAGCGTCTGCGCATATAACGAAGACGATGACACCGTTTACGGTTTCGGTATAAACGGTGAAGGCGAGAATTATATTTTCGCCAGAACTCCGGCTTCCAATCCCGATGGTCTCGAAGTTATCAAGACTATCGATATAGATTCAGAAGAAGAGGAAACCTGTCCTTACATCTGCTATAATCCCGTTGAGAAGAGTCTCTACGGCATCAACTATGCAGGTATGCTTGTCCGCATAGGCCTTGACGGCTCAATCGAAGAGCTGCTTGATGTAAGCTCGATGGGCGAGATAAAGTATCAGGGCACAATGGCATACAGCAATGCCGCCGGCGGTTACTATGTGAACCATACTACGGAAGAGACCTCCGAACTTTTCTTCATCGACCTTAAGGCCGGCGATACCGTACGTAAGGTAGTTGTGAAGTAATATAGTCAACAGACACCACTATATGAGAAAAGGCCGTCTCACGACGGCCTTTTCCATTTTCTAAACCTTTAAAAATCTAATCCTATGAAAAAACAAAATTAATACTTACTTCTTTCTGCTGTTGCTATCGGTTATACGTACTTGACATGCCAAATGTTTCATGCCAGGAGTAATGTGAGCTGTTTTTTACTGTTTTTTTGCACTAAAGCTGTGATTTTTATCTAAATTTGCAATCTGATACCACCCATATGTCGTATTTCAATGTCACCATATTAGGCTGCGGGTCGGCCACTCCTACTCTGCGGCACAATCCCAGTGCCCAGGCGGTGCGCTACCGCAACAAACTGATGCTCGTCGACTGTGCGGAGGGCACCCAGCTGCAACTGCGTCGTTACGGGCTGTCGTTTGCCCGAATCAGTGATATTTTTATCTCTCATCTACACGGCGACCATTTCTTAGGCCTGCCGGGACTGCTGTCGACTATGGCTCTCCACAGTGTCGAGGGCGCTGTCACCGTGCATACTTTTGCCGAGGGTGCCGATATTCTCAGACGAATCCTCGACGTATTCTGCAAGGAGCGTACTTTCAGAATAGAGTATGATATAATCAATCCGGCGAAACCAGGTGTTGTCTACGAGGACAACAATCTGCTCGTGACTTCGTTTCCTCTCTTCCACCGTGTGCCTTGTGTGGGTTACCGTTTCGACGAGAAACCGAAGAAGCGGCATATCAACGGCGAGGCAGCGAAGTTTTATAACGTGCCTGTGTATATGATGGAAAGTATACGCGAAGGTGCTGATTTTACGTGTGCCGACGGACGTATCATTCCCAATGCATGGCTAACGACGGATGCTGATGCCACGAAAAGCTATGCCTATTGCAGCGATACGATGTTCGACACACGTGTGGCCGATGCCGTGAGGGAGGTTGCTGTGCTCTATCATGAAGCCACATATGGTGACGAGCGGGCGCAGCATGCCGCCCCGCGAGGACACTCTACTGCCCGTCAGGCCGGCGAAATAGCAAAGCTTGCCGGTGCCGGCAGCCTCGTAATCGGACATTATTCAAAAACAATCGCAGACGAAGCCGTGCTTGCCGCAGAGGCAGCCGCGACATTCGGACACCCTGTAATCGCCGCCCGTGAGGGCCTGCAGATAGATTTGATATGACCCCCGACGAGTACTTCATGCAGCAGGCTCTTGCTGAGGCACGGGCAGCCGCAGCCGAGGGGGAGATTCCCGTCGGAGCCGTCGTTGTCGCCGGCGGACGCATCATCGGGCGCGGACACAATCAGACCGAACGTATGCACGACGTGACGGCACATGCCGAGATGATAGCCCTTACGGCTGCTTCGCAGGCCATGGGAGGCAAATATCTGAGCGGATGTACCCTCTATGTCACTGTCGAACCGTGTATAATGTGTGCCGGAGCAATCGGCTGGGCCCAGGTGTCACGGATTGTGATTGGTACGGGTGACCCTAAACGCGGCTATACATCAGTAACGCGCGATGACGCAAGTCCTTTTCATCCCAGAGCGCAGGTGGTGAGCGGTGTGCTCGAGGACGAATGCCGCTTTCTGATGCAGGATTTTTTCCGGCGGAGACGCAATAAACCGGGAGTAAGATAGAACCTGAAGTACCTTGAATCTGTTTTTTCAATTAAGACAAAAGAAAGATGCATTATTTTCTTATAGCCGGCGAAGCCTCCGGCGACCTTCATGGCGGACATCTGATTGAAGCGCTTAGGCGCCGCGACCCCGGGGCCGTGTTCACATTTCTCGGCGGTGACTGCATGGCACGGGCCGCTTCGGTTCAGCCCCTGGTGCATTACCGCGACATGGCATATATGGGTTTCAGCGAAGTCATACGCAATCTTTCGAAAGTGGCTGCAAATCTGCGTACGGCGCGCCGCTCCGTGCTGATGGCCGAGCCCGACTGTCTGATTCTGATTGACTATCCGTCGTTCAACCTCAAAGTCGCAACCACGGCGTTCAAGGCCGGTATTCCGATATACTATTATATCTCACCCAAAATATGGGCGTGGAAGAAATGGCGCATACGCGACATACGCCGCATGGTGCGCCGGGTGTTCTCCATTCTGCCTTTCGAGCCTGCGTTCTACCGTGAGAACGGTTTCGATGCCGTTTATGTGGGTAACCCGTCGGTGGCCGAGGTGGACGAGCGGATGAAAAAAACTCTTCCGCGCGAAGAATTCCTTAAAAAATACGGGCTGCGCGACAGGCAGCTTGTGGCACTGATGCCCGGCAGCCGTTTTGGCGAAATCCGCAATAATCTTGCAGTGATGAATCTCGCGCTCGACCAGTATCCTCAATACAGAGGCGTGATAATCGGTGCTCCGGGCATTGATGATGAAGTGTACAAAGCGAACGGAGCGGGGCGTCTGCCGATATTGAGAGCTGAAAACTCTGTCGACGTGCTTGTGCATTGCCGGGCCGCATTGGTGACTTCGGGTACGGCCACTCTCGAGACTGCGCTTGCAGGCGTGCCGCAAGTGGCACTATACCGTGGAAACGGCACAAAAATCACCTATGAAGTGATGAAAAGAGTGCTCGACATAGACTTTGTAACGCTTCCCAATCTTATTGCGGGACGCGGCATAATTCCCGAAATGCTCATGCACTATTGTACTCCCTCGCTTGTGGCCGACAAAATAGGTCCGTTGCTCCGCGATACCTCGGAGCGGCGCGCCCAACTTGAGGGCTATGCCGACATGCGACGTATTTTGGGTACTGAAGATGCGGCCGACAATACTGCAAAGGCAATTCTGGAGGATTTCGGTTTTTGAGTGGACGGCGTGTCCTTTTATAGACTGGATGACGGCTACGAGCCTGCCATGCAGATTTTTATAACTACGATAAACGACGCCAGTACAACCACGAGCACGCCGGCGGCAATGATTGCTGTGATTGCCAGCCGACGGAGCGAGCGCTCGTTTATGAATGCGCCTCGGAAACCGGCAACTACGGCCGCCACGCCCAGGGCCAAAGCTATGTAGCCGCTGTAATCGTCCTTTAAAATCATCAGAACCATCCACGACAGGACGGCCAGAACCAGCGATATCCATACCGGCCATTTTTTTGCAGCCGGGGTGCGGGTCTTTGCGCCCTCTTCGGGCTGCTGTATATTTTTTTTATCTGTAGAGGTCATTTCTGTAGTATCTGACAAATAAAGCCTGAGGTAATCGCACAAAGGTACGAAAAACTTATCAGCCATTTATAAATATGACAAATATATTTTAAAAAAGTTTAAAGGAAGCCGCGATTTTTTATTTTTTGTTTCTCGGCGCCTGTCTGAGGGGAGGGTAGTGGGTATGCGGGAACTTATGCGGAGCAGCAGCTGATAAAAAATGTGAATAAAATTGCTAAAACATTTGGTTATTAGCAGGATAATTGCTAACTTTGCGCCGTTGAAAAGTGCGTTTCGACGTCGTTCCATTGCTAAATTGTTGTATGACAATGCAATGGGCGCTTTTTGGGCGTATAGCGCGAACGTGCTTTCAGCGACAAAAACGAGAAAAACGAACATAAGATATTAAAAGTAACAAAGCAAACCAACTAAGATGCCTACTATTCAGCAATTAGTACGAAAAGGACGCGTGGCGTTGGAAGACAAGAGCAAGAGCCCCGCTCTCGACTCATGTCCTCAGCGTCGTGGCGTTTGTGTGCGTGTGTACACCACCACCCCCAAGAAGCCTAACTCGGCAATGCGTAAAGTTGCCCGTGTGCGCCTCACCAACGGCAAGGAAGTCAACTCCTATATCCCCGGCGAAGGCCACAATCTGCAGGAGCACTCAATCGTGCTTGTACGCGGCGGCCGTGTAAAAGACCTCCCCGGTGTACGCTATCACATCGTTCGCGGCACACTCGATACCGCAGGTGTGAAGGACCGCACTCAGCGCCGTTCGAAATACGGTGCCAAGCGTCCCAAGGCCGGTGCAGCCAAGAAGTAATCCGCCGTACGTATTTCCTTCGTAAGGAGGAACCCGGCGGGTGAAGCAGTCTTATAGCACCCGAGTAAAAATCAATTTTTTTAAACTCGTTTTTGCATTTCTTGCAGCTGTCCTTTATGGTTGAGTAAGCACTGCGGCAGAGGCCGCCCCGCTGAAGAAGAACGAAGAAAGCAACCAAGCAATCAAAAACAAAAAACACAAAGACCTCTAATGAGAAAGGCAAAGCCTAAGAAAAGGATTATTCTCCCTGATCCTGTTTATGATGACGTGCGTGTGACCAAATTCGTCAACCACCTCATGTACGACGGTAAGAAAAATACCGCTTTCGCAATTTTCTATAACGCCCTCGAAACCGTGAAGGCAAAGCTTCCCAATGAAGAGCTCTCAGCTCTCGACATCTGGAAGAAAGCTCTCGAGAACGTTACACCTCTGGTAGAAGTCAAGAGCCGCCGTGTGGGCGGTGCCACATTCCAGGTGCCTACCGAGATTCGCGCTGACCGCAAGGAATCTATTTCAATGAAAAATCTTATCGCTTACGCACGCAAGCGCGGCGGCAAAACAATGGCTGACAAGCTCGCTGCTGAAATCGTCGACGCCTACAACAATCAGGGCGGCGCATTCAAGCGTAAGGAAGACATGCACAAGATGGCCGAGGCCAACCGTGCTTTCGCTCACTTCCGTTTCTAAACGATTTTTCCGTTGAATATAAATTCTCAATCCAACTAAAATGTCTACAAAGGACGAACATCTCAAATATACGCGCAACATCGGCATCATGGCTCACATCGATGCCGGTAAGACCACCACATCCGAGCGTATCCTTTTCTACACCGGCCTTACCCACAAAATCGGTGAGGTGCACGACGGTGCCGCCACAATGGACTGGATGGCTCAGGAGCAGGAGCGCGGTATCACAATTACCTCGGCCGCTACCACCGCTTTCTGGAAATATAACGACGAGAAATATAAAATCAACCTCATCGACACTCCGGGACACGTCGATTTCACTGTCGAAGTGGAGCGTTCGCTCCGCGTGCTCGACGGCGCAGTCGCCGCTTTCTGTGCCGTAGGCGGTGTAGAACCCCAGTCGGAGACTGTATGGCGTCAGGCTGATAAATACAACGTTCCCCGTATCGGCTATGTAAACAAGATGGACCGTTCGGGCGCCAACTTCTTTGAAGTTGTCCGTCAGGTGCACGATGTGCTCGGCGCCAATCCCTGCCCCATTGAAATTCCTATCGGCAGCGAGGAAACTTTCAAAGGCGTTGTCGACCTTATCAAGATGAAGGCTGTTTTCTGGCATGACGAGACCATGGGCGCAGACTACGCCCTCGAGGAAATTCCTGCCGGTCTTGTTGACGAGGCAGAACAATGGCGTGACAAGATGCTTGAGAAAGTTGCCGAATATGACGACGACCTGATGTCGAAATATTTCGACGACCCCTCTACAATCACCGAGGAAGAAATCAAGCGTGCGCTCCGCAAAGCCACTCTTTCGATGGACCTCGTGCCCATGATTTGCGGCTCGTCGTTCAAAAACAAAGGTGTGCAGTATCTGCTCGACGCAGTGTGCGCTTATCTCCCCAGCCCTGTTGACGCAGGCGAGGTAGAAGGCCGCTCGGTTGATAATCCCGACGAGGTTGTTACCCGTCACCCCTCAAGCGACGCTCCTCTTTGTGCTCTCGCATTCAAGATTGCCACTGACCCCTATGTAGGCCGTCTTACATTCTTCCGCGTTTACTCCGGCGATATGGTTGCCGGCAGCTATATCTACAACACCCGTTCGGGCAAGAAGGAGCGTGTATCGCGTCTCTTCCAGATGCATTCAAACAAGCAGAACCCCATGGAGGCTATCGGCTGCGGTGATATCGGTGCCGGCGTAGGCTTCAAGGATATCCGCACGGGCGACACACTCTGTGCAGAAGACGCTCCCATGGTTCTCGAGGCTATGGAATTCCCCGACCCCGTGATTGGCATCGCTGTAGAGCCCAAGACCCAGAAGGACCTTGACAAGCTCGGAGTAGGTCTCCAGAAACTTGCCGAAGAAGACCCCACATTCCGTGTAGAGACAAACGAAGAAACCGGCCAGACCGTTATTTCGGGTATGGGCGAGCTTCACCTCGACATCATCATCGACCGTCTCCGCCGCGAGTTCAAGGTAGAGTGCAACCAGGGCCGTCCTCAGGTTACCTACAAAGAAGCTATCACACGTCCTGTCGAGCTTCGTGAAGTGTTCAAGAAGCAGACCGGTGGCCGTGGTAAATTCGCCGACATCATTGTTCGCATCGAACCCGTTGACGAAGGCTTTGACGGCAACCTTCAGTTTGTCGACGAAGTCAAGGGCGGTAATATTCCCAAGGAATTCATCCCCTCGATTCAGAAAGGCTTCCAGACCGCTATGAAGAACGGCGTACTTGCCGGCTTCCCCGTAGAGCATCTCAAAGTCACTGTTCTCGACGGTTCATTCCACCCCGTTGACTCCGACCAGCTGTCGTTCGAGCTCTGCGCCATACAGGCATTCAAGAAAGCCTGCGAGAAGGCAGGTCCTGTGCTCATGGAGCCTATCATGAAGATAGAAGTCGTTACCCCCGAGGAATCGATGGGCGACGTAATCTCCGACCTCAACAAGCGCCGCGGTCAGGTAGAAGGCATGGAAACAAGCCGCTCCGGCGCACGCGTTGTCAAGGCCAAAGCTCCTCTGGCCGAAATGTTCGGCTATGTGACCGCCCTTCGTACAATCACCTCGGGCCGTGCTACCAGCACCATGTCGTTCTCACACTACGCTGAAGTCTCCAGTTCAATTGCCAAAGAAGTGCTCACAGAGTGTCAGGGCCGTGTAGACCTCATCAAATAATAAAATACATACAAAATATATGAACCCCATTATCCGTATCAAACTCAAATCTTACGACCACAGTCTCGTCGATAAGTCGGCCGAGAAAATCGTAAAGACAGTGAAGTCGATTGGAGCGGTCATCAGCGGTCCTATTCCCCTGCCCACCCACAAGCGTATCTTCACAGTCAACCGCTCAACCTTCGTCAACAAGAAGAGCCGCGAACAGTTCGAACTCAGCTGCTACAAGCGTCTCATCGATATCTACAACGCTACTCCCAAGATTGTAGACGCTCTGATGAAGCTCGAGCTCCCCAGCGGTGTAGAAGTGGAAATCAAGTGCTGATACCCTGTAACACCAAAGTCACCTCACAACAACAACCAATATACAAATTAACAGAGAAATGCCAGGATTAATTGGAAAGAAAATCGGAATGACATCCGTTTTCAGTGCCGACGGCCGTAATGTGCCGTGCACTGTCATCGAAGTAGGTCCTTGTGTTGTCACTCAGGTTAAGACGGAAGCCACCGACGGCTACGATGCACTTCAGCTCGGTTTCGAGGACATGAAGGAGAAGCATCTCACCCAGCCCGAACTCGGTCACTTCAAGAAAGCCGGTGTGGCTCCCAAGCGTCACTTGGCCGAGTTCAAAGGATTTGGAAACGCTTACGCTCTCGGCGACACAATCGGCGCCGACTTCTTTACTGAAGCTGACTTCGTCGATGTTATCGGCACCAGCAAAGGTAAGGGCTATCAGGGCGTAGTGAAGCGTCACGGATTCGGCGGTGTCGGTCAGGCCACTCACGGTCAGGACGACCGTCTGCGCGCTCCCGGTTCGGTAGGTGCCTGCTCTTATCCCGCAAAGGTGTTCAAGGGCATGCGTATGGCCGGCCAGATGGGCAACGAACGCGTCACCGTTCAAAACCTTCAGATTATCAAAGTGATTCCCGAGCACAACCTTATCATGATAAAGGGTTCGATTCCCGGAAGCAAAGGTTCAATCGTCTTAATTGAGAAATAAACATGGAACTCGCAGTATACAACCAGCAAGGCCAGGATACAGGCCGCCGCGTAACCCTCAACGACGAGGTATTCGCAATCGAGCCCAACGAGCACGCCCTTTATCTCGACGTTAAGCAGTACCTTGCCAACCAGCGCCAGGGCACACACAAATCGAAAGAACGCAGCGAAATGAGCGGTTCGACCCGCAAGCTTCACAAGCAGAAAGGCGGCGGCGGCTCCCGTATCGGCGATATCAACTCGCCCGTACTCGTAGGCGGTGCACGTGTCTTCGGCCCCAAGCCCCGCGACTACCGCTTCAAGCTCAACAAGAAGCTCAAAGACCTCGCACGTCGCTCCGCGCTCAGCCTCAAGGCTGCTGCCGGTGAAATCATTGTGGTCGACAGCATTCAGTTCGAAGCTCCCAAAACTAAAGAATACGTAAATTTTGCTAAAAATATTAAAGTTGATGGCAAAAAGGTTCTTGTGGTTTTGTCGGAAAAGAATAATAATGTACTTTTGTCGATGCGTAACGTGCCCGATGCCCGACTGATGACAGCATCGGACATAAATACGTATGCAGTACTCAACAACAACGCGCTGGTTCTCACCGAGGGCAGCGTTGACGTGCTTAATAAACTTTAACACCGGAGACCACACACAATGGAAATTTCAATCACCCCCATAATTACCGAAGCGGCAACCAAGCTTACCGAAAAGCGCAATTGCTACACCTTCCGCGTGTCGCCCTCTGCCAACAAGTACCAGATTAAATCGCTGGTTGAGCAGCTCTACGGCGTAAAAGTGGCTAACGTCAACACCGCC
The DNA here is from genome assembly GCA_910587355.1 of uncultured Muribaculaceae bacterium. Lineage (GTDB taxonomy): Bacteria > Bacteroidota > Bacteroidia > Bacteroidales > Muribaculaceae > CAG-873. The sequence continues at coordinate 32,276 of CAJUKF010000006.1, forward strand.
GTCATGCGCGGCAAGAACAAATCCCGCTGGACCAAGAGCGGCCTTCTCAAAGGCAAGACCAACCGCTGGAAGAAGGCTTACGTTACCGTCGCCGACGGCCAGTCCATCGAATTCTTCAGCAACATCTAACAACAATGGCAGTAAGAAAATTCAAGCCCACCACCCCCGGGCAGCGTCACAAAGTCATCGGTGTGTTTAAAGGTACAATCACTGCTACCACACCGGAAAAATCTCTTACAGTCGGCAAGCGTGCCACCGGCGGCCGTAACAACGAAGGCCATCTCACCGCCCGATACCTTGGCGGTGGTCACAAACGCAAATACCGTATCATTGACTTTAAGAGAAATCGCGACGGAATCCCCGCAACAGTCAAGACTATCGAGTACGACCCCAACCGTTCGGCCCGTATAGCCCTGCTTTGCTATGCTGACGGTGTCAAGACCTACATCATCGCCCCCAACGGCCTTCAGGTAGGTGCCACACTCCTCAGCGGTCCCGATGCAGCTCCTGAAATCGGCAACACTCTTCCCCTGAGCAAAATTCCTGTCGGCACAGTAATCCACTGCATCGAGCTTCGTCCCGGCCAGGGAGCCTTCATGGCCCGCTCGGCCGGCACTTTCGCCCAGATTGTTTCCCGTGAAGGAAACTACGCTATCATCAAATTACCTTCGGGTGAGACCCGCAAAGTTCTTGCCGAGTGCCGTGCCACAGTAGGCACCGTAGGCAACAGCGAGCACTCCCTCGAGAGCTCCGGTAAGGCCGGACGTAGCCGCTGGCTCGGTCGTCGTCCCCATAACCGCGGCGTTGTGATGAATCCTGTCGACCACCCCATGGGCGGTGGCGAAGGCCGCGCTTCCGGCGGTCATCCCCGTTCGCGCAAAGGCCTCTACAGCAAGGGTCTCAAGACTCGTTCGCCCAAGAAGCAGTCGAACAAGTACATCATCGAGAGAAGAAAAAAGAAGTAATCTGAAATAGCATCTAATATGAGCCGTTCATTAAAAAAAGGTCCCTTCATCAGCGTTAAGCTCGAAAAGAAAGTGGCCGCCATGGCAGCCTCCGGAAAGAGCAACGTCATCAAGACCTGGAGCCGCGCTTCCATGATTGCTCCCGAATTTGTGGGCATGACTTTCGCCGTTCACAACGGCAACAAGTTCATCCCCGTATACGTGACCGAAAACATGGTAGGCCACAAGCTCGGTGAGTTCGCCCCCACCCGCACATTCCGCGGTCACTCAGGCAACAAAAAGAAATAAGGGCCCGAAAAATTTAACAATCGATTAAAAGAGACGACCAAATAACAATGGGCAAACGTAAAAGAATATCAGCCGACCAGCGCAAGGAGGAAAACAAGAGCATTGCTTTCGCAAAACTGCTCAACGTTCCCACCTCCCCCCGCAAAATGCGTCTGGTAGCCGACATGGTACGCGGTAAAGAAGTATTCCGCGCACTCGGCATACTCAAGTTCTCAAACAAAGAAGCCTCTGCCCGCGTCGAGAAACTCGTACGCTCGGCAGTAGCCAACTGGGAACAGAAAAACGAGCGCAAAGCCGAAGACGGCGAGCTCTTCATCACCACTATCAAAGTCAGCTGCGCTCCCATGCTCAAGCGCCTCCGCACCGCCCCCCAGGGCCGCGGTTACCGCATCCGCAAGCGCGCCAACCACGTTTACGTGGTAGTTGACACTATCGAAAAAAACGAAAAAACCGAGGCATAACAAATGGGACAGAAAGTTAATCCTATAAGCAACCGTCTGGGCGTTATCCGCGGCTGGGACTCCAACTGGTCGGAAAAAGGCAAATACCCCGACAATATCCTCGAGGACTACAAAATCCGCGAATACCTCAACGTGCGTCTGGCCAAATGCAGTGTCTCGCGCATCGTTATCGAGCGTACGCTCAAGCTCATCACCATCACCGTCTGCACCTCGCGTCCCGGCCTCATCATCGGCAAGGGCGGCCAGGAAGTGGAGAAGCTCAAAGAAGAGCTCAAGAAAATCACCGACAAAGACGTACAGATTAATATCTACGAAGTAAAGCGTCCTGAGCTCGACGCCGAAATCGTGGCTTCGACTATCGCACGTCAGATTGAAGGCAAGGTGGCTTACCGCCGTGCCGTAAAGATGGCAGTCGCTTCGACAATGCGTGCAGGTGCCGAAGGCATCAAGATTCAGGTGTCAGGCCGTCTGAACGGCGCCGAAATGGCCCGTTCGGAGATGTTCAAGGAAGGCCGTACCCCGTTGCACACCCTCCGTGCCGACATAGACTACGCTCTCGTAGAGGCCCATACCAAGGTAGGCGCCGTAGGCGTGAAAGTATGGATTTGCCGCGGTGAGGTTTACGGCAAGCGCGACCTCGCTCCCCAGTTCAGCACACAGCAGAAAGAGAGCCGTCCCTCAGGTGGCCGCCGCGACCGCGAGCGCCGCAACTTCCGCTCACAGAAACCCACCCGTTAACTCTGAAAGCATAAAACTATGTTACAGCCTAAGAAAACAAAATTCCGCCGCTCACAGAAGGGCCGTCAGAAAGGCAATGCCCAGCGCGGCAACCAGCTTGCTTTCGGGTCTTTCGGCATCAAGACTCTTGATACCAAATGGATTACCGGCCGTCAGATAGAAGCTGCCCGTGTGGCCGTCACGCGTCACATGCAGCGTCAGGGCCAAATCTGGATTCGCATATTCCCCGACAAGCCTATCACCCGCAAGCCTGCCGATGTCCGAATGGGTAAAGGTAAAGGTAACCCCGAAGGATTCGTCGCTCCTGTTACACCGGGCCGCATACTTATCGAAGTTGAAGGCGTAAGCTATGACATCGCAAAGGAAGCACTCCGCCTTGCAGCACAGAAGCTCCCCGTGCTCACCAAGTTTGTCGTCCGCCGCGACTATGACCCCTCTCAAAACGTGTAATAAGCTATGAAGAAAGAAGAAATCCGCGAAATGTCCACAGCTGACCTCAAAGAGCGTCTGGCCCAGCTTCAGAAGGAATACCTTCAGCAGAACGCCACACACGCAGTCACTCCTCTGGACAACACCGCCAAGATAACCGCCGACCGCCGCACTATCGCACGTGTGAAAACAGAGCTCCGTCAGCGCGAACTCAACAACAAATAAGCAACGCCAACAATGGAAGAAAAACGTAACCTGCGAAAAGAACGCATCGGCGTGGTCTCCAGCAACAAAGGCGACAAGACTATCACCGTCACCGTAAAATATAAGGAAAAACACCCGATTTACGGCAAGTTCGTCAACAAGACCAAGAAATACCACGCACACGACGAGAAAAACGAGTGCTCAATCGGCGACACAGTGCGCCTGATGGAGACCCGTCCTCTGAGCAAGACCAAGCGCTGGAGATTAGTTGAAATCATCGAAAAAGTTAAATAAAAATGATACAGACCGAATCACGTCTCAACGTGGCCGACAACAGCGGCGCAAAAGAAGTGCTGTGCATTCACGTACTCGGTGGCACCGGTCGCCGCTACGCTTCGGTGGGCGACATCATCGTTGTCACTGTCAAGAGCGCCATTCCCGGTGCAGAGGTGAAGAAAGGCACAGTATCGCGTGCCATGGTTGTCCGCACTAAGAAAGAAGTGCGCCGTCCCGACGGTTCATACATCCGCTTCGACGACAACGCATGCGTGCTCCTCAAGAACGACGGCGACCTGCGCGGCACCCGTATCTTCGGCCCGGTAGCCCGCGAGCTGCGTGCCAAGAACATGAAAATCGTTTCACTCGCTCCCGAGGTACTCTAATCATTAACAATCAAGAACCGCTATGAGCAAGATAAACATCAAGAAAGGCGACACAGTCGTTGTCATTGCCGGCGAAGACAAGGGCAAGACCGGTCGCGTGCTGGCCGTGCTCCGCGACAAAGACCGTGCAATCGTCGAAGGCGTCAACATCGTCACCAAGGCTACCAAGCCTTCGGCCCAGTATCCCCAGGGCGGCCTGGTGAAGAAAGAAGCCCCCATTCACATCTCTAACATCAACCTGGCCGACCCCAAGTCGGGCAAACCTACCCGCATCGGCGTGAAGCGCGAAAACGGCAAGGTTATCCGTATCGCTAAAAAATCCAATCAGGAAATCAAATAATGAGCACCACACTGCAAAAAGACTACAAGGAGCGCATCGTTCCGGCTCTCGAGCGTGAGTTCAACTACACTACCGTGATGCAGGTGCCCCGCCTTGAGAAGATTGTCATCAACCAAGGCATCGGCGAAGCAACACAGGACAAGAAACTCATCGAGACCGCAATCAGCGAGCTTACCGCTATCACCGGTCAGAAAGCCGTAGCAACGCTCTCGAAGAAGGATATCTCCAACTTCAAGCTCCGCAAGAAAATGCCCGTCGGCGTACGCGTCACACTCCGCCGCGACAAAATGTATGAATTCCTCGAGCGCCTCATCCGTGTGGCCCTTCCCCGTATACGCGACTTCAAGGGCATCGAAGGCAAGCTCGACGGCCGCGGCAACTACACACTGGGCATCACCGAGCAGATTATCTTCCCTGAGATTAACATCGACCAGATTAACAAGCTCATGGGTATGAACATCACATTCGTTACATCGGCCAACACCGACGAAGAAGGATACGCACTGCTCAAGCACTTCGGCCTCCCCTTCAAAAACGCTAAAAAATAAAGAAGCAATATGGCTAAAGAATCAATGAAAGCCCGCGAGGTAAAGCGCCAGAAACTCGTCCAGAAATACGCACAGCGTAAGGCCGAGCTCAAAAAAATCGTCAACCAGGGCAACCAGGACGACGAAGAAAAGCGCGCCGCTGCCTACGAAGCCGCCCAGGCTCTCCAGAGCATGCCCAAGAACGCATCTTACATCCGTCTGCACAACCGCTGCTCAATCACCGGTCGTCCCAAGGGTTACATGCGTCAGTTCGGCATCTCCCGCATCCAGTTCCGCGAAATGGCCTCACAGGGCCTCATCCCCGGCGTTAAAAAGGCAAGCTGGTAAATCACTCTCCCCGGCTTGCCCCCTTCCGGGCAGGCGGCGAGGCCAATCCGCCCGTGGCGGATATTGACCGCACCGCATACCGAGAGTATTAAATATTGTTGGGCGCTCCGGCCCAATCAATTTAAACAATCATAACAATGACTGACCCAATAGCAGATTATCTCACAAGATTGAGGAACGCTATCAAAGCCAACCACCGTGTGGTGGAAGTTCCCGCCTCAAACTTGAAGAAAGAGATTACAAAGATTCTCTTTGAACAAGGCTATATACTTAACTATAAGTTTATAGACGGCGAAAACAACCAGGGCATCATCAAAATCGCCCTTAAATACGACCCGGCTGACCGCGTAAACGCCATCAAAGGCCTCAAGCGTGTATCACGTCCCGGTCTCCGCCAGTACACAGGATACAAGGACATGCCCCGCGTCCTCAACGGCCTCGGCATCGCCATCCTGTCGACATCACAAGGCGTCATGACAAACAAAGCCGCTGCCGACAAGAAAATCGGCGGCGAAGTTCTTTGCTACGTATATTAATCAACCCGCTAAAAATTATCGATTATGTCAAGAATTGGTAAAGCCCCTATCGCGATTCCCGCAGGCGTAACAGTGACGGTTGATGAAAAGAACCACGTCGTGACCGTCAAAGGAAAATACGGTGAATTAAGCCAGAAATATCATCCCGACCTCACCGTCACCGTCGCAGACAATCACATTCATGTAACCCGTCCGAGCGACGACATCGAGCACCGCTCCCAGCACGGCCTCTACCGTGCACTTTTCCACAACATGGTAGAAGGCGTTCACCAGCGCTACCGCAAAGAAATGGAGCTCGTCGGTGTAGGCTATCGTGCCAGCGCCGCCAACAACGTGCTCGAGCTCGCACTGGGCTACTCGCACGCCATATATCTCAAGCTTCCCCCCGAAGTGACCGTGGAAGCCAAGTCTGAGCGTAACAAAAACCCGCTTATCATCCTTGAGAGCGACGACAAGCAGCTCCTCGGCCAGGTATGCGCCAAAATACGCTCATTCCGCAAGCCCGAACCTTACAAGGGCAAAGGTATCAAGTTCGTCGGCGAAATCATCCGCCGCAAGTCCGGCAAGAAGGCCGGTGCCAAATAACAAATAAGAGCAAGTCATGATTTCAAAGATAGCAAGACGCAATAAAATCAAGACCCGCATCCGCGGCAAAATCTCCGGCACCGCCGAGCGTCCGCGTATGACAGTCTTCCGCAGCAACAAACAGATTTACGTGCAGATTATCGACGACCTCGCCGGCCGCACTCTCGTTGCTACAAGCTCAAAAGGCCTCGACATGAAGGCCACAAAATGCGAAATCGCAGCTGCCGTCGGCACTGCAATCGCAGCCAAAGCCCTCGAAGCTGGCATCACCGAAGTGGTGTTCGACCGCAACGGTTACCTCTTCCACGGCCGTGTTAAATCTCTCGCTGATGCTGCCCGCAGCGCCGGCCTCAAATTCTGATAAACTATGGCTAAAAGAAATAACAGAGTAAAATCGACGGGCGACCTCGACCTCAAGGATCGTCTGGTGGCCATCAACCGCGTTACCAAAGTAACCAAGGGTGGTCGTACGTTCACCTTCGCAGCCATTGTCGTTGTCGGTAACGAAGACGGCATCGTAGGCTGGGGTCTCGGCAAAGCCAACGAAGTGCAGGCTGCTATCGCCAAGGGCGTAGAGGCTGCCAAGAAGAACCTCATCCGTGTACCTGTACACAAAGGCACAATTCCTCACGAGCAGGTTGCCAAGTTCGGCGGCTCTCGCATCATCCTCAAGCCCGCCAGCCACGGTACCGGTGTAAAAGCCGGTGGTGCTATGCGTGCAGTGCTTGAGAGCGTCGGCATCACCGACGTGCTTGCAAAGTCGAAGGGCTCTTCCAACCCCCACAACCTCGTCAAGGCCACAATCGCCGCCCTCGACGAAATGCGCTCACCCGCCATCGTCGCTCAGAACCGCGGCGTGTCGGTTGAGAAAGTGTTCAAAGGCTAATTTCAATAAAGCACTTACAATGGCACAGATCAAAATCAAACAGATAAAGAGCCGCATCAACTGTCCGGCCGTGCAGAAGCGCACCCTGGACGCCCTCGGCCTCAAGAAAATGAATCACACGGTGGTGAAAGAAGACACCCCCTCTGTGATGGGTATGGTTAACAAAGTTCGTCACCTCGTAGAAGTGACCAACGCTTAAAAACTGACACTGAAATGAACTTAAGCAATCTTAAACCCGCTCCCGGCTCTGTAAAACGCAATACCCGTATCGGCCGTGGCCCAGGCTCCGGCAAGGGTGGCACATCGACCCGCGGTCACAAGGGTGCTAAATCGCGCTCGGGTTACAGCCGCAAGATCGGCTTCGAAGGCGGTCAGATGCCTCTCCAGCGCCGTCTTCCCAAATTCGGCTTCAAGAATATCAACCGTGTAGAGTACAAGGCTATCAACCTTGACCTCATCGCAGCCCTCGCTGAAGCCCAGCAGCTTCAGAAGGTAGGTCTTGACGAACTCCGCGCAGCAGGCTACCTGCGTCGCGGCCAGCTCGCCAAGGTTCTTGCCAACGGCACGGTATCGACTCCCCTCACCGTTGAAGCCAATGCATTCTCCGCAGCTGCCAAGGCAGCTATCGAGGCAGCCGGCGGAACTGCTCAAACCGTATAATCATGAGATTTGTAGAAACCCTTAAAAATATCTGGACAATCCAGGAGCTCCGCCAGAGACTGCTCATAACCCTGCTGCTGGTATTCATCTACCGCCTCGGCTGTTATGTAGTGCTCCCCGGCATCTCGCCTTCTGACATCGACGCTCTTGCCAACTTCACGAACAAGAGCGGTCTGATGCAGCTTCTGGATATGTTCTCCGGAGGTGCTTTCTCGCAGGCATCTATCTTCGCACTGGGCATCATGCCTTATATCACGGCATCGATTGTCATACAGCTGTGCGGCATGATACTGCCTTCATTCCAGAAAATGCAGCGCGAGGGCGAGAGCGGACGTCAGAAACTCAATCAGTACACCCGCTATCTCACCGTGCTCATTCTTTTCCTTCAGGCTCCCGCTTACCTCATCAATCTTCAGGTGCAGGTAAACGGCGCCGCCAACGGAAGCACTCTCCAGCTCGGTTTCTGGACAGTAGTATATCTCACTATAATCCTTACAGCAGGCGCGATGTTTATCATGTGGCTCGGTGAGCGTATCACCGACCGCGGCGTGGGCAACGGTATCTCGTTCATCATCCTCGTCGGTATCATCGCGCGTCTTCCGGGAGCCCTTTACTATGAATTCGTCAGCCGCCTCCCGGGTGCCTCCGGCAGTCAGGGCGGTCTGGTGATGTTCATCGTAGAGATTGTTCTCCTGTTCGCCGTCACAGTAGGCGCAGTGCTGCTCGTTCAGGGTACACGCAAAGTACCCGTGCAGTATGCCAAGCGCATCGTGGGCAACCGCCAGTACGGCGGCGCCCGCCAGTACATCCCCCTGAAGGTGAATGCCGCCGGTGTAATGCCTATCATCTTCGCGCAGGCCATCATGTTCATTCCCATGACACTTGCCGGCTTCCGCGGAGGCGAATCAGGTTTCCTCGGCGCTTTCACCGACATCAACAGCTTCTGGTACAACGCTATCTTCTTCCTGCTGATTGTAGCTTTCACATACTTCTATACAGCCATTACGGTGCGTCCCACCCAGATGGCCGAAGACATGAAGCGCAACAACGGCTTCATCCCCGGTGTAAAACCGGGCAAGAAGACAGCCGAATATCTCGACGCCATAATGTCGCGTATCACTCTTCCCGGTTCGATTTTCCTCGGTATCGTGGCCATTCTTCCGGCTTTCGCCCGTTTCTTCGGCATCAGCCAGAATTTCGCCCAGTTCTTCGGCGGCACATCGCTGCTGATTATGGTGGGCGTAGTGCTCGATACACTCCAGCAGATTGAATCGCACCTGATGATGCACCACTACGACGGCCTGATGAAAGAAGGCAAAATCAAGGGCCGCACCACCGGCCAGGCTTATTGAACAGCGCCATTCTGCAGAATTCATTAGACTTACTTAAATGATTTATCTCAAGACACCGGAAGAAATCGAACAGATGCGGGCCGCCGCCACCCTGGTCTCACAGACGCTGGCAGAGGTGGGCCGCTGGATTGAACCCGGAGTAACCACACGCAAGCTTGACACCATTGCCCGGGAGTTTATTCTGGACAATGGGGGCAAGCCCGCATGTCTGGGTTACGAAGGATTTCCGGGTACGCTCTGCATAGAAGTAAACGAAACCGTCGTCCACGGTTTCCCGGGCGAGCGCGTGCTGCTCGACGGCGACATCGTGGGCATTGACACCGTGGTGGAGAAAGACGGCTTTATGGGCGACAGCTGCTACACTTTCGCTGTGGGCACAATATCGCCCGAGAAGAAGGCCCTCTGCCGCACCACGCGCGAGGCGCTCTACGTCGGCATCGAGGCCGCAAAACCCGGCGCACGTATCGGAGACATCGCCAACGCGATTCAGACCTACTGCGAGAAGCGCAACTACTCGGTAGTGCGCGAAATGTGCGGCCACGGCATCGGACGCCACATGCACGAAGACCCCGAGGTGCCCAACTACGGACGCCGCGGCATCGGACACCGTCTGCAGGACGGCATGTGCATCTGCATCGAGCCCATGATTAACATGGGCAGCCGCAACATAGTGATTGACTCAAACGGCTGGGAGTGCCGCACGCGCGACCGCCGTCCGTCGGCACACTACGAGCACACGCTCGCCATAACAGGCGGCCGCACCGAGGTGCTCACGACATTCGACTACATTCATCAGGCTATCACAGATAAATTTATTTGAAACAACCTATATGGCAAAACAATCAGCAATCGAACAGGACGGGACAATCGTCGAGGCGCTGAGCAACGCAATGTTCCGCGTCGAGCTCGAGAACGGGCATGAAATCACCGCGCACATATCCGGCAAGATGAGGATGCACTACATCAAAATCCTCCCCGGCGACAAGGTGCGCGTGGAGATGTCGCCCTACGACCTGTCCAAAGGACGCATTGCCTTCCGCTATAAATAATCGAAACACTAAAAGATATGAAAGTAAGAGCTTCCGTCAAAAAACGCACTCCCGACAGCAAGATTGTCCGTCGCAAAGGACGTCTGTATGTCATCAACAAGAAAAACCCTAAGTTAAAACAACGTCAAGGATAATTCTGTTATTTTTGAACCCAAAAACAAACTGACACAGAAATATGGCAGTACGCATCGTGGGAGTTGACCTCCCCCAAAACAAAAGAGGTGATATCGCCTTGACATATATCTTCGGCATCGGCCGGAGCGCCGCCAAATCGATTCTCGACAAAGCAGCAATCGACCCAAGCATCAAAGTAAAAGACTGGAGCGACGACCAGGCCGCCAAAGTGCGCGAGGTCATCGGCGCCGACTACAAGGTCGAAGGCGACCTTCGCAGCGAAATCCAGCTCAACATCAAGCGTCTGATGGACATCGGCTGCTACCGCGGCGTCCGTCACCGCAACGGCCTCCCCGTACGTGGTCAGAGCACAAAGAACAACGCACGTACCCGCAAAGGCCGCAAGAAAACCGTTGCTAATAAGAAGAAAGCTACTAAATAATCAATCAATATGGCAAAAAAAACAGTCGCAGCAAAGAAGCGTAACGTCAAAGTCGGCGCAGAAGGCCAGCTTCACGTACACTCGTCTTTCAACAACATCATCGTTTGCCTTGCCAATAGCGAAGGACAAATCATCAGCTGGTCGTCGGCCGGCAAGATGGGCTTCCGTGGCTCCAAGAAGAACACTCCCTATGCCGCCCAGATGGCCGCTCAGGACTGTGCCAAGGTAGCCTACGACCTCGGCCTCCGCAAAGTGAAGGCATACCTCAAGGGCCCGGGTAACGGCCGTGAATCTGCTGTCCGCACAGTAGACGGCGCCGGCATCAAAGTCACCGAAATCATCGACGTGACCCCGCTGCCCCACAACGGTTGCCGTCCTCCCAAGCGCAGAAGAGTATAAAATCAGTAGCGAAGCCACGGGCCAGGGCAGTCCCACGCCCACCGGCTTCAACTCTGCTTTCACTTTTAGTTCCTACAACATACAATACTCAACCACACGCGTCGCGCCGCTCTCGGCCCGGTAGCCCGGGCTTGACGGAAAGAATTAACGCCGCCGGAAACATCCGATGCAGCATACCAAAGGCGAATAGACCATATTCAATCACCTCTCTATGGTCGCGGCTGCGCCTACGGCATGCGCCGGCAGGCAAACAGGCGCCGACGTAAAAACTGATTTTGATACAATGGCAAGATACACAGGTCCCAAGACCAAAATAGCCCGTAAATTCGGCGAACCCATCTTCGGCGAAGACAAAGTACTCGCCCGCCGCAATTTCCCCCCCGGCCAGCACGGTGCCAACAAGCGCCGTAAAACTTCTGAGTACGGCACACAGCTCCGCGAGAAGCAGAAAGCAAAATACACCTACGGTGTGCTCGAGCGTCAGTTCCGCAATCTCTTCGAGAAAGCGTCGAGTCTCAAGGGTATCACCGGTGAGATTCTCCTTCAGCTTCTTGAAGGCCGTCTCGACAACGTCGTATACCGTCTGGGCATCGCTCCTACGCGCGCCGCAGCCCGTCAGATTGTGCTCCACAAGCACATCACCGTCAACGGCGACGTGGTGAACGTGCCCTCTTATGCAGTAAAGCCCGGTGATATCGTAGGTGTCCGCGAGCGCAGCAAATCGCTCGAAGTAATCGCCGACGCCCTCGCTGGCTTCAACCACAGCAAGTATCCCTGGATTGAATGGGACGAAACCACAAAGAGCGGCAAGTACCTCCACGTACCCGCCCGCGAGGACATCCCCGAGAACATCAAGGAGCAGCTGATTGTCGAGCTCTACTCTAAGTAATAATTTCAAACCCAAAGATCCATGGCTATATTAGCATTCCAAAAACCTGAAGGGGTAGTAATGGTAGAAGCAGGCAACTTCTACGGCAAATTCGAGTTCAAGCCTTTGGAACCCGGCTATGGCATCACCGTCGGAAACGCTCTCCGCCGCGTACTCCTCTCGTCACTCGAGGGCTACGCCATATCGTCGATAAAAATCGACGGCGTTAAAAGCGAATTTGATGCTGTGCCCGGCGTTAAGGAAGATGTGACCAACATCATCCTCAACCTCAAGCAAGTCGACCTCAAGCAGAAAGTCGAAGACCACGAATTCGAGCGTGTCACCATACCCGTATCAGGCAAAGAAGTGTTCACAGCCGGCGACATCGCCGCAGCCCTCACGGGCTTCGAGGTCATGAACCCCGATTTGGTGATTTGTCATTTGGATCCCGACGCAAGTTTCACTATCGTACTGACCATTAACAAGGGCCGCGGCTGGGTCCCCGCAGAGGAGAATGTCACTCCGCAGGATGACATCGAGACCATTGCGATTGACTCAATCTACACCCCGATTAAAAACGTCAAATACACCGTCGAAAACTACCGCGTAGACCAGAAAACCGACTACGACAAACTTACCCTCGAGATAAGCACCAACGGCTCCATTCTCCCCAAAGATGCTGTCAAGGAAGCGGCTAAAATCCTTATTTACCACTTCATGCTTTTCTCCGACGAGAAAATCACCCTCGAGACTACCGAGCCCGACCCCGGAGAGGAATTCGACGAGGAAGTGCTCCATGTGCGTCAGCTTCTCAAAACGAAACTTGTCGACATGCAGCTCTCTGTCCGCGCCCTCAATTGCCTAAAGAGCGCCGAGGTGGAGACTCTCGCCGAACTGGTGGTGTTCAACAAAACCGATTTGCTCAAGTTCCGCAACTTCGGCAAAAAGTCCCTCGTCGAGCTTGAGGACCTCCTTACGAGCCTCAATCTCTCCTTCGGCATGGACATCTCTAAATACAAACTCGATAAAGAATAATCCACGATGAGACACAATAAGAAATTCAATCACCTTGGCCGCAAGACCGCTCACCGTTCGTCGCTGCTGGCCAATATGACCATCTCGCTCATCTTCCACAAGCGTATCAACACCACGCTGGCAAAGGCTAAGGCTCTCCGCGTTTACGCCGAGCCCATTATCAACCGTGCCAAGGAAGATACAATGGCCAACCGCCGCCTCGTCTTCAGCTACCTCCAGAACAAAGAGGCCGTGAAGATACTCTTCCAGGAAATTGCTGAGAAAATCGGCAAGCGTCCCGGCGGATACACCCGCATTCTCAAAACCGGCAACCGTCTCGGTGACAACGCCCAGACCTGCTTCATCGAGCTGGTAGACTACAACGAGGCCATGCTTAAGGATGCCGAAGCCGGCAAGTCGAAGACACGCCGCAGCCGCCGTAAAAAAGCAGCTCCCGCTGCTGAAGCTGCAGCTGAAACTCCCGCCGAGGCTCCAGAGACACCCGCCGCAGAATAAGCGGCCGGGGGATAAATACCTCACAAAAGAGGCCATACCGTCACTACGGCGGTGTGGCCTCTTTTGTGTTTTTGACACAAAAGCGCTGCGAATGCAGCGACACCTGTTGCACTGTTGCGAAATATCTGCTACATTTGTACCGCAAACCGCATTCATTGCGTCCTGCGCCGTGGGTGGTGGGTTTGCCTTCCGGAAGGACCGGATGAAAAAGAGAGCGTTTACTCGCACTCAGTTCTTGTCGACAGAAACTTCGCAACTTTCAATGTTAAGGCAAGAGTGAGCAGCAGTAGATGCCCGGGTTTGTTGTATATCCGCGTGCAGGGACTTGATGTTCCGTGCCCCGGTATATGATAACGGCGTGGGCTCTGCGGTTGCTCGTTCTCCTTAACGGGCAATGCGAAGGCCCCTGTCGAAGAACGAGCGGCGTGTGCAGACTTCCACGCTTTTTTAATGTCCATACACCGCTCAGGGGAAGTCGGGCGGAATATAATCAGTGGCTCATGAAACCCATCGGAGAGCTAATCAAAGAAGAAATACGGTCGCAGGAGCGTTCCATTACCTGGTTCGCACGCAAGCTGTGCATCGACCGCTCCAATGTCTACCGTCTATTCCAGAAAAACAGTGTCGACACCGATTTGCTCGCGCGCATATCGCTGGCTCTCGACAAGAATTTTTTCGACATTCTGGCACAGCGCTTTGAGGAAAGGCGTAATTCGCAACAGAACTGAGGCAAAAGAGGAACACCAAACCACTTATCTTTCATGCTATTAGGCGTAACTTTGTGTGCTGTATTTTATGACGGCGCGTGCCAATGCCCGTCATCTGCCAATCATAGAGAATCCAACATTAATTAATTAAACCAAAAGAACTATTTATGAACAAAGGTTTCTTGAAAATCGCACTCCTTTCAGCAATGTGCGCTTCAATGCCGTTCTCGTTCTATTCCTGCAAAGACTATGACGATGATATCGACAACTTGCAGAATCAGATTAACTCGGTGAAGACCTCTGTCGATGCTCTCCAACAGAAAATCGAAGACGGCACCGTCATCACTGGCGTTGAGAAAACGGCAAACGGTATTCTCGTAAAGACCGACAAGGGCAATTACGAAATTACCAACGGTACCAATGGCACCAACGGTACTGACGGCAAAGATGGTGCTCCCGGTACAGTATGGACTATCGATGCCGACGGCTTCTGGGTTAAAGATGGTGTTAAGACCGACTTCCGTGCTGTAGGTACTAACGGTACTGACGGTAAAAACGGAACAAGCTGGACTATCGGCGAAGACGGCTACTGGTACATGGACGGTAAGAAAACCGACGTCAAGGCTGAAGGTACTGACGGTACAAATGGTACCAATGGAACCAATGGCACTAACTGGACTATCGGCGAAGACGGCTATTGGTATAAAGACGGTGAAAAGACCAACTACAAGGCTATCGGTACTGACGGTACAAACGGTACCAACGGCCAAAACGGCAAGTACTACGTGCCTAATGCCGATGGTACTTTCGACATCTATCAGGATGGTAAGTTTGTCGAAAATTCCGGTATCAGCTGGGTCGTTGCTGAGAAAGATGCTATTACTGCATCTTATAGCGGTAATCAGCTTATTCTCGCAAATGTGACCGACAAAGACGGCAAACCTACTACTGTCACCATGTCTGTGGGTACTCCTGTCGGCACACTCGCCTTTATTCCTTCAGTTCTTTCGAGCGTGGGCGGCTATGCTACGACCGACAAGCCTTTCTATCACCTCGACAGCTACCTCAGCGAAGAGAAATACAACGCCTCGACCAAGGTGTTCACGCCTCAGACAAGCTGGAACAAATCGAACGTTGTGGCTCTCGAGTACCGTATCTCTCCGCAGGACGCTTATATTCCCGCCGAGGCTACCGGTAAGTTCCTCAACCGCGTCGTCACCTCGCGTGCCGAAGGCGACAACTACACGCTTCTAAATGTTGCCGGCCTCGAGATTGAAGGCGCAAATGCATCGGGTGTCCTCAATGTGAAGGCTACCTACAACAAGACCGCTGCTACAGCTGCTGCCGGTGGCAACGACATCGCTGCATTCCAGCTCTGGAACGGTCAGACACCTTTCACAACCGACTACATCGCCGCATCCTCTTCGGCTGTCGACGCAGTTATCGTCAACCCCGAAGAAACCAAGAAGGCAAACGCTGCCGTCACTTACTACGAGCGTACCAAGGCTATTACTGGCGACAAGGCTGAGACAAGCGCGTTCATTCAGAGCATGGTAAAACTCGGCGACCCGGCCAACGTGCAGATGCTTTACAACGGAACTCTCGACATCAACTCTATCATCGACCTCTATTCCACAACAAAGAGCAACTTCCTCACAAATCTTGATTTCGACGGTATCAGCTACGCTATCTCTCTTCCCGGTGAGTATCTGGCTACTGACGCTCAGCATACCAACCAGCAGTGGTTTGTTACTCTCAGCGATGAGGGCGTACTCTCTGTGAACTCCAAGAATCTTACCGATGGTCTTACTCCTGCCATAGGCCGTACTCCCGTCGTGCGTGTTGATGCTTTCATGCTTGACAACGCCGGCACATCACGTATGGTCGCTTCTTCGTACATCAAGGTTGAGATTGTAGACGAGATTGTCACACCTCCCAGCCAGCAGGACAAGCCCGACCTGGCTTACCCCATGACCGACAAGTTCTATGAGTACCATGCACTCAAGGCTGCCAATACAGTGATTGGTTCTATGGACTGGACAGACGTAAACAACAAGATTTACGGTCGAGCCGGCCTCACATCTTCAACTTTCTGGAACTACTATGGTGGTGCCAGCGATGAATATGAGGTAGAAATCAGTGTCATTGAGAAGAATGGCAATAAGAAAGTCCTCAACCCGACCAACAACAAGGCTACAGCCAATAATACCTTCTCTCTCTCTCAGGATGGCATATCCTGCGAAGTAACCCTCGGCAGCAATGCCACCACTACTTCCGATATCAAGTTCATGGTCAACAACAAAGTCAAGACCGAGAACACTTATAAGGATGTGAACGGTCAGGGCGCTGAGTACACAATCACCATCACAATCCCCAGCGACAACGTCAAGAGCAAAGGTAATGTGGTTGTTACCCAGAAATTCTATGTCAAGGAAGACTGCACTCCTTACGAATACAACCCCAACTACTATGCCGGTACTACTACCGTCGGCAATGAAACTCTGCCTTATGTAATCACAAAGGGCAAGCAGACCGCTGCCGGCTGGAAACTCCAGATGAATATCTCTGAGGTATTCAAGATGATTAACGGCAAGAGCATCTACTCTTACTACAACACTATCAACAACGTAACTGCCATCAATTTCGCTCTCCGTGCCGGTCAGACAGGCGTTGCTATGACAGATGTCACTACTACGACACCTAATACTCAGGATGTCGCTCTGACTGCAGCTCTCGTAGGCCAGACCAAGGTTGTGGTAGTTGATTATGACGTTACTCTTGTCAACGGTGAGAAGTGTGAGTTTGCATTCGCTATCCAGTTCAACAATCCTTTCAAATCCGGCAAACTTGAGGGCCTTGTGCTCGATGGCAATGCAATCGGCAGCGTAACAGTTGAAGCTGAACCTGAAGTAAATGTTGTTGACCTCGCCAACAATGCTATCTACAACTGGAGCGAAGAAGCTGAAGCCCTCGTTCTTTCGGAAACAGCAACCGGTGTTTACAAGCTCACCGATGCTATGATGAATGTGAAGTATGCGTTCAAGAAGAACAGCGACTACAATACATTCAAGGGTCAGCTCGCACCTGATGCAATATTCAAAGTTGATGAAAACACCGGTGTCATCACATACGATAACCTCGGCGCAGCTCTGATTCCTTCGTACAACCTCGTGGTTGAAGCAACAATTACCGTCGAGAATGTTTCGGTAGTAGTTTGCGAAATCCCCGTCCTTGTACAGGGTCAGTCTAAATAATGCTTAGTAAACAGTATATTAACTGATTAGCGTTGAACTAAATATCTGACTGAAGGAGGGGGGCTGTGCAGCTCCCCTTCTTTATTGAAAGACTATGAGAAATTTACTGATTTTAGCAGCCGCAGCTTTAATGATGCTCGGTGCATGTACGCAGAAATCTCCCGAAGAAACTGTCGAGGCCGGAATGCCCGATTTTGTTCCGACAGCCGACGACACAACTCAGGTGACAAATCTTGTGCAGAGTTTTCTCTCGAATCTTGTGGCCGGTGACACCGAACAAGCAGTGTCGATGCTCCGCGACCGTGAGAGCATCAATCCCTATACGCTTGAACCCGACAGCATTGATGCTGTCCAGCTTGCAGCTGTGACAACTACGTTGAGTTCGCTCGACATAAAGGACGCCTCAATCGAGAATATAGACTTCGGTCAGTTCACAGACTATACCACTGTGACATGCAACGTTACAGCAGGTGCAGGATATAATGCAAAGCTAATTCTGAAGCCCGTCAAAGCAAAATTCATCTGGCGCCTCGCTCTTCCTTGAGAGTGACTTTATCTTGTAAATATATAGGAGAGGCTGCCCCGTAAAAAATTATTATTTACGAAACAGCCTCTCCTTTGTAAGGGTTCAGTTCGTTTTAAACTGATATTATTATTTAATCAAAACCTTTTTCCCGTTTATGATATATAAGCCGGGAGTGAGCCGGTTTTCTGCCTCTCGCACCGGAATATTCCTGTATATCAATACGCCTTTGATATTATATACGGTCAGCATTGAATCATCGTCGGCAAAGATGGAATGAATACCACTCTTGTCAGAAGTTGTGCCATATATATCCAGATTATAAGCAGGCATAGTTTCAGGAACTGTTATATTCCAGCCGTCAAATAGTTTGTCATCCGGTATTTCGGGCTCGGGAATGCTGATAGAGGCACCATACTCAATCATCTCATCATAATATACGTCCCCGTCAAGATAGACAGTCAGTTTGTAGCTGTTTACAGAGAATGAACCGCTGACGGTGACATCTTTTGCGGGCATTGTCTCGGGCAAGCCTTCCCAACCGGAGAATGTGTAGCCCTCTTTCTCGGGCAGAGCTTCAGGCGTGACAGCCGTGCCATAGTCAACGTCGAGAGTTTTGTATGTCTCGCCATCGACGAGGTAGGTAAGCTTATACGAGTTGACCTTGTAGCTTCCTGTGATTTCGATGTCGTGCGAGGGCATTGTTTCGGGCACATTCTGCCAGCCGGCAAAAGTGTGGCCCTCCTTTTCTGGAACTTCGGGAGCTGTCACCGGCTGAGCGAACACTACAGTCTTTGTCTCAATCACCAGGTCGCCAATTTTGAATGTGGCGTTGTAGCTGTTGACGGAGAATGAGCCCCTGACGGTGACGTCTTTCGCGGGCATTGTCTCGGGCAATCCCTCCCATCCGGAGAAAGTATGGCCCTCTTTCTCGGGCATAGCCTCCGGTATTATAGCCGTGCCATAGTCAACGTCGAGAGTTTTGTATGTCTCGCCGTCGACGAGGTAGGTAAGCTTATACGAGTTGACCTTGTAGCTTCCTGTGATTTCGATGTCGTGCGAGGGCATTGTTTCGGGCACATTCTGCCAGCCGGCAAAAGTGTGGCCCTCCTTTTCTGGAACTTCGGGAGCTGTCACGGGCTGAGCGAACACAACAGTCTTTGTCTCAATCACCTCATCGCCAATCTTGAATGTGGCGTTGTAGCTGTTTACAGAGAACGAGCCGCTGACGGTGACATCTTTTGCGGGCATCGTCTCGGGCAAGCCTTCCCAACCGGAGAATGTGTGGCCCTCTTTCTCGGGCAGAGCTTCAGGCGTGACAGCCGTGCCATAGTCAATGTCGAGAGATTTGTAAGTCTCGTCATCGACGAGGTAGGTAAGCTTATACGAGTTGACCTTGTAGCTTCCTGTGATTTCGATGTCGTGCGAAGGCATTGTTTCGGGTACATTCTGCCAGCCGGTGAAAGTGTGTCCCTCCTTTTCGGGCGCCTCGGGCGCAGTCACGGGCTGAGCGAACACAACAGGCTTTATCTCAATCACCTCGTCGCCAATCTTGAATGTGGCGTTGTAGCTGTTGACGGAGAATGAGCCCCTGACGGTGACGTCTTTCGCGGGCATTGTCTCGGGCAATCCCTCCCATCCGGAGAAAGTATGGCCCTCTTTCTCGGGCATAGCCTCCGGTATTATAGCCGTGCCATAGTCAATGTCATATTCCCTGTAGGATTCGCCGTCAACATTATAAACAAGTTTATAGGAGTTGATGCCAAACTCTGCGGTAAGAGTTATATTCTCATTGACAATGACAGTTCGGGGATTTTCGGTGTTTCCGTCCGACCATTTTTCAAAATGGCGGCCTTCTGCCGGAGTTGCGCTTATTGTCAGTTCAGTGTTTTCGGCTATTCTGCCGCCTTCCTGATTGATAGAACCGCCCTCACCGGCCGACAAGCTTACATCATAATGCAGGATAATTTTAACGATATAAGGCTCTGACGGATATCCGAGTCTGCCGTTGGATTCAAAGTTGAACGAAACTCCGTCGACCGGCAGAATCTCATCGGTCGTCTTGTTATAGTATCTGAATGTCATTTTCTCTCCCGATTCCTGATTGCTCCGGGTCCGGAGATAAAGACATTCCTTGCCATCGCCTAATGACAGGCGTTCGGCTGTTCCGCGGCATTCATCGCCGCAGAATACCGCCACATCATATTGCGAATAATCCATAGGGCCCGACACAAAATTCATGTCGAGATACAGACTCATGTCATATCGGTAATCGCTCGGATTGACTGTCCACGATGTCGAGGCAGTAGCCCCGACACCGTTTAGGACAATCATCAAAAGAGCAATTATCGAATTACGGTATTTGATAATTGAATTCTTCATTTAGTTTATGGCATTATCTTAACGCACAGCTACTTTATGGTAGGTATACTCGCCGTTGCCATTGACTATAACTACATAGACACCTGTTGTCAAGGTTGAAATTCTGATTCCTGATTCAGATACATTGGTCTCGCGAATAAGTTTCTGACCGTTTGTGTCATAAACTTCCACAAGGTCGATGTCGTCGGCTGCGATTCCTTTGATACGGAGCATATCGCCTTCTGTCCACACTTCTATGTTGCCGTCATACTTCACATCGGCCATGCCGCTATGCGCATTGATTGCTATGACATAGGGATTGAATATGTCTCCCACGACAGTCTCACTGAACGTAAGACCGGCATTGTTGGCGTAGTCGGTTTCTCCGTCAAGATTGCTGACGCGGAATGTAATCTTGTCTTTGACATTGCCGTAGACATTCATCATCACCAGTCCGTCGACAACACGGGCGATACCGCGGCACTCTGTTCCGCAGAAAGCAGCTACCAGATAGTCTTCGTTATTCAGTGGCAGACCGTCATTGTCGCCGAGTGTGGCCACGAGCGGCATAATCACTCCGTATTTGTGTATGTCGAGTACGAGCGGCAGACTGCCGGAGATGCCGGGAGCATATTTGGCGGAAGCGTTCGAGACAATAGAGGTGTTGTAGACCACATTCTTTGCCGACTGGCTCTGATACATGTATCCCATACCGGGCGACATGGTCTCGAGTGTGCCCACCCACTTTTCGCCGTCGAACTGTGCGAAGCCATTCTGTCCGACTACTACGTCAAGCGTTTCGGCTGCTGTAGGAGCAAAAGCCTCGTCGACCGACATGGTCTGGCTCTCTGGATAGCCGAGCCAGTTCCAGCCGGCGTTGACAGCGATAGGAGTGGCGGGATTCCACGCTATGTCGCTCAGACGCTGACGGGCTGTGGCCGTCGTTGTCTCCACTTTATAGCTTTCCGATGCTGAAAGTTCGCTGAGCGAGCCTACCAGACCGAGCTGCGGGTCACGGATTATTTCCTGAGTCTGACTGAGTATGCGTGCCACACCTTCATCGGCGGTCAGCTCGGAGGCTGCTATTGCGCTTTCGAAGTTATGCGACATCCATGTCCAGCCGGCAGGCATCTGGAAGTCCATATCCGAGTGTTTAAGAGTATAGTTGAACTCTACGGTCTCGGAAACGTCTTCATCACCGTTGCCCACCGAAGTCATGGCGAGAATCTTAGTGTCATCATTTATTACGATAGGCACGGTGTATTTGCGGCGTGTGCCGTTTTCGTCACAGGGACATGAGCCGTCGGTGGTGAAGTAGATTGTAGCGTCCTTTGATTCGGTGCTGAGCACAATCTTCGTTCCGCGATAGACAGCTGTGCCGCTTGCCCTTGATGATTTAGGAGCTTCGGCTGTGATGATTTCGGTAACGACGTCGACCATTGCGGAGCCGGTCGCTGTGACATCTTCAATAGAGAACGTCAGTTGCGAGCGGCCGGGCAGCTCTCCTTTGACTTTGACTACGGCCTTGCCTTCGTCGTCAAGGGTAGCTTCGCTTAGGTCTGTCGATGCGATAAGGTCTGAAGAGTTGGCGATATGGAGCTTGCGGCCCACGGCTGCCTCATAAGGCATTGCATAGACTGTAATCTCTTTTTCGCCGCCATAAAGCACCTTCACATCATCGGCAACTATCATCTGCACCTCTTTCTCTACATCGAGCACCTGGCTGAAGGTCTCTGTCATGGGGATGCCGGCGTATGAAAGCACATTGCGGCTCACGGTCACGCGTATTTCGCCGGTAGTAGCACTCAGTTTTTCTGCGGGTACAAAACGTATACGCGAAGCGTAGCGGATTGCATCGGCATCATTCTCGTCGGCATATTCATCGGCAAGTTCGGAATCTATAAACAGGATTTCGCCGGTGAGTTTCTCGCCGTTGGCAGTTACATAGATATTGGCAGTGGTAAGCGTTGACAAATCCATATATTTGTCGAACTGTAGCTCTACACCTTCTTCGTAAGCGCGGGCTTCGGTAACTTCGGGCTGCTTGTTCTGAACAATGCCGATATTCACCTCAAGCTGCGGAGGAGGCACGGGGAGCCATTCGCTGTAAGCGGTCTGATAACCGTCTTTCTCGAACTTGACCTGCCACAGACCCTGCGGCACGTCCCACTGGTACATGCCGTTTGCGTCGGTAAAGAGCGGGTTCTTTTGAGCATATTCCTCGGCATCCCAGAGAATGATTTCCTCATACGGGTCACCGTACATATCCTCCTTGGTCTCCTTGTAGTAAATCGCAGCCTGAACGCCTTCTACGCGATTGGTCGGAATTGCTTCGTAGACAAAGCCGGAGGGGTCCATGACATTTTCGGTCTTGGGGCAACCGGACTGATGGTCGCCGCCTTTCCCTTTCGGGCCGGTCTTGCCATTTCCTCCACCATTACCGCCTCCGGTATTTGGCTTAGGGTCCTCACAAGGTGGCATACCTTCTTCTCCACATTCTTTCTTTTTGCACTGTAGTGAAGCGATTTCGGCTTCTGTGGTTCGAATGAATGCGTCACGAGACTTACTATATAAAGCATTTATTCCATATGAAAGGGCTATTTTCCCGATTGCAACTAAAGCGACACCGAGAGAAGAACCACCGGTGGCGGGTGCTGCGGTAACAGATGGGCCTATACTGAATAGAGCACATACATCGGCAGTAATATTTGCGACATAATATAGACCCGCTGTTACACCGGCATTTCGAATGCTTCCTCGAATATTATCGGCTCGTTGCTGCTCTTTCTCGCATGGGTCGGGCACACTGAAATAAAGATTGATGAATCTATCCAGGTCGGCTTTACAATCTATGAAATTGGATATAACACCGCATGCGCCAAATAATTTCCCAACGGCCTGGGCCCTTAGATTTGTTAATCCTGACTTAATGCCATTAAGTGTTTTTACTTGAGTTTTCCACCCTTCGCATGTAAACTCAAGAGCTGTAATCCTTATAGATGCTATATTTTCGCCGGATGCTTTAAGCATCTTCAATTTACCTAATTCCCGTGCAGCACAGCGATGACCTTCTTGTGCGAATTTGAGACCGCCATCGATGTGTTGAACAACCTCATCAATAGCGCCTAGTAATTTGTTCAGCAAATCAGTGGCAATCTTAATTTTTTCGCCTATTGTATTAGAGTGTTTGCTGATTTCAGCCACGCCATTTGCAGACGCACGGTTATATTTTGCAAGTTCAGAATCCGAATTGAATGTTATGTTATAACATATATTCTCTTCAAAATCCAGCAAGATATAGGCGGTTTCAGTAGCTTTTGCGAAAATTAATTTGTTCCCTGAGACATTTAATTTCTCATAAGTATTGTCTTCTGAGATTATAGTTTGGTCAAATCCGTCGCATGAAGTAACTGTAATATTACCTATTCCCAATTCTTCCGGAAGGGTATAATCTATCTCAGTCAGTTTGGTGTTTAAAAAGTCATCAATTGAGTTTTCTCCGTATTCCTGTTTAAACTTTTCAAGCATTTCTATTACTTCATTCTCATCCCAATCACTCGAAAGGGGAGTGGAGATACCTAAAAGCTCTTCAAGTTCTGTGTTTAATCTGTCAATGGCATCAAGGTCAATTGATTCTTTATTCAGTTCTTCATTGATTTGTCTGTAAACGTCATCGATGGAAACGTTCTGGGCTTTTACTTGTTCCTGAAGAGATGACAGATGACCATATTCGGCGAGTAACTGGTTATTGTCAATAATTTTATCCGATATAGCGTCAAAGTCTACGCTGACATTCTCGGGCAATGAATTGGAATCAAAATCGCGTTGAGCTATCCAACAATGCTTTTTCTCATCATATTTAGGATATAATGCTACAACATTGCCTGTGATTGTGTGCACATATAAAATTACATTGAAAATTCTTTCAGGGTCGTTATCGGTAAAATCCAACATGAAAGTAAATGTCGGATATGATGGCCAATACCAATACGCCGGTTGTTCTTTAGGATTTTGGAAATCATAAACTGTAGTATAATCGCACAAATCAAGCGACGAGGCCGGATGAGCGGTATTTACCATAGTGACCTTAGAAACCATAAGGGCATTGTAATCATAGAGTATGTTCTTTGATTCCGTAGTCAATTTATTGTCGTTAGCTGTTGTGATTTCTGCATAAATCGCATGTCGGGATAAATTATAGGGGTTGTCTAATGTACATTCCACAGACCATGAGCCGATGGAATTTACCCGGCCGTTTCCTATTTCAATACCCGAGTCGAATACCTTGACAGATGAATTTGCAGGTCCGAAACCCGTTGCTGTGAATTTATTTCCTGCAGTTACACCGGGCACTGTAATTTCAAGTTCTTTGATTTCAGCAACAGCCGAGCCAATCGGCTGAGTCAAGGTTTTGCCATTGTAATCGAAGACAATTGAGGCCGTGGCATTGAACGAGCCGCCGTTTGTGGGAACAACGCAGAAACGGGTCTGACTCTGGTAGTTTTTGCCGAACTGAATCGTGAGGCGATTGTTGTCGAGTGTATAGGGCAAAAGGTTAGGGCCTTGGATTACCGACTGCTCCACAAAATCGCAGGCTTCAGGAAGGTCGACAACGAGAGCGACATTGCTTATGTCGTTCTTGTATACTCCTTTGAAGTCGATTGCCGAGCGGAGGGTTAGGTAATTGCCGGTAGTGATACTGCTCTTGTTCGACGAGAAACTTGTCGAGGAATTTGTGTAGTAGAACAGACTTTCGTCAAATGCGGGTATTTCTGCATTCTTGACTTCGGCAAGTTTGCCGCTTTCAACTTTGACACTGTTCTTCACATAATCCTTGCCCTCGGCAAGACCGATTTCATCGAAATTGCTTAAGCGCAGAATCGAGTTCATCAGGTCGGACCGGCCCATTGTCACAATAGTATATTGGCCGTCTTCCAGTTCGGTGAAAGTAGCCTTTGCCTCTGCGTATGTCAATTTCTTAAGCAGTTCGCCTTTCGAGGAATACAGCATTGCAATCACGGCAGGATTGTCGGTCATCTCGAACGAAGCCGCGATGCCGCCTTTGCTTACGATGTCGAATGTGACCTCTGCACGCTGATTCTCGTCTACCGTTACCGTACGCTCTATCGGAGCAAAAGCCCCGGTTTTTGAAGTTGCGGTCAGCCGCAGTTCATCGCCTGCGTTGATGTTTTCATCAAGCACTGCAAGAACCGGGTACTGAAGAGAAACATCGTTGTGAGCGCGACTCTGAGTGATATTGAACACACTGAGCGCCACATTCTGATAGTCGGAATAATAATCCTCGGCATCCTCGGCTCCTGCGGCCTGATATGTGAAGCCGTAGTTGACGCGGGCACCGACAATCGATTTCAGCGTAGTCTTGCCCAGGTCAAAAGCCGATATATTTGTCTCAAAAGCTCCGATAGTATCGTTTACATTTACGCACTCCATGGCGGCAAATGTAAGGCATGTTTCGGGTGCGTCAAGTACTGAAAGCGTCCACAGACCCTTGCGGTCGGTTTTTGCGGTGAATGTCTTGGTATATTTGCCGTTGAGTGTCTGGCTCACCGATACCGAAGCGCCTGACAGGGCCATGCCGTCGCCGTCGACCACTGCGCCTGTCAGTTCAATAGAGCGGAATGGCGCGAGGGTGATGTCGCATACGTTCTGTCCTTCTCCGACAGTGAGGAGAGCGTCTTCGGGAGTCGCGTAAACCGTGCCGAGGTCATTGTCGAGTGTAACGCGGCATATGAGTTGCTGTCCGTCGGGAACCTCACCGAGAGAGGTTGCTTTGCGGAGATATGTCGCAGTACCGTCTGCAAGCGGTTTGAGCCATTCGACTGTCAGGCGGTCGGTGACATCGCTTCCGTCTGCCCCTAAGACTCTTGCATAGACGGTATAGAGCGGTCTGAGATTATCAAATGTAACTTCAATGTCATTGTCAGGAATAATGACACTCTCAATGCGTCCGATTTCAAGGCCTGCCTGCGAGAACATATAGATATTATATTGTTCATCTTTCTGCAAGCCATTGAAAGTATAGAGCATACGGTTTGAAATTACATATTTCTGACGTACGCCGGTATTGATGTTCACCAGCTCAATCGAGTTGTTTCTGTATCGCCCGTCGGAGGCGTCGGCCGGCAGATTCACCTGGAGCACATGTGCGTCGTTGCTTATCGGCAGAATGGTGAAATCCTTCCAAAACTCAGCATTGCTGTACAACTCAATTGCCGATGCCGGAACATAGAGCGTGCAATTATTCTTATTCGTGAAGTTGCTGAAGGTATAAGAGTCACATGCAGGCGGTTCCTGCGCATACAGTGTCAGGGAGGCGAGATTGGCGCAATTGTTGAAAGCATAGTTGCCGATGGCCGTAATGGTACTTGGCAAAACTATGTCCGACGCGCTCATCAATGAGAATGAATATGACGGAATTGACGTTAAACCGCCGGTGCGTGAGAGGTCAATCGTTCCTGTATTTGTCAGATAGTTTATATTGCCGAGGTCATTTGATGTCAGCTGACCCTTGACAATCAGACTGCTGATATTTGAGAAATTGACATTTCCGTTGTCATCGTTCCCTATCAGATTGGTCAGAGCATCGTAGAGATTGCCCGGAGTGAAGTCATCAATAATCACCTGCCCGGTGTTGGCATTGTAGTAGTTCGCACCGGGATTGGCAGGCGAGGCCGGATTATAGGTAAAGTATGCGGCAATGTCAAGCGCTTTTTCTCCCATTGTTATTTCAAACGGAGACGTTGTCTGGGCTTGCGTTTCGCCGTTTATTGTCCAGCTTGTCAACTGCCAGCCCGAATTGGGATAAGCATATATCGTGCGGCTGCTGTTCTCTTCCATGTCGAATGCCTTGGACGGGCTGAAAGAAGCGGCTCCCGAAGGAATCGCACGTATCACCACAGGGTGTTTGACCTTCTGCTCTTCCGGGCTCGGATTGCCGGGATTTTCCGGATTATAGATAAAGTTTGCCACAATAGTGACATCATATTCCGGCATCACATATTCGAAAGACGAAGCATTGGATACTTCTTTGCCTTCAATAGTACAATTCTTGAATTCAAAGCCGCTGTTATTGCTGCAATAAATATTGGTTCGCTCTCCGGCTTTTAACTCGGAAGAGCCTGCAGATACATATCCGGCTCCCGAAGGATTGGCAACCACTGTGAGGCGATAGGTTTTCTCGGTTTCTTCGGGGTTTTCACCCGGGTTGCCAGGCGAATCAGGATTGTATTCTTCTCCGATGCCTGTGGACTTCGGTAGAGTTTCGTTTGCCATGGTGCCATAATGGCACATTCCTGCAAGCAGGAGTACCATTATGAGACGACAAACGATTCTCGGGAAGCCCGATTTTATTATATTGTTCATTTGTCGTTATCGGTTTTATTTGAGAATTGCTTTACGAGATTCCGAACCGTTGGAGATGATGTAGAGCCCTGCCGACGGAACTGTGACATCAGCGAGAGTGCCGGTGTACACAACGGTACCGTTAATTGCTGTTACGCTGACAACAGCATCCTTGCCGAAGTCTGCGAAAATTGCATCCACACCGCTTTGTCCGTTGCCGTTCAAATCAAAATTGATGGAGAAACGGGCGGTATTCTCACCGGTTGAAGAGATAAACTGATAATCTTCTTTTGTGAGGTCGAGTGTTATGCCTGTCACATTGTCGGTAAGCATCACGCTCCATTCGTCGCTGTATCTGCCGCCGAGAGACAGGGTGTAGGCTTTCTCTTTTGCTGAGCGGAGGCCTAATTCAGCCTTGCCGTCGCTTACGGGACGTTCGTCGATGCTGTAATTGACACCGGAGTTCACATAGAGCTGTGCATTGTCGTTGTTTGCTGCGAAGAATTTGGAGGCGTCGCGTCCGATTTCATATTCGGCTGTTGCCTCGGGGTTCAGGACAATGCGCACGCGGTCTTCATATTTTTCTCCGGAGAGAATGAAGTTGAATACATTGCGGTCTTCGGCTGCTATTGAAGCGTTGTTTTTGGGCGAAGTCTTATATGCCGGTCTGCCTTCGTTGGAGTGCATGCGGCCGGTTTCTTTAAATGTCACCTCGTTTGCGTCAAGCGGACACTGAACAAAGAATGCTTCATAAGGCGAGAGAACCAAATCATCGTCTACCGGCGAATATGCTACATAGGCACTGCTGTTCCACACGGTGACGGGTGCGGTGAATTCCTCGTTGAGGCAGTGCATGTCGAAATAGCAGGGATAGGGGTTGCCTATGAAGTTCCATGAGCGGTTGTGCGCAAATTCGGCTGGATATTCACTCAAGGGAACAATCACATCTGTCGAACGGAATATATTGTTTTTCGTAAGAGAGTTGCCGGAAGTGAAAGAAAGCGCGGGATAAGTGTAGCCGTTTTCGTCCTGAGTGCCTCCGACGGCTGATACGATGTATCCCTTGCCGGCTTCGAGCGTGTCATCGTTTGTAAGATTTACCCATGTTTCGCTTAATTCTCCTGCCGCACGCGCAGCTGAATCATAACGGCGGATTACCCAATGTGTGTTGTCGCTCGGAATTATATCCGAAACCTTGACATCGTAAGGCAGTGAAATGAAATGCCAGATGCCGCTATTGTCATAATAATCGTCGTTGTTAAAAGTAATGTTATGAGTCACATTGTCGGCGCGCATCTTGTCGGCATAGTTGATAAGCGTCGGGCAATACTGATTCTCTGAGCCGGATTCGCTATACTCGGCTCCGCGGTTTGCCAGTCGTGCGGTCACTGTAAGTTGTCCGGCCGAGAGGGTTCCTTCTCCGGTCGCTGTAAGCTGTCCGATATTATAATTGTTGTCATAATAATCTCCTGCCAATGAGTAGCGTAAATCTATTGTGGGATTATTTGCAACAACCTCATTGTCTTCTTCTTCGAGATTGATGGTAAGTTCACGGTCGACAAGGATGTAATCTATCTGCTCCTGTATGGAACGCATCAGGTAAAAATTACTCCAGTACTGAGTGTTGCGGTAAAAATCCTTTGAGAATGGAGGCACATGGAGATATGTGCGGGTCATATCCATATTTTCGCCGATAAAGGCTGATGAAGCTGCGGGAGGAACAACCGCATAGCATTTGAAATTCTTTATTGCGGTATTGCTGAAAGCAGATGAACCTATTGTGCCGACAGTGGAAGGAATTGTTATTTCTTCCAGTGCCGAGCATTCGTAAAATGCTCTGTCGCCGATTTGCTTGAGACCGGTTTTCATTGTAACTGTTGTAAGAGCCGTGCAGCCGCGGAATTCTTCTG
The DNA here is from genome assembly GCA_910587355.1 of uncultured Muribaculaceae bacterium. Classification (GTDB taxonomy): domain Bacteria; phylum Bacteroidota; class Bacteroidia; order Bacteroidales; family Muribaculaceae; genus CAG-873. The sequence continues at coordinate 61,776 of CAJUKF010000006.1, forward strand.
AGTTGATGGCAGTGAGTGTGGCCGGCAATTCAACAGATGTAAGACTCTTGCAATTCTCAAATGTTTCACCTTCGAGAGAGGTCACTCCTTCAGGAATGCTTACAGTTATAAGACCGGTGTTATTGAATGTATTACGTCCAATATAATTCAGACGATTTCCAAAAGTCACTTCTTTCAGTGAAGTGCAATTTTGAAAAGAGCCGTAGCTGCTATAGCCTGAGGAGCTGCCTAAAGATTCGGCTGCGGATAAATTTACCGCTTGCAGGGATGAACATCCATAGAATGCTTGTGAACCAATGTTCACTACATTCGAAAGGTCTATATTGTCAAGCTTGTTACAATTATAAAAAGCCTCCGAGCCTATGGTGTCGACTTCGGCAAGATTTATATATGAAAGAGATTGGCAATCGGAGAAAACAGAATTTTCTATGGTCTTAATTCCGTTCAAATCAAAAGACTTGAGGGCTGAGCAGCCATTAAACGCAGATTCGCCGATTTTAACCAACGACGAGGGAAGCTTGACTTCAGCGAGTGAAGTGCGGTTATACATAAACTGAGCCGGCAACTCGGTAATCGTAGTCTCGCTTAGGTCGAGTTTCATCAGAGCAGTTACATTTTTGATGGCACTCAAATCAATGTCATTGATATTGCCGGTCACTTTAAGATATAGTGCGGCATTCCAGTCATAGTTGTTCTGAGTAAGATATGTTTCGGCAAACTCGCCGTTCTTTTCTACATTTACGGTTATCCATTCAAAATCCCAGCCGTAAGGTAAGATTGCCTATGAGGAGAAACGTTCATTGTTGAGATAGTTTCCGAAGAAAGTTTTGTCGCATACGTATATTGATTTTGCACGTAGCGTGGAATATATCGCCGGAGCATCCCCTAGCATATACATGGCGTCGAGATATCTGTCGAATTGATAATTATATTCAATTTCTGAGATTGTTGACGGAACGGTGAGAATCTTTATATTTTCTGTAAAACCATTATAAAGATATGAATCGGCATTGATATAGGCGACCGGGAGGACTTCTCCGTTGATACGGATACTGTCGGGTATTGCGACTGCTTCTTCCGTTGTGCTGAGAGCTTCTACGCTCATGACTGGCAGCTTGGTCTCCTCTCCGGTTGAGTCGTTATATACCCATTTGGTACGGCGGTCGAATCCCATGTAGGTGTTTTCTGAAAGCCGGGCCACGTATTCAGCATTGCTGAAATTGTTGAGAGTAAGGCCCGATTCGGAATACGACTGAGCATCGACTGTTCCTATCGAGACACCGAAATTCTGAGAAGCTTCCTTTTCCACGGTGCCTGATGTCGTTTTAAAAACGGACGGCAAGGCGTCTTGTCCGGTTGCGGCATAGGCAAGCGCGCCGCAAATTACACAGAGCGACACGCTGAGCATTATAAACGCTTTTTTCATAGTCTTAAAAGAGCCGCGGATTCCCCTTCGACAGCACTGTAATGGTTGGTTTGTAATAACGAAAGGCGTGGGAATCTGTACTTTACCTCATCCTAGTTCTCGGGCCTTCGCATTGCCCGCCAATCAGGATAAGCAACTCAGCCAGCCCACACCAAAGATGAATATATACAGATTCTCTGCGCCGGTACGACAAGTTTCCGAGGGTGTCGCACAAATAACGCATGAGGATATATTACATCGCCCGTGGACATTTAGGTTGGTGTATTTTACGATTGGTCAAGAAGTTGCGAGTTCGAGAACCGGAAGGAAGTGTTTGGTAAACGTCTTTAGAATAACATGTCCACCCACGTATGCCCCTCCGGGCTGGTGAGTTTGCGCAAATTTAAAAGATTTTACGGAATTTCACAAATATTTTACTTGTTATTTTCTCGTTTTCAATAAATTGATAAATTGATATGCTATGCATGAATCGGCGGCTTTAGAAATGCCTGTGAAATGCGCATGACATGCTGTACAAAATATGTTAATTTAACGTAGTGAAGTGCTGGGAGAGGGTAATAATCGCTAAATTTGCAGTTTGAAACGGCGATATTCGCCGTACGGATTACAAATATGAAAAAATACAATATAATCAACAACGCACTGGGCTGGCTCTGCTTCCTGATAGCAGCGGTGACCTATATCCTCACTACCGAGCCCACGGCGTCATTCTGGGATTGTCCCGAGTTTATTCTTCAGGGCGCGAAACTCGAAGTAGGCCATCCGCCGGGCAACCCTATCTTCATGCTTGCGGCACGTTTCTTCATCACCCTCTTTGGCGGTAAGATGGCCACAGCGGCACTCGCGGTCAATACAATGTCAGCCCTGCTGAGCGCAGCCACCATTCTGCTGCTTTTCTGGTCGATGACGCATCTCATCAAGCGTCTGATTGTGCCTGACGAAGCCACGGAAATTCCTGCATGGAAACTTGCCCTGATTATGGGCGGCGGTGTCTGCGCCGCACTTGCCTATACATGGAGCGATACTTTCTGGTTCTCGGCCGTCGAAGGCGAGGTGTATGCATTCTCGTCGTTCTGCACGGCCCTTGTGGTGTGGCTTATGTTCAAGTGGGAAAACCGTGCCGATGAGCCTCACAGCGACCGTTATCTTGTGCTGATTGCATATGTGATTGGTGTGTCCATTGCCGTCCATCTGCTCAATCTGCTCTGTATTCCGGCTCTCGGTCTTATATATTATTACCGCAAATATAAGAATGCCAACGCCACTGGCTCGCTTATTGCCCTCGGCGTGTCGTGTGTGATAGTCGGAGCCATACTCTACGGCCTTGTGCCGGGCTTCGTTCAGGTAGCCCAGTGGTTTGACCTCTTCTTTGTGAATGTGTGCCATATGTCGTACAACATGGGTGTATTCATCTATGCCGTGTTGCTCACAGCCACATTCATATTCGCAATCCGCGGACTTTATACACGTCCCGACTCAGGGCTTACGCGCACACTGTGCATAGCCGCTATCGCACTTTCGGGTATGCCGTTCATCGGACATTCGGTGCTTGCCGGCGTGATTATTATCATTGCTCTTGCAGTATATGTATATGGCATCTGCAAGAAAGTGCCCGCACGTGCTTTCTCGCTTGTCGTAGTGAGCGTGTTCGTTATATTTATCGGCTATTCGTCGTACGCGCTTCTTCTAATACGTGCGTCGGCCAATACGCCCATGAATCAGAATGCTCCCGATAATGTCTTCGCGCTTGCATCATATCTCAACCGCGAGCAGTACGGCGACCGTCCCCTTTTCAACGGCCCGGTATTCGCCGAGACTTTCGAGGAAGAGGAATATCCCGCGGGCTCGGGCAACTATTATGTGCTTGTCGACGACTACGGCCGTCCGCGTACCCGTGTTATCGACGGCTATCTGCGCGACGAGAACGGCTCGGCCTTCAATAATCCCTCGAAAGTCTACACCAAGAAAGTGAAGGCATCGCCCGACGAGTCCGACGAATACGTACGCGAGGTGGAGCGTCCGGAATACAAGACCATGCCCGACCTCAATATGCTTTTTACACGTATATACAGCAACGACCCCGGCGGCCAGCATGTGAGCGGCTACAAGGCATGGGCCGGCTATTCGACTCCCGACATCAACAGCATTCCGGCCGACAAGCGGCGCCAGTGGGCCGAGCAGGGCTTCGCGCCTAAGTATGAGCTTCTGCCTTATCTCGCAAGCATGCAGACCGTGACCACCGCCGTCGACCGTGCGTCGGGTGCTCCCGTGATGCAGGAGCCGGTATGGAAACCGGGTTTCGATGTCAATCTGCGCTATTTCGTCAACTATCAGCTCAATCACATGTACTGGCGATATTTCATGTGGAATTTCGCCGGTCGTCAGAATGATATCCAGGGCAACGGCGAGCCTCATCTGGGCAACTGGATTTCAGGCATACCCTTTATTGACAACGCCCGTCTGGGCGACCAGTCAGCTCTGCCCGATGAGTTCGGCAAAGGCAACAAGGGACACAACGTATTCTATATGCTGCCTCTGCTTCTCGGTCTGATAGGACTGCTCTATCAGGCGCTTTACAACCACCGCGTGCATCCGATGCGCGGCATCCAGCAGTTCTGGGTAGTGTTCTTCCTCTTCTTCATGACCGGCATCGCCATTGTGCTTTATCTCAATCAGACACCCGGACAGCCCCGTGAGCGCGATTACGCTTTTGCCGGCTCGTTCTATGCGTTCGCATTCTGGATTGGCATGGGCGTGCCTGCAATCGGCATAATGCTCCGCAACCTCTTTGCGAAGAAAGAGAAGGCCGGTGCGGAAAAAGAACCGTCGAAAAATATCACAATCGGCTGTACCGCACTCGCGTGTGTCATCGGTCTCGCAGTACCTCTGCAGATGGTAAGCCAGACCTGGGATGACCACGACCGCTCGGGACGCTATACCACACGTGACTTCGGATTCAACTATCTGAGTTCGGTCGACCCCGACGCAATAATATTCACCAACGGCGACAATGATACCTTCCCGCTGTGGTATGCCCAGGAAGTGGAGAATTTCCGTCCAGACGTGCGTGTCGTCAATCTGTCGTATCTCACCACCGACTGGTATGCCAATCAGATGCAGCATCCCACATCGGAGGGCAAGGCAATCGACATGCTCGCTACTCCGAAGGATTACGCTTATGAGAATCTCGCATACAGCTTTGTGGTGCCCCGTCAGGCAGGCAAGAGCGACGAGAACAAGAATTTCGGCTTCGTGAAAAGCCGCGAGGGTCTTACTCCGGCTCTGCAGTCGCTCCAGGAGCTTTACACCTCCGACCGCAGCACATACGGCGTGCCAATTCTTTCGAGCCCCAATATCTACATGGGTGTCGACAGCACGGCCGCCATGGCTCGCTACGGCACCGGAAATGCTGCCATTGACTCGGCTTACATCGCACCTTATGTGACCGATATCGTCACCGACCTCTCGAAGAGCGGTTCGGGTCTCAACCAGAGCAAAGTGCTTTCGCTCGATATGGTCGCAAATTCCGTGGCAGGAAACTGGAAACGTCCGGTTTACTTCGCCACCACAGTGCCTACTTCATACTATCTCGGTCTCGGCGATTTCCTGTCGGCTACCGGTATGGCCTATGAGGTGACACCTTTCCGCGACCCCGACTATAATGTAACAGCCGAGAAAGGCTACCGCAATGTGGTGGGTAAATTCCGCTGGGGCGGCCTTGACGCTCCCGATGCCAAAGGCCTCTATCTCGATGAGACCGTGCGCCGCATGGTGTCGTCGATGCGTTCGGGCATATATACCATTGTGGAGAATCTGATGATGACTCCCGGACTACCGGCTACCGACGAAAGCCGTAAGGTGGCGCGTGACAACGGTCTTGCCGAACCTCTGTCGCATGCCGACATGGCCCGTCAGCTACTCGACATGATGGAGGAGAAAATGCCCGGCGACGTATCGCCTTACGACGGTATGCTCGGTCTTTATTTCGCGCGCACCTATCTTGATTTATACATGCTTCAGGGCAAAGTGTCAGACCTTGAAAAAGCCGCAGCGCTCAGCCGCAGCGAGGCTGACCGTTATGCCCAGCTCGTGAAGTATGCCGCGAGTCTCGACCCGTCGGCGTTCAGTCAGCTCGGACGCTCGGAGACATATGCCCTCCAGTATCTTGGTGAGGCTCTGGCGCTCCAGAACCGCGCCGGGATATTCGCCGCCAAGCCTGAGCTTGCGTCAGCTCCGGAGTATGCCGAGCTTCGTAAAGCCCTTGCGGCCCTTGACCTCGAAAGCGACTTGCGTATCGCACCTCTCATATTCATCAATGAGTACGGCTACAATGACCTCGCCTCGGAAATCGATGGCATGTCGCCGTATCAGCAGCAGGTGGTGCGCAATGCTATGACTATGCTCAAGGCCAACAGCGAGGCGGGCACCGATGTGCGTGCTTTCGCCAAGGAACTTATGGACAAATACGGTTTCACCCCCCAGCAGTGGGATTACGTGCTCAACTGACATGCTGATTGAACAGCCGCCGCTGCTTTACAGGCTCCTCTTTCCGGAGTGTATCTGGCGCATCAAAAAGCGCGGAGGAGCCAAAGTAGTGTACCTCACTTTCGACGACGGCCCTATTCCCGAGCAGACCCCGTGGGTGCTCGACCTTCTCGACGGCTACGGCATCAAGGCCACTTTCTTCATGGTCGGCGACAACGTGCGGAAGCATCCCGAGCTGCTTGAGGAAATCAAGCGTCGCGGACACTCCTACGGCAACCATACCATGCATCATCTGCAGGGCATGAAAGTGCGGGCCGTGCGCTATCTGCGCGATGTGGCCGAGGCCGACGAGCTGATTGACAGTCCGCTTTTCCGGCCTCCGCACGGTCTGCTTCGGTGGAAGCAGGCCCGTATACTGCAACAGCGCTACAATGTGGTGATGTACGACCTTGTGAGCCGTGATTATTCGCGAAAACTCAACGGCGAGCAGGTGCTCCGCAATGTGCGCCGCTATGCGCGCAACGGCTCAATCATCGTGTTTCACGATTCAATCAAGGCCGGCAAAAATATGCGTTATGCGCTTCCCAGAGCCATAGAGTGGCTGCGTGAACAAGGATATTCATTCGAACCCCTGCCGATGTAATGGAGGGTTTCGCTGACAAAGAGGCGCTGCGGCGCCTGTGCATCGAAGCCGGAGCATGTGCTGCCGGCTTCGCGCGTATTCGGCCCGTGTCGGACGAGGCAGCGGCCATATATGACGGCTGGCTCGCCTCGGGCAGACACGGCACGATGGCATATATGGAGAATTATGCCGATGTGAGGCACAATCCGGCCCTGCTGCTCGACGGCGGCGCGAGTACGTTAATCAGCTGTGCCTTCGCCTATACATCGCCTGCACTGCCGAGGTCGCCGCTCTTCGCCGACTATGCGCTCGGCTCCGACTATCACGAAGTGCTCCGCAATGCGCTTGCTCCGGTGACTGCGTATCTCGAAGAAATAACACCCGGCACGCGAATCTGCGTCGATAGCGCTCCTCTGCGCGAGCGTTACTGGGCGCAGCAGGCCGGCATCGGTTTTGTCGGGCTCAACAATCAGCTGATTGTTCCCGGTGTGGGGTCGTGCGTTTTCCTTGCCGAAATACTGTGGAAAGGCATGGTAGAACCCGACGAACCGATGCGCCGTCATTGCGACGGCTGCCGCGCTTGTGTAAAAGCTTGTCCGGGGCATGCGCTCGACGGCAATGGTGGTCTTGATGCACGTCGCTGTCTGTCGTATCTCACTATCGAACATCGCGGAGATTTGCCCGAAGGCCTGCGTCTGCCAGACCGTATATACGGCTGCGATATATGCCGCGATGTATGCCCGTACGGACACAGCGACAAGCTTGTCTCTGTCCTTCCGGATTTGATGCCCCGGCAGTCTGTCCTCGACCTTACGGTTGCCGACATCAGGGGTCTCGACCAGCCGTCGTTCTCACGTATTTTCTCTCATTCAGCTGTCAAGCGGGTCAAGCTCGCCGGGCTCCTCAGGAATGCCAGTTTCAAGGAATAAGAGGGAATCTATAAGTCAGAAAATTTCGTTTCTGCAATTTTTGTGTCAAAAAATTTGTCAGGTAAAAAATTTGGTGTACTTTTGCAGGCAAAGAAAGACAAACGATGACATACAATGCATCTTTTTACCCGTTTTATTTTTACTTTTACTTTTTCGGTAAGAGCGAGACGGCGCGGCTGCATTGAAGCCATTTTTCAATATGATATTTAACTCGCGTCGGAGCAAAACCCTGACGCGGGTTTGTTTTTTATAACAGAACAAGTGAACACTACAGAACAGACACATGGCACAAAGGCACGCAAGCGCGTGGCTATTCAGGGAGTGGCCGGCTGCTTCCACGATGCAGCCGCACGCGAGTATTTCGCATCGCGCGGCATTGAAGTCGATACGGTGGAATTCGACACTTTCCCGGCGCTTTTCGAGGCGCTGCGCTACGACGCGTCCCTCATGGGCATTGTGGCAATCGAGAATACTATTGCCGGCAGCCTGCTGGCAAATCACGAGTTGCTCCGAGCCTCCGACCACCGCATTGTGGGCGAGTGGAAAAAGCGCATCTCGCATGTGCTGTGCGCGCTGCCAGGCACCACTGTCGATGATGTGAAGGAGGTGAACTCTCACCCTATGGCGCTTATGCAGTGCGAGCAGTGGCTTCAGCATCATCCGTCGATGAAAGTCGTTGAGTATTTCGATACGGCCGGAAGTGCACGCGACATATCGCAGAAGCGTCTTGAAGGCCATGCGGCCATTTGCGGTGACTATGCCGCCGAGCTATACGGGCTTGATATACTCGCAAGCGGCATTGAGACGAACAAGCGCAATTTCACGCGTTTCCTTATTTTGGCCGACCCTACTTCTGTGAGCGAGAACGGTCCGTCGACGCTCGAAATCAACAAGGCCTCCCTCATGTTCACGCTTCCGCACAACAAGGGCGCATTGTCGGCGGTCCTCGCCATTCTGTCGTTCTACGACATGAATCTGAGCAAAATACAGTCTACGCCGATTGTCGGCCGTGAGTGGGAATACCGCTTCTATATAGATGTGACCTTCGACAACATCGTGCGTTATCATCAGGCCGTGGAAGCCGTCAGGCCGCTTATCAACGATTTCAAAATCCTCGGCGAATACTGCGCCGTCGAAAATCCTCAGCAATAATATACTATGAATCCCCGAATACAACCGGCCGAACGTCTGAGTTCGGTGACAGAATACTATTTCTCCCGTAAGCTCAAACAGATAGCAGCACTCAACGCCGCCGGAGCCGACATCGTGTCGCTCGGTATCGGCGGTCCCGACATGCCTCCGCCACAGGCTGCCATAGATGCGGCTGTGGCGTGTCTTGAGCGCAGCGATACACACAGCTATCAGATGACTGTCGGCCGTCCCGAACTGAGGGTTGCTTTCGCACAGTGGTACTCGCGCTGGTACGGAGTGGAGGGTCTTGACCCCGACAAGAACATTCTGCCGCTGATAGGCTCCAAAGAGGGCGTGCTCAACATCTCCATGGCTTTCATCAATCCAGGCGACGGCGTGCTTGTGCCGAATCCGGGTTATCCGACTTATACTTCGGCATCACGTCTTGCCGGTGCGGAGATTTTCACTTACGAGCTGTCGGAAAAGACAGACTGGTATCCTGATTTCGAAGCGCTGGAGCGGATGCCGCTCGACCGCATCAAGCTGATGTGGGTCAACTATCCGCACATGCCCACCGGCACTCCGGCGAAAAAGGAAGTTTTCCGCAAGCTTGTCGATTTCGGCCGCCGCCACGGCATACTTATTGTGAACGACAATCCTTACAGCTTCATTCTCAACGACGAGCCTCTGAGCATCCTTCAGGTCGAAGGCGCCACCGATGTGGCCATGGAGCTGAACTCGCTCAGCAAATGCCTAAATATGGCCGGCTGGCGTGTGGGTATGCTGATTGGCGCTCCCGAGTATATCGGCTGGGTGCTGAGGGTGAAATCCAACATCGATTCCGGTCAGCCACGTTGCATCATGGAAGGAGCGGTTGCCGCCCTGCAGTCGGGCAAGGACTGGTATGACGGCGTGAATGCCGCTTATGCCTCCCGTCAGGCCATTGCCCGGAAAATAATGGACGCACTCGGCTGTCAGTGCCGCCCGGGCCAGCAGGGTCTTTTCCTCTGGGGCCGTATTCCGGACGACAAAGCATCTGCCGAGGCCTATGCCGACGAGATTCTTGAAAAAGCGCGCGTGTTCGTCACGCCCGGATTCATATTCGGTTCGCAGGGCGACCGTTATATACGCATATCGCTCTGCGCCCCAGAGAACAAATTAAACGAAGCACTTAACAGAATACAGACATGCCTATAACAGATTTGAAACCATTGTTCGACGCCGAGCTTTTCGGCGACGGCCCCATAATACTCGCCGGCCCTTGCAGCGCCGAGAGCGAGGCACAGGTACTTGAAGCCGCTCATGCTCTGGTAAAAGAGGGCATAAAAATATTCCGAGCCGGCGTGTGGAAGCCGCGTACAAAGCCCGGCGGTTTTGAAGGAATCGGTTCTCCGGCGCTTGCATGGCTCCGCAAGGTGAAGGAGGAAACCGGTATGCTCACCGCTACCGAAGTAGCCAATACCCGGCATCTTGAAGAGGCCCTTGAGGCCGGTATTGACGTGCTGTGGATTGGGGCACGTACGTCGGCCAATCCTTTCGCCGTGCAGGAACTTGCCGATGTGTTCGCATCCCTTTCGCCCGAACGCCGCGACTCCCTCACCGTACTCGTTAAGAATCCCGTCAACCCCGACCTTGAGCTTTGGATAGGCGCCTTGGAGCGCATATATGGCTCCGGCATACGCCGTCTCGGTGCCATTCACCGCGGATTCAGCTCCTACGGCAAGCACATCTACCGCAATCCGCCCAAATGGCGCATACCCATCGAGCTTCACCGCCGCCTGCCGCAGCTGCCCATAATATGCGACCCCAGCCATATCGGGGGTAAGCGTGAGCTGATAGCGCCGCTGTCGCAGCAGGCTCTCGACATGAATTTCGACGGTCTGATTGTCGAAAGTCACTGCCACCCCGAAGTAGCTCTTAGCGATGCCGCACAGCAACTCACACCCGAAACGCTCGGATATATCATCAGTTCTCTGCACCGGCCTGTGGAAACTCAGAGCACCGAAAGCCTCGGCGTTCTGCGCAAACAGATTGACCGGATTGATGACGAACTGCTCGAACTCCTTGCAAAGCGTATGGCCGTGGCCCGTGACATCGGCCGATACAAGCGCGAGCACGGTATGCCCGTAGTGCAGCCCGGACGATACAACAACCTTATGCAGAATCGTGTTGACAACGGTGTCGCACTCGATATGTCGGAGGATTTCATACGCAACTTTCTTGCCGCCGTGCATGAGGAGTCGGTGCGTCAGCAGCTCGAAATTTGCAGCCCCGCCGAGGGTGGAAAGGAGAGCGAAAAGTGAAAATACTCATTCTCGGAGCGGGCAAAATGGGCTCGTTCTTCTGCGACATACTTTCGTTTGACCACGACGTGGCCATTTACGACCACGACCCGCGGCGGCTGCGCTTCACATACAACTGTCATCGTTTCTCAAGTCTTGACGAAGTGGATGACTTCGACCCCGACATGGTGCTGAACGCCGCCACGGTAAAGTACACGATTGACGCTTTCAATCAGGTGCTCGGACATCTGTCGCCGCGTGCCATTCTATCCGATATAGCGTCGGTAAAGACCGGACTTCCGGAATTTTATGCCGTTGCCGGGCATCCCTTTGTGTCGACGCACCCCATGTTCGGCCCTACTTTTGCCTCTCTCTCCAATCTGGCCGATGAGAATGCCATAGTCATTTCGGAAGGCTGCGCCGAAGGCATCGCTTTCTTCGACCGACTCTATTCGTCGCTCGGGCTTCATATAGAGCATTATTCATTCAGCGAGCATGACCGCACAATAGCCTATTCGCTATCAGTTCCTTTTGCCTCGTCGCTTGTCTTCGGTTCGGCAATGGAGCATCAGCCGGCGCCCGGTACCACTTTCAAGCGGCATCTTGCCATTGCGCGAGGCCTAATGAGCGAGGACGATTATCTTCTGAGCGAGATTCTCTTCAATCCCAATACTCCCGAACAGCTGAGGCGTATTTCAGAGGCGCTTGATAATCTGAGGCAGATAATCGAGAAACATGACCCGGACGCAATGAAACGCTTTCTTGACGGCGTGCGTGAGAATATAAGGTAAATAAACGAAGGCGGTACTCTAACAGGCGTTTCTTAGCATTTGCGTTAATATGTTGTAAAACATATCTTTTAACTGGCTGTAAATAAGTGTTATATATAAAGCTGTGCGCGCAGCCTTCAAAATAGGGGCGCGCACATGCCGTATAATAAAAAAAATGATTAATTTTGCATTTTGAAAACTATACATACAATTGAAAAGATGAAAACCGTAGCGCATCTGTTAGCAGAAAAACTTCTTAAAATCAATGCCATAAAGCTTCAGCCCGCCAATCCGTTCGTCTGGGCATCGGGCTGGAACTCACCTATATATACCGACAACCGTCTCACCCTCTCCTATCCCGACGTACGCACCTTCATCAAAACGGAGCTTACACGCGTAATTATGGAGACCTATCCTGAGGCAGAAGCCATTGCCGGCGTTGCTACCGGTGCAATCGCACAAGGCGCCCTTGTAGCCGACACTCTCAACCTCCCTTACGCTTACATCCGTTCGACTCCCAAGGACCATGGCCTTGAAAATCTCATTGAAGGAGACCTCCGTATGGGTCAGAAAGTGGTGATTATCGAAGACCTTGTTTCTACCGGCAAGAGCTCGCTCAAGGCCGTGGAGGCTGTCCGTAAAGCAGGCTGTGAGGTTATAGGGATGGTGGCTTTGTTCACATATGGTTTCCCCGTGGCAGAAGCCAACTTTGAGAAGGCCGGAGTGCAGCTCGTTACTCTCAGCAATTACAATGCGCTCCTTGAAGCCGCACTCGCCACAAACTACATCACTCCGGCTTATATCAAGACCTTGGAGCAGTGGCGTACGGACCCCGCCAACTGGACGCCCTCACGCTGATGCCACACAGACACATCGAGTAAACCGCAACCGCTGTGCAGTAGCATCTGTACAGCGGTTGAGTGGTGTTTTTACGACAGTTTTTAACAGCAAAACGTACTTATGGCTAAATATAGTTCAAAATCCGTTACAATCAATCGCTCGGCTGAGGCCATTGCTGAACAGTTCAGCGATTTTCGCAAACTTCAGGGTGCGCTCGACAATCTTACACCTGAAGAGAAGGCTAAGGTCGGCGATGTATCGTTCACCGAAGACAGCATAAAGATTTCCACGCAGCAGGTGGGCGATATAGTGTTCAAAGTATCGAAGCGCACTCCCGAGGCAATATGCCTGCAGGCCGAAAAATCGCCCGTTCCCATGAATCTGATTCTGGAAATGAAGCCGGTTGATGCCGAGAGTACCGAACTTACCGGCGTGATTGACGTTGATATTCCCGTTATGCTCCGTCCGCTCGTAGGACCTACACTTCAGAAAGCCGCCGACCAGTTCGGCTCACTTTTCGCCCGCTTTGCATAAGTTTCTGCTTACATCGGCTGCCGGTATTATCGCGGCAGCCGCCGTACTCGTCTGCACTGGTTGTGACCGTCTTGATAACGAACGCATACCTGTGGAGCCGGTTAATATTGTCTTTCAGACAGTAGCCGACTGGAATATTTACGGAGCCAACAGCGCTCTGACGTGGAATACGTTCATCCGCTCGGAGCGCAAGCCTGCCAATTTCTTCTACACGGCCCAGACCTATACGGGCTACGGCGGTGTGCTCCTTGTGTGCGATGTCCTCGGCAATCCCCAGGCTTTCGACCTGAGTTGTCCTGTTGAGCGCAGCAAAGATGTTCGTGTATTCATCAACGAGGATAATGAATATCTGGCCGAGTGTCCGAAGTGTCACAGCACATACAATGTTTTTTCACTGCTTGGGCATCCTGTTGCCGGTGAGGCCGCACGTCAGGGCTACGCCCTCCGTCGCTATAGGGTCGGTGCTGGCCGTGCGGGAGAATATATGGTTGTAAGTTTCTGAAATATGTAGTACTATGCAGCGTCACTATGCCATGGCCTGGCTTTTGCTTCTGTCGGCTTTTGTGCTCTTCGCGGTAGCTTCGGCATTCGAGTTGCCTGAAGTCTTCGGTCACAAGCTGAAAAGCTCCGGCATAGCTGATGCAATATGCGGTGTTGATTCCGGAACGTCATCACCCACAGTTCCTGTATTGCAGTCCGATTCCTTGGGCTGCATTGTCCCCGTGCCGTGCGGCACTGCCGCACAGCGCATACTTTTCATAGGTGACTCGATGCTTGAGGGACTTGCCCCGCGACTGGCCGCATATGCCGACAAAAACGGCCATACCCTTTACTCAGTGATATGGTACAGTTCCACAAGCGAGGTGTGGGGCCGCTCAGACAAGCTTACTTCGTATATACAGCGGTTAAAACCCACTTATATATTCGTGTGTCTGGGCGCGAACGAACTTTTTGTAAGTGATATCGAACGAAAACGTGCATGTTACGTTGAGAAAATCATTGCTGACATAGATACGATACCATTTGTATGGATTGGGCCTCCCAACTGGCGCAAGGATACGGGTATTAACGCTCTCATAGCCTCGCGGACACCACAGGGCGCTTTCTTTTTGTCGGACGGCATGAGTTTTGAGCGTGGACACGATGGCGCGCATCCTACCCGGGAGTCGGCTGCCGAGTGGCTTGACAGTGTTGTGCGGTGGATGCCTGCAAATGCACTTCATCCGATACGCCTTGATATACCTGAGGTGCCCTCGGCACGTCCGAGGCGCAGTTACGTCCACCAACCCGGCGAGAGATAATATGCCGGGCTTTGCTGAAATATTCACAAATATAGGCCGATATCTGGTTTATGACCCGGAGGCTCCGATGCTCTTTTCTTCCGGGACATTCTGGGCGCTTTTCATTGTGTTCATGCCTCTTTACGGCATCCTGCGTAGCCGTGTGCTGCAGATGTCGGCCTTTGTAGTGGCGTTCAGTCTGTTTTTCTACTATAAATGCAGCGGATGGTTTGCACTGCTGCTTGTATCGACCTCTTTGGTTGACTGGATGCTGTCTCAGGCGATGAATACAGAAGGTGCCACGCGTGCTTTCCGGCGCGGATGCATGGTTCTGTCGCTGCTTGCGTCGCTGAGTGTGCTTGCTTTTTTCAAATACGCCAATTTTTTTCTTTGGAATTTCCATGCTATGGTAGGCGGTAATTTCCAGCCGCTTGATTTGGTGCTCCCGGTAGGTATTTCGTTCTATACTTTCCAGTCGGTGAGTTATATCATAGATGTATACCGTAAAAAAGTGCAGCCGGCCCGTACTTGGCTCGAATATGCGTTTTTCCTGTCGTTTTTTCCGGCGCTTGTAGCCGGTCCCATTGTGCGTGCCGACTATTTTCTGCCGCAAATCAGGCAGAACCGTCATGCCACGGCCGCCGAAGTCTACACAGGCCTTTGGCTTATTATTATCGGGGTTCTCAAAAAGGCGGTGATTGCCGATTATATAGCGCAGTACAACGACCTTGTGTTCGACGCTCCGGGCGCTTACTGCGGTTTCGAGGCCCTTATGGGCATTATCGGCTATGCGATGCAGATTTACTGTGATTTTTCGGGCTACTCCGATATGGCTGTCGGCATAGCGCTTATGATGGGTTTCAGACTCGCGCAGAACTTCGACTTTCCTTATAAGGCAAGCAACATAAGTGATTTCTGGCACCGCTGGCACATTTCGCTCAGCACATGGCTTCGCGATTATATATACATACCTCTCGGAGGTAACCGCAAGGGCAAGGGCCGTATGTATGTCAATCTTATGCTCACTATGCTGATTGGCGGTCTGTGGCATGGCGCCGCATGGAAATATGTGTTGTGGGGCGGTGTCCACGGTGTGGGGCTTGCAGCCCATAAGGCGGCCGCGCCGGCGTTGGCAAGGGTCCCCGACAGTGTTTTTATACGGTTTGCGGGGTGGTTGCTCACTATCGCTTTCGTAGTGCTGCTTTGGGTATTCTTCAGAGCCGGCAGCGCTACGGATGCCTTAACGATAATTGGTTCGGTGGGCCGCGGTTTCTCTCTCGGGCAAATCAATGCTTTTGCTGCGTCGCGTATGCTGTGGCTGATTCTTATGGCTGTGATTGTGGCGGCCCATTTCCTGCCATCAGACTTTCGTGAACGCTCGGCCCAATGGTTCGTGCGGACGCCGTGGATGATAAAGCTGATTGTTTTCATCCTCACAGTCCAGTGCGTGCTCGAACTGCGCTCGGCCGATGTGACGCCGTTTATATATTTTCAATTCTAACAATTTCTCTTCCGGCTGCGTTATATTATTGATTCCACGTTTCAAAAAGTTATCATATTATGGAAAATATACGACCTCTCATTCTCATAACCAATGACGACAGCATATCGGCACCGGGCATAATGCATCTTGCCAGGTGTGTGTCGTCGATGGGTGATGTCATTGTAGTTGCTCCCGAGCATCCGCACTCGGGGCAGTCGGCGGCAATCACTGTCGGCGCTCCGCTGCGTATCAAAGAGCGCCCTTGTGAGGAAGAAGGCATCCGCCTGTTCACGGTCAACGGTACTCCGGTGGACTGCGTGAAACTCGCCATTCATACCATTGTGCCTCGTAAGCCCGATTTTGTATTTTCGGGTATTAACCACGGTTCGAACTCCGGAGTGAACGTCACATATTCGGGTACTATGGGTTCTGTGCTCGAAGGCTGCATCGAGGGAATCCCCTCTGTAGGTTTCTCGCTGCTGCATCACTCAATGAAAGCTGATTTTTCGCTCTCGACGGCTTTTGTGGCTATGATTGCACATGATGTGATTGAAAACGGCCTGCCGGCAGGGGTCTGCCTTAATGTGAATATCCCTGCCAAGGTGATACCGGAGGGTATAAAAGTGTGCCGTGCGGCACGGGGGTACTGGACCGATGAGTACAAGCGTTATCTCGACCCCCAGGGTGTGCCCTTCTACTGGCTGCAGGGGCATTTCATCAATCAGGAGCCCGAGGCTACCGACACCGATGAATACTGGCTCAACTGCAGATATGTGAGTGTTGTCCCTGTTAAATGCGACGAGACAGCCCACGATGCCATAAAAGTTCTCGCAGACCGTCTCGATTCAAAGAAAGGAGAGGCTTGAAAATCTCTCTTTTCCGCTTGTATTGATTATATTCTTGTGTGCCTGCGCCGCTCAGACGGTAGCGCCGAAAGCGGCTGCGTAGGCACGCATCTGTTTTACCATTGCAAGCAGACCGTTGCTGCGGGTAGGCGACAGATGCTCGTCCAGGCCGATGTCGTGAATGAAATGCAGGTCGGTGTCAAGAATTTCTTTGGAAGTGTGGCCCGAGAGTACATCGACGAGCATAGAAATTATACCTTTTACTATTATTGCGTCGCTGTCGGCACGGAAAGTGATTTTCCCGGAGGCGTCTTTCTGGGCATCGAGCCATACGCGGCTCTGACACCCTTCGATGAGGCGGTCGGGCGTGCGGAGGTTTTCAGGCAGCGGTGCAAGATTGTTGCCCATGTCGATGATTACCGAATAACGGTCCATCCAGTCGTCAAGACCGTCAAATTGGTCTATTACTTCCTGCTGCGCTTCTTCTGTAGTCATTTTTAGTAAGCTTTTTCTTTGTAAATCACATTAAGCAAAGTCTCTCCGACAGCCTGCAGAGTATTTTTATCGATGTTGTCGAGGTTGTCATTGAGAGTGTGCCATGTTGCCGGGAATGAACCGGTCGCGTGGTTGTTCAGCTCGATGATGTCGGTGGTGGGTATACCGGCACGGTTCATGAATACGTGGTCATCGACGACAACACCGCCGATGGTGCGGTCGAATATATTGCCGTAGCCGAGACGCTCGGCCTCACTCCACACTTTTATTGTGGGTTTCGGGGCTTTCTCCGCCGAATAAGCCTCGTAATTGAATACGGCGTTAGGCCCTCCGACCATATCGAGTACAATGCCGTACTCCGGGAGGTTGTCGGGTCTGTAAGGCACAATATTGCGCGACCAGTACTGTGAGCCGAGACACCAGGATTCTGTATTCGGGTCGAAAGCGCCGTGTTCTCCGTAATCTTCGGCATCGAAGAGAATAAAGTCTACGCCTACGTTGGGACGGTTCTGGGCGAGATTGCGTACCAGTTCGAGAATCACGGCAACACCGCTGCCGCCGTCGTTAGCTCCAAGAATGGGTTTGGCCCGGTCTTCAGCCTTGGCTTCCTGGTCTGCCCAGGGACGCGTGTCCCAGTGAGCGGCGATGACGATGCGCTTGGGCCGGTCGGTATAAAATCCGGCTATAATGTTGGATATCGGGAGTACGTCGCCGTTGGAGGCGGTGACAGTGGCTTCCTGAACGATTATTGAATCAATGCCGAGTCGGCGGAACTTGTTTATAAGCCAGTCGCGGCATGCGCGGTGCGCATCCGTGCCGGGTACTCTGGGGCCGAAAGCGACTTGCTCTGCAATGTATGAGTAAGCGCTGTCGGCATTGAAATTACCCAATCGCAATGTATCTTCCTTCTGAGTAGAGCGCGAACCGTTGTCGGCGGTGTTCGAGCCTTTGCCACAACCGCAACCAATCGCTGCCGAGAGGAACAAGCTTAGGAATGCGGCAAGCACGGTTGTCTTTTGTATGCTCATAGTAATAATGATTTTGGCAAAGTTACAAAATTGCTACAAATTAACCGCCTTTTTGTGGAGAAAAAGTTACGCATAGCGTATAAGTTCATTCGAAATTCTGGCGCGGCCTCATCTTACAGGCTCTTTATGAATTTTTTGGAATTACACGGGTCGGTATACGAGAGTTGCAGAGGGCGTGCTGAAGATTTCCGATGCGGTGCGCGTGAGGTCGTCGCCTGTAAGACGCCGACGGTCGGTGACAGTGCGGTTCAAGTCCTCACAGTGAATTTCTGCCTGAGCCAGATTGATGGCGCGGGCGAGGTAGCCGGTATTGGAGAAACGGAATGTGGCCTCGAAGTTATTGAGGGTGCGTTCAAGTTCGTGAAATGATATATTTCCCGGTTCGGTGAGGCGCAGGGCCTCGTCGCGGAGCAGTGTGTGGGCGCGGGCTATGTCTTCGTCCTTATTGGAGGCAAGTGTAGCGGTAAGCAACAGCATACCCGGTCCCTCAGAGCCAATGATTGATGCGTCGGCGCCTGCTATGAGGCCTTTCCCCGAGCCGTTGGTCACGTTGTTGACCAGACGTGAGGCCCGGCCGGCCGAGAGGATGTCGGTGAGAGTGTCGGCTGCGAAATATCCTTCCTCGCCGTATGCGGCCATGGGATATGCAGTGATGAGCAGGGGTACAGGTACATTCGACCGCTGTTCGGCGTAGACG
This sequence comes from uncultured Muribaculaceae bacterium, assembly GCA_910587355.1. Lineage (GTDB taxonomy): Bacteria > Bacteroidota > Bacteroidia > Bacteroidales > Muribaculaceae > CAG-873. Next base: position 80,623 of record CAJUKF010000006.1, read on the forward strand.
TCTTCTCTCGGGAAACCCGGGTCGATTTCCTGTCTCGGAGTTATTTCGCGTGGCGGCACATCGGCAAACCATTCTTCTGCGGCACGGCATGCCCGGTCGAAGGTCACGTTGCCGGCAATCGCGAGAACGGCGTTGTTGGGAGCATAATGAGAGAAGAACCAGCGGCGTGCGTCGTCGAGTGTGATGCCGGCCACGTGTTCGGGTGTCAGGCCGAGGGTCGGCCATGAATACGGATGGTCTTGGGAGTAGAGCAGTGCACGCAAATCGTGCCATATGTGGCCGTATGGCCGGTCAAGACAGGTCTGCTTGAATTCTTCGATTACTACGTCGCGCTGCACCTGCAGCGATTGCTCCGAGAAGGCAGGTGAAAGCATGCGGTCGCTTTCGAGATGCAGGGCCGTGTCGAGGTTCTGAGCCGGCAGGGTTTCGTAGAAGTTGGTGAAGTCGTTGCTTGTCCAGGCGTTGCTTTGTCCGCCGGCATCTTCGAGTTCGCCGTCGAAGTCGGGCACGTTAAGCGACCCTCCGAACATCAGGTGCTCGAAGAGATGTGCGATACCTGTGAGCGAGCGGCTTTCGTCACGGGCTCCTACATTATATAATACATCGACGGCCGCCATGGCGGTCGTCGGGTCATAGGAGTGGACAAGCCGTAGCCCGTTGGGCAGAGTGTGGCGCTCAACGGGTATTGGCTTGAAATTCATTTTAGTATTTTCATTGATATAATCCGGATGTCGTCCTTCGGGCGGTCGCGTCCGTCGGTCTCGGCTTTTTCGATTTTGTCGATAGTGTCCATGCCGTCAATCACTTCGCCGAATACGGTGTAGTCTCCGTCGAGATGAGGCGCGCCGCCTACAGTGGTGTATGCCTGCTTCTGCTCTTCGGTAAGCGACGGCTCGGGCATTGCTGCGGCCTTGGCTTCTGTCTGGCTGATGAGGCTGTCCTGAAGAGCGGAAAGTCCCTGACGGTCGCCGCGGCGCTGCATGTCGATGATTGAGTCGCGGTGCTCCATTGCGAGGCTGTTGAAGATTTCCTGCAGCTGTTTGTTTTTGAGATGAGCGGTCATCTGCTGCATTTCGGGTTCAGATACCTTGCGCCCCGTGACAATATAGAACTGCGAGCCCGACGACTGCTTCATGGGATTCACCTGGTCGCCCTGACGTGCGGCCGCGAGGGCGCCGCGCTTGTGGAAGTGCCTGGGGTATACTATTTCGGCATCGATTTTATAGTCGGGACCACCCGAGCCGAGTGCCTGGCCGGGTGCTGCTTTTTTCGAGTCGGGGTCGCCCCCCTGTATCATAAAGTCTTTGATTACGCGGTGAAAGAGAGTGCTGTCGTAGTAGCCGTCTTCAACGAGCTTTAGGAAGTTGTCGCGGTGTTTGGGTGTGTCGCCGTACAGGAGCACGGTGAAATTTCCGGCGGTGGTCTTTACGAGCACGCGTACCGACGCTGTGTCGGGAGTCTGCTGTGTCATCGGGTTGTTTGTTATTTCGGTGTTATCAGCTCCGGTGGCTTTGGCGCAGGCGATGCACATCAGTGCTATGGCTGCAAGCGGTAACAGTTTGCGGAGCGTGTTCATATTATTGTCGTGGGATAGAGACGTTTGTAGATGCGGCGGAAGTTGTCGTCCGAGGCGCTGAGCGTCTGGGCATTGTCGAGGCAGTCGGGGCCATAGAGAGCGTGGAGCAAATCGGGCAGATATTTGTGTTCGCGGTCCTTATCAATGGCATATGCCACGAGGGTGCGGATTGCCGGAGCATAACCTTCGGGGTCAATCGCATGGAGATAACGGGCAGCGCTGGCAAGGAACTGACCGGTGAGGTCGACATGCTCCATGTTTTCGATGAGCGTATCTATTTCTTCAGGTCCGCATTCGCCGATATGGTTGGCGAGATATTCGTATGTAAGGAGGCCGTCGGGGTCACGGCGCAGTGTTTTGAGTTCTTGTTCAGTCATAAGATTTGAGCTTTACACGGCAAATTTAGGTATTTTCTCTCAATTGGGCAAAAGCACCGCTCTCCAACGTGTGAAAACTGGCGCGAAATCGCAGAGTTACAACGATTTTTCTTCTTCAGATGTTTAAATGTCAGAAATAATCGCTAAATTTGCGTATATGAAGCTCATCGAACTGAATCTGCAGCGAATCCTTGACTTATGCAGGCTGCATAGAGTCAAGTCTCTTTCTGTCTTTGGTTCTATTCTTACGAATAGATTCAATGACCAGAGCGATGTGGATTTACTTGTCGACTTTGAGCCTGTCAATCACGATGAATTTGACTACGTCGGCAATTATTTTGACCTGAAGGAATCTCTGGAGAAATTATTCAACCGTAAAGTTGACCTTATTGAATACGGCATGAATCTCAATCCCATTTTCAAGGCTCTCGTCGATAAGAAAAAACTGCTGATTTATGGATGATTATATAGCAGTCTATCTTTACGATGTAAAGCGTGCGATTGAGGAAGTCGAGAGTTATTTTGCAGACTATCCTATGCGATATGATATCTTCGAGAAAGATTATTTGCGCAGAAGCGCAGTCGAGCGTAAAACAGAGATAGTGGGAGAGGCTATAAACCGTATTCTGAAAATACAGCATGACTTTCCACAGCCGAATGCAAAGCCGTAATTGACACGCGAAACCGTATAATCCATGGCTATGATTCTGTGAAGCCAGAATTTCTCTGGAGTCTCGTAATCCGTCATATTCCGCAGCTGAAAAAAGATGTGGAAAATATCATTGAGGAATACGGAATTTCGCCTGACTCAATTTGATTGTTCTTGCCCAGAATACTTGTTCCTTGCATTAAAAAATGATTCAAAAACGGCCCGGCAAATCGCCCGGCTGAAATAATATTTGTATATTAATGAGAAAAATCGTACCTTTGCGCGATTATTGAAGAAAAAAATAAATAAATAACACCATTCTAATGAACATCATCAAAAAAACCATCAAGCTGCCCGACGGTCGCGAAATCACTATCGAGACCGGCAAACTTGCCAAGCAGGCTGATGGAGCGGTTGAGGTGCGCATGGGCAACACGATGTTGCTTGCTACAGTCGTAACGGCCAAGGAGGCCGGCGAGGGTGTAGATTTCATGCCGCTTCAGGTAGAATACAAAGAAAAATTCTCGGCAGCCGGCCGCTTCCCCGGCGGATTCCTTAAACGCGAAGGCCGAGCCAGCGATTACGAAGTTCTTACAGCACGTCTTGTCGACCGTGTGCTTCGTCCTCTTTTCCCCGACAACTATCACGCAGACACTTTTGTCAACATAATACTTTTCTCGGCCGACGGTGTCGATGCCCCCGACTGCCTTGCCGGTCTTGCTGCTTCGGCTGCTCTTGCAGTGAGCGACATACCCTTCAACGGCCCTATCTCCGAGGTGCGTGTCGCACGTATCAACGGAGAGTTTGTGATTGACCCCACTTTCGAACAGCTCAAGAACGCCGACATGGAACTCATGGTCGGCGCCACCTACGACAACATCATGATGGTCGAAGGCGAGATGAACGAAGTGTCGGAAGCCGACCTTCTCGCCGCTCTCCGTGCAGCTCACGACGCTATCAAGGTGCAGTGCAAGGCTCAGCTCGAGCTTGCCGAAGAAGTGGGCTCGACCGTTAAGCGGGAGTACTGTCACGAAGTTAATGACGAAGAACTCCGCAAGGACGTGCATGACAAATGCTACGACCGTGCCTACGCGATTGCCAAGACCGGCAGCGCCGACAAGCACTGGCGTCAGGATTCATTCGATGCTATCTGCAAGGAATACATCGAGTCGCTCCCCGAAGAAGAGCGTGAAGCCAAGACTCCTCTCGTGCAGCGTTATTATCACGATGTAGAGAAAGAAGCAATGCGCCGCTGCGTGCTCGACGAAGGTGTGCGTCTCGATGGCCGCAAGACCACCGAAATCCGTCCTATCTGGATTGAGACAGATTACCTCCCGGGTCCTCACGGCTCGGCTGTGTTTACCCGCGGCGAGACTCAGGCTCTCGCTACCGTCACTCTCGGTACCAAGCTCGACGAGAAGATTCTCGACGACGTGCTCAACCGCGGCACAGAGCGTTTCCTGCTCCACTACAATTTCCCGCCTTTCTCGACCGGAGAAGCCAAGGCACAGCGCGGCGTAGGCCGTCGTGAAATCGGTCACGGCAACCTCGCTCACCGTGCTCTCAAGCGTATGATTCCCGATGATTTCCCCTACGTTACACGCGTTGTGAGCGATATCCTCGAGAGCAACGGTTCGTCGTCAATGGCCACCGTATGCGCAGGCACCCTCGCTCTGCTCGATGCAGGCGTGAAGATGAAGAAACCCGTCAGCGGCATCGCAATGGGTCTTATCCACGACGACAAGAGCCCCAAATACGCTATTCTTAGCGATATTCTCGGAGACGAGGACCACCTCGGCGACATGGACTTCAAGGTTACCGGCACACGCGACGGTATCACGGCCACGCAGATGGATATCAAGTGCGACGGTCTCAGCTATGAAATCCTCGAGCGCGCCCTCAATCAGGCCCGCGACGGACGCATGCACATCCTCGACCTTATCGAAGCCGCCATGCCCGCACCCCGCGAAGACTACAAGCCTTCTGTACCCCGTATCGTAACAATGCTCATACCCAAGGAGCTTATCGGCGCGGTTATTGGCCCGGGCGGAAAGATTATCCAGGGTATCCAGGAAGAAAGCGGCGCCACCGTATCTATCGACGAAATCGAAGAAGGCGGTTACATCGAGGTTGCTGCTGCCAACAAGGCATCGATTGACAAGGCCCTCGAGATGATTAATGCCATTGTAGAGCTTCCCGAAGAAGGCAAGGTATACGACGGCACTGTCCGCTCGATTATGGATTTCGGCGCTTTCGTTGAATTCATGCCTCACCGCGACGGTCTGCTCCATATCAGCGAAATCGCATGGGAGCGTCTCGACGACATGGAAGCCAGCGGCCTTAAGGAAGGCGACAAGGTGAAAGTGAAGCTGATTGAAATCGACAAGAAGACCGGTAAATACCGTCTGTCGATGCGTGCGCTTCTTCCCAAGCCCGAAGGCTACGTCGAGCCACAGCGCGCTCCCCGTGGCGAGCGTCCCCGTCGTGATGGCGAGCGTCCCCGTGGTCCGCGTCGTGAAGGCGGTGACCGCGGTCCCCGTCGAAACAACGGTCCCCGTAAGGAATAATACAGCATAATAAAGGTATATCGGGAAAATCTGCTTTGAATATATTTCAAAGCCGGTTTTCCCGATTTTTTTGTATTTATTCCGGGTCTGTTGGCCTGAAACGGAAGGAAATTGTCCGTTCTGCCGAAAAATAATGTTAAAAAACATAATCAGCCGAAAAACGGCCTCCGGGTTCGCTCAGAGGCCGTTTTTCGTAACACATTTTACGGTTTTACCGGCCAGTTTTACCGAAAAATTAATTAAAACTGGTTTTGTGTTTACAATATTTAACATTACGGAATGTAACAAACCATTGTGCCGCATAAATTTATTTGTAACTTTGAGCCGTCTATTCCAGATTTATTGTTCTTTCTAAGGTAGTATTAATGTCATATTGCCATTAAATAAATCAATTTATAAACATAAGTAAAACTTAATTTCAAAAACTTACACTAACAACCACATTTTGCTATAACACTTTTTTAGATAACATGTGTTTAGCAAGTCTGTCAATCAGCTGTATTTATATGTTTAATCCAAATTAGTATGAAAAAGCTCTTTTTGTTGTTATTGACTATCGTTATGGCAGCGGTCGGCGCATTTGCGCAGGGTCGTACCGTAACCGGTGTAGTCATTTCAGGAGACGACCTCGAACCGGTCGTCGGCGCTCCAGTGTTCGTAGTGGGCACAAAACTCGGGCCAGCGGATTTTTCCAGTTGGTGAGCGATGATGTCAGGCGTATAGTGTC